>NZ_AXBB01000004.1 GCF_000473105.1 Phaeobacter inhibens DSM 16374 | reverse complement strand
GCCCGTCCCAGCGCCTCTCCGCCGTGTTTCCCATCCAATCCAGCGTCCCCGCCGTCCCGTCCGGTGTGTCTCAGTAGCGCCTCAGCGCCGCCGGTGAAGGGGGTTCTAAGGCGAGTTACCGATGGCCGCAACACCAAAATGACAGAAAAGCAAAGTTTCCCGAGAGAAAAACATATAATCCAATTAAATCAACTACTTAAACCACAACAAAGTCAGTACCTCTGACCCGAAATCCACCCCATCACCGCCAGAACTCCCCCGCAAAGACACCCAAATCACACTTACCCACAGACTCGCACAACATATCCACAGACCAACCCAAATCCAAAACGAGTCACAATCCAAAAAAACCAGCAAAAAACCGGTTAGATATCCTTCACCAGACGCAGCGCGTCATAGATGGCGGCGTGGGTGTTGCGGGCCGAAACCGCATCGCCGATCCGAAAAAGCTGAAAGCCCCGCTGCCCTGCCACCCCATGCGATTGCGGCTCCCCCGCGATCAAGGCGTCGTAATCGACCTCTCCGCCATTCACACTAAGGGGCTTCAGATCAAAGTAGAGATCATCCAGCGGCAGGGTGCCGTAGTTCAGCACGACCTGATCATAGAGCTTGCTGGAGTGATGGCCGCTATAGTCGGTTCCCAGCACCGCTCTCAGGCGGTTGCCCTCCTTCTCCACCCCAAGCAGACGCCTGGCGACGGTGAAGGTCACATCCCGGTCCTGCAGGCTGCGCATATACGGAACCAGGTTCATCGCCATCACATTGGGAGCAAAGACGCGGTCGGGCGTCATCACCTCAACCGTTGCCCCCGTCTTGGCGGCAACCTCTGCCGCCTGAAGCGCGGGGTGATCGCCGCTCTCATCATAGATGAGGATACTGCCTGAGGGAGCGACATCCCCCGAAATGATATCCCAGGCCGAGACAACATGTGCCGCGTCCTCTCCCGTCTCAAACAACTGCATATTCGGCAGCCCGCCTGTCGCAACAATCACCACATCGGGGGAGAGCGCGGTCACATCCTCAACCTCCGCCCAGGTGTTGAAGCGAAACTGCACATCCCGCGCCGCACATTGCGCCATGCGCCAGTCGATGATGCCCATCATCTCCCGACGGCGCGGGGTCCGCGCAGTGAGCCGCAGCTGCCCGCCAGGGTCAGGTGCCGCCTCAAAGACGGTGACCGCATGCCCCCGCTCCGCCGCGACCCGCGCCGCCTCCAGCCCACCGGGGCCAGCGCCAACAATCACCACCTTTTTGTGCTGCTCAGCCGGGCTGATCACATGCGGCATGCTAAGCTCGCGTCCGGTTGCGGCGTTATGAATGCACAGCGCCTCTCCCGCCTGATAGATCCGGTCCAGACAATAGGTGGCGCCGACACAGGGGCGGATGTCATCCTCGCGCCCCTCGGTAATTTTCTGCACGATATGGGGATCAGCCATATGGGCACGGGTCATACCCACCATATCCAGCAGACCGCTGGCAATCGCATGGCGGGCGGTGGCCACATCGGGGATACGGGCCGCATGAAAGGTGGGCAGGCCTGTCGCCTGCCGGACCGCACCGGCAAAATCCAGATGCGGCGCCGACGGCATCCCCTGCACCGGGATCACATCGGTCATCGCCGGATCCGTGTGGATGCGACCCCGGATCACATTCAGGAAATCCACCATTCCGCTGGCGGCCAAGCGTTTGGAGATCTCAAGTCCCTCCTCCGGGGTGATCCCGCCCGCCTCGGCCTCATCCGCTGTATACCGCAGGCCAACGATAAACTCATCCCCCACCCGCTCACGGACCGCCGTCAGCACCGCCATCGGCAGCGCCATCCGGCTGTCCAGCGTCTGCCCCCCGTAAGGTCCGTCCAGATCATTGGTCAGCGGCGACCAGAATTGATCCAGCAGATGGCCATAGACCTGCAGTTCGATCCCGTCCATGCCGCCTTCCTTCATCCGCTCCGCGGCATCAGCGAAATCGGCGATGACCCGGGTGATGTCCCAATCCTCCGCCAGCTTCGGAAACGCGCGGTGTGCAGGTTCGCGGTGGCGCGAGGAGCTGATTGAGGGCAGCCAGTCCCCCTTGTCCCAACCGGTGCGGCGCCCCAGATGGGTCAGCTGGATCATCGCCGCGCAACCATGCTCATGCAGCTGGTCAGTCAGATTGCGGATCCAGGGAACCACCTCATCCTTATAGGCGAGGATATTGTTGAACACCGGCGGGCTGTCACGCGACACCGCCGCAGAGCCCGCCGTCATCGCCAGCGCCACGCCCGCCTTGGCCCGTTCTGCGTGATAGGCCGCATAACGCTCCTTTGGCATCCCCTCTTCCGGGTAGGCCGGTTCATGACTGGTTGTCATGATCCGATTGCGCAGGGTGAGATGTTTCAGCTGATAGGGCTGCAGCAAAGGGTCGTTGGACATAACAGGCTCCTGCAAAAGGGGGCGGGATACCCGCACCGCCGCCCGGGACCCACTGACAAGTTCACAGTTCTGGACAAATGTGTCAGGTCAATTTCCGACGCCGTCAACAGTCTTGCGCGACACCGCTCCGGCGCTCCCCCAACTGCCGGGTCACCCAGTGATCCCTTGTTCAAAAGAAGTGAACTCTCGCTCTCGGCTGCGGAAGAACCGTTTCAACCCGCGTTTGAAGTGACGGACCTTGGCGGATTGCAGCAAATCCTGATGGCTCAGCACCCAGATCGGCGCGTAGTCCTGCGGCGCAATCCCCGGCAGCGGCTCCAGATCCGGATCGCTCCGTCCCAGATACACCGGCATCCTGACCGCTCCCATTCCGGCCTTGGCCGCCGCAATCAGCGAGGTCATGTCGTCAAACCGCGCCCGTATCCGGTAATTGGGATAGCGCTGCAACGCGGCCTTTGGTGGCGCGTCATAGCCGCTGTAGATCACCCAATCGAGCGGCGCCTCCGGGTCGGCGACCGCCTGTGCCACCAGATCGGGCCGCGCCACGCAGGCGGTTTTCTGATCGGCCAGATGCAGGCCCACCAGAGTGTCGCCCGGCGTCTTGCTGATCCGGATCGCCAGATCCGCCTCGCGCCGGGTCAGGTCCAGCACGTTGTTTGTCGCCCGCACGGTCAGCGCAATCTCCGGATGGGTCGCGCAGAACTCAGCGAGAAAGGGCGCCAGATGAGACTGGATCAACAGCTGTGGCGCCGTCAGCACCAGCTCACCCGCAAGGCTTTGATCCGCCCCTGACAGATTGCGCAGCGCCGATTGCTCCGCCTGCTCCATGCGCCGGGCCGCTGCGGCCAGTTCTTCAGCCTCCGCGGTGGCCAGATAGCCATCGGGGCGGCGTTCAAACAACGGTCGCCCCAACATATCCTCGGCCCGCTGCACCCGGCGCGCGACGGTGGTGTAGCTGACGGAAAGCGCCTGCGCGGCCCCGGCCAGGGATCCTGCCCGCACCAGCGCCAGAATGGTCCGCATGTCATCCCAGTTGATCTGCATACATGCGTTTTCGCATGCTGGATGCGCAAATGCATGTGTTTTCTTGCGGACAGCCTCTTGGCATCAGATCCCTATCAACGCTGAAAGGACAGAATATGGCCTATGTATATGTAAACCTCCTGCTGAAAGACCCGGACACCATGGCCGCCTACCGCGAGAAAGCAGGGGCGGCACTGCAAAAACACGGCGCCAAGGTGCTGGTCTCCACCCCAACTCAGACGGTTATTGAGGGTGAACGAGACACAACCGGCATCGGGGTGATCCTCCAGTTTGCCAGCCCAGAGGCCGCCAAGGGCTGGATCAACGACCCCGAGCTGCAGGAGGTCCACGCGCTGCGACAAGCCGCCGGCAAGAGCGCGATCACGCTTTTGGCCTAACCGCCACTCCTCTCTCATAAACGCTCCCGCCCGTCGGCTGGCGGCAAAGCCACCACCTCCCGTTGGGTCAGGCGCCGCGCCCCTAGGGCCCAGCGCAGGTCGCGCCCGGCAGCATCTCATGCGCCCGACACGGTTCGTCCTTGTTTCCAACGCTGGAACGGGCCACGCCCGCGCCGGGCGCCAGCCCGGCGCTACGAGATGAAACGGGCGCGAAACCCCTGGTTTCGCGCCCGCTCTGTTACCTCTGCCAGCTATACCGGATTACTCGGCTGCGATCTGCCCTTCGATCTTCTCGACCTTCACGGCCGAGAATTTAAACTCGGGGATCTTGCCATAGGGGTCCAGAGCCGGATTGGTCAGGATGTTGGCGGCCGCTTCCACATAGGCAAAGGGCACGAACACCATGTCCTCGGCGATGGCCCGGTCTGCCCGCGCCATGATCTCGATTGAACCGCGACGGGTGGACAGGCGCACCATTTCGCCCGGCTCAACGCCCATCAGCTTCAGCGTGCGCGGGTTGAGCGAGCAGTTCGCCTCCGGCTCCACCGCATCCAGCACCAGTGACCGGCGCGTCATCGAGCCGGTATGCCAGTGCTCCAGCTGACGGCCGGTGGTCATGATCATCGGATACTCCGCATCCGGTGCCTCATCCGGTGGGATCACCGAGGCCGGGGTAAAGCGGGCGCGGCCTTCGGGGCGCGGGAAGCCATCGCCGAACACAATCGCCTGACCGGGGTCGGTCTCGTGCAGCGACGGATAGGTGATAGTCTCGGTTTCCAGACGCTCCCAGGTGATGTTGTTCAGGGACTTCATGTTCAGCTTCATCTCGTTAAAGACTTCGCTGACATCCTTGTAGTCCCAGGGCAAACCAATGCGCCGCGCCAGTTCCACGGTGACTTTCCAGTCCTCGCGCGCTTCACCCGGAGGTGCCACGGCGGGGCGCACCCGCTGCACCTGACGGTTGGTGTTGGACACGGTGCCGTTCTTTTCATAAAGCGCCGAGGCCGGCAGGATGATGTCGGCATAGTTCGCCGTCTCGGTCAGGAAGATGTCCTGAACGATCATCAGCTCCAGCTTGGCAAAGGCCTCCCGCGCGTGATCGGCATCCGGGTCGGACATCGCCGGGTTTTCGCCCTGAATGTACATCCCCTTGATGTTGCCCGCATATGCTTGGTCGACAATCTCGGTCACGGTGAGGCCCTTCTCGTTCGAGAAGTCGCCGCCACCCCAGACATCGGTGAAGGATTTGCGCACATCATCCGATGTCACCGTCTGATAATCGGGCAGGAACATCGGGATAAGGCCCGCATCAGACGCGCCCTGCACGTTGTTCTGGCCGCGCAGCGGGTGCAGGCCGGCGCCCGGCTTGCCAACATTGCCGGTCATCAGCGCCAGCGAGATCAGGCAGCGCGAATTATCCGTGCCGTGAATGTGCTGGGAAATCCCCATGCCCCAAAAGATCAGCCCCGCATTCCCACCGGCAAAGATCCGGGCAACACGGCGCAGCTGGTCCGGCTCAATACCGCAGATCTCCGACATCTTCTCGGGGGTGAACTGCTTCAGGTGCTCTTTCTCGGCTTCCCAATTCTCGGTCCAGCGATGGATGTACTGGCTGTCGTAGAGCTCTTCTTCAACGATCACATTCATGATCGCGTTCAGCATCGACACGTCTGCACCAGGGCGGAACTGCACCATCTCGGTCGCGAACCGGCGCAGGCCAACGCCGCGCGGATCCATCACGATCAGCTTGCCGCCGCGCTTGGTGAACTGCTTGAAGTAGGTCGCCGCCACCGGGTGGTTCTCGATCGGGTTGGAACCGATGACGATCGCCACATCTGCGTTCTCAATCTCGTTGAAGGTCGCGGTCACCGCGCCGGAGCCGACGTTCTCGATCAGCGCCGCAACCGAGGAGGCGTGACACAAACGGGTGCAGTGGTCGACGTTGTTGTGCTTGAAGCCCTGACGGATGAACTTCTGGAAGAGGTAGGCCTCTTCGTTGGTGCATTTCGCAGAACCAAAGCCCGCAACCGATTTCGGGTCTTCGTCCCGCAGCTTCATCAGGCCTTTGCCGGCCAGATCCATCGCCTCCTCCCAGGTCGCTTCGCGGAAATGGGTGGAGAGATTGCCCGGATCGACGTTCAGGCCCTTGGCCGGCGCGTCATCGCGGCGGATCAGCGGCTTGGTCAGCCGGTGCGGGTGGTGAATATAATCGAAACCAAATCGACCCTTGACGCAGAGGCGGCCTTCGTTCGCGGGGCCATTGATGCCCTCGACATGTTTGACCTTGCCGTCCTTGACCTTCAGCGACACTTTGCAGCCGACACCGCAGAACGGGCAGACGCTTTCGGTCTCGGAATCATAGTCCTTGCTGTCACCAACCTGATTGTCGTCCATCACGGTCGCGGGCATCAGCGCGCCGGTCGGGCAAGCCTGCACGCATTCACCGCAAGCCACACAGGACGACGCGCCCATAGGATCCGCAATGTCAAACACCGGATAGGCATCATGCCCACGGCCGGCCATACCGATCACGTCATTCACCTGTACTTCGCGGCAGGCCCGCACGCAAAGGTTACAGGAAATACAGGCGTCCAGATTGACCTTCATCGCCACATGGCTGTCGTCCAGCAGCGGGATGCGGTCCTTTTCCAGCTTGGGGAACCGCGACTCTGAAACCCCGTTCAGCTCCGCCATATCCCACAGATGCGAGGACTTATCGCGCGCCTCTTCCTTCTTCGGCTGGTCAGCCACCAAGAGTTCCATCACCATCTTGCGGGCATTCTCAGCCCGCGCGTTGTTGGTGGTGACAACCATGCCTTCAGCGGGTTCCCGGATACAGGAGGCTGCCAGCGTGCGCTCGCCTTCGATCTCCACCATACAGGCGCGGCAATTGCCATCCGGACGGTAGCCGGGCTGCGGCTTGTGGCACAGATGCGGGATTTTCAGCCCGCGACCGTTGGCGACTTCCCAGATGGTCAGGCCTGCGTCTGCCGTGACCTGTTCGCCATCGAGTGTGAAAGTGATTTTATCGCTCATGGCTTATACCTCCTCGGGGAAGTGTTTGATGGTCAGGCGGATCGGGTTGGGTGCGGCCTGTCCCAGACCGCAGATCGACGTATCAACCATCGCGGCGCTCAGCTCTTCCAACAGCCCCTGATCCCACTTCTTTTCGCCCATCAGCTTGACGGCTTTTTCGCAACCCACCCGGCAGGGGGTACACTGGCCGCA
The DNA here is from genome assembly GCF_000473105.1 of Phaeobacter inhibens DSM 16374. Lineage (NCBI taxonomy): Bacteria > Pseudomonadati > Pseudomonadota > Alphaproteobacteria > Rhodobacterales > Roseobacteraceae > Phaeobacter > Phaeobacter inhibens. Next base: position 301,443 of record NZ_AXBB01000004.1, on the reverse strand, counting down.
GCTTTCATCCTCGAAAAAGCGCAGCATGTTCAGCGCCGCATCGCGGGCCGAGTCCTTGTCGGACAGCACCACAACAGCGGCGGACCCGATGAAGGTTCCATGCGGCTGCAACGTGTCGAAATCGAGCGGAATGTCATGCATCGACGCGGGCAACAGGCCAGAGGACGGGCCGCCCGGCTGATACGCTTTGAACGCGTGGCCATCCAGCATACCGCCGCAGGCCTCGATGATGTCAGTGATGGTCGACCCGGCAGGCAGCAGATGCACGCCCGGGTTCTTCACCCGACCCGACACCGAATAGCTGCGCAGCCCCTTGCGACCGTTCTTCTCAACCGAGTTCAGGCATTCCGGCCCCTCGCGGTTGACCTTGCAGACCCAATACAGGGTCTCGACGTTGTGAACCAACGTCGGACGGCCGGAGATGCCCACCTGCGCCACGAACGGCGGGCGGTGACGCGGCTCGCCGCGCTTGCCTTCGATCGATTCAATCATCGCGGATTCTTCACCGCAGATATAGGCCCCTGCCCCGCGGCGCAGGTCGATATAGCCTGCCTCGACGATACCAGCCTCTTCCAGCGCGGTGATTTCACGGCGCAGAATTTCCAGCACTGCCGGATATTCGTCGCGCATATAGATAAAGGCTTTCTCGGCCTCGACCGCCCAGGCGGCAATCAGCATCCCCTCAAGGAAGACATGCGGCGTGCGCTCAAGGTAGTAGCGATCCTTGAAGGTGCCCGGTTCACCCTCATCGCCGTTCACGGCAAGATAACGCGGGCCTTCGTTGGCCCGCACAAAGCCCCATTTGGTGCCGGACGGGAAGCCAGCGCCGCCCAGACCGCGCAGACCGGCTTCCTTGACTTTGGCCTGAACCGCTTCCCAGTCGCCATTCGCACGCAGGTCTTTCAACGTGGCATAGCCGCCGTCCGCCTCATAAGCGGCAAAGGTTTCATACGCGGGGATATGCGCATGGGTATCATCTGCCGCAATCGCGGCCTGTACCTTCTCGGGCGTCGCGTGGTCGATGTGATTGTGGCCAATTTCCAGCACCGGCGCCGTGTCGCAGCGGCCCATGCAGGGCGCGCGCAGAACGCGGACCTGAGAGGCATCCAGCCCATCTTCCAACGCCTTTTGCAGCGCTTCGGCCCCCGCCAGCTCGCAGGACAGCGAGTCACAAACCCGGATGGTCAGCGCCGGTGGCGGTGTCTCGCCTTCGCGCACCACATCGAAATGGGCGTAGAAACTCGCAACCTCATAGATCTCCGCCTGCCCGGTGCGCAGTTCCTCAGCGAGGGCGCGAATATGGGCCGCGCTGAGGCAGCCGTATTTATCCTGAATAAGATGCAGGAATTCGATCAGCAAATCCCGATTGCGGGGCTGGTCACCAATCAGGTCCAGAACCTCGCTATGCGCCTGATCCTCCAGCTGTCGGCCCTTGGGGGTTTTGCGCCCCTTGCCTTTGCCAGATTTCCACACGCCCTTGCTATTGTCCAAAGGTGCCACAATGACCTCCACTTCGCGTCGCCAGTTAAGGCGGCATTCCATTGGAGAAGCCTATCGTCAAATCGGAAATTTCGAAGGTACGATAACGAACGCTTATTGCACGAAATCGTCAACCACCGCTCGCAGGGCCTGCACCGTGGTCAAGGCAGGCTGACGGTCCAGCGTCACCATCGCAATCGGTTTGGTTGGGGCCGGGTCCGTCAGCGGCAGCACCGTTGTCCCGTCCAGCGTACCCAGCGCCTCGACAAGCGCCTGCGGCAGGATTGTCGCAACCGATCCCGCCCGCGCCATCACCATCGCCGCCATGAACCCGCTGGATTCCGAACGCACTTCAGGCCGCAACCCCTGATCGGCAAAGATCCGGTCCAGAATACGCCGGTTCTGCATTTGCGGTTCCAACAGGCTCAGCGGCAGATCCGCCGCCTCCGCCCAAGTGATGCCCTCAGCGCCCGCGGGACGCTCCGCCACCATAGCCGCCGGCGCGACCAGCACATATGTCTCTTCATAGAGCGGCTGAATGCTCACCTGATCCGGGCCCAGACTGTCGTGATAGGTCACGCCGGCATCAATGGTGCCATCAAACAGCCGCTGTTGGATCACCAGCGAGCTGAGCACCTCAACCCGTGCCAGCACCCGCCGGTGGGCCAGATGCAACCGGTCCACCAGCTGCGCTGCATACGCCGTCGCCGTTGGCACCACGCCCAGCACCAGCGTGCCAGTGACCTCCCCGCGCGCCGCCGCCACCTCCTGTTCCAACGCCTTGGCATCATCCAGAATGCTGCGCGCCCGCCGCACGATCATCATGCCTTCTTCGGTCAGGCCCTGAAAGCGGTTCCCACGGCGCACGATCGACACGCCAAGACGGTCCTCAAGATTGCGGATCCGCATGGAAAACGCCGGTTGCGACATGCCGCTGTCCTGCGCCGCCTTGGCAAAATGCCGATGGCGCGCCAGGGCGCTCAACAACCTCAGATCCTTGAGTTCAATCACCGCTCTACGTCCATGCTGCTGCCGGAGCACCCGATCCGTGCCCGCCCCCTCCACCGGAGGAGCGATTGGCCGAACACGCATGGGCGCAGGCCACCCTGCACCGAAATTCACTCTCTGTCGAGAGAGCGACAGACGTCGGCGGGTTCCAGCAGACGGATCGGCGCCGGGCGGACCTTAGGCTTGCCGCTGAGCCGTTGCCGAACGGGCAATGCCATCGTAGATGCCGGTCAGGATATTCAGGACCCGCGTCGCCTCGCCCACTCGATTTTCCACGCCCGGCACCTGCTCCAGCGCCTGCAGCAACAGCTTGCGGCGCTGTACATCATAGGCTGCGGTTATCTCCAGCCCGTCATCAGTCGCCGAATAGGTTACTCCGCCACGCCCGGACCCGGTCTTGCGGATCAGACCCGCAGAGGCCAGCTTGCGCAGCGAATACTGAATATTTGGCACGTCATCACGGTTGGTGACCCGGGCCAGTTCCTTGATCGTCTTGGGCCGGTCATTCATGCGGATTACATTCAACAAGGTGATTTCAGGACCCGAGGCCGCCAGATCCGATACCAGACCCAGACATTCTGATTGCCAGCGTGCAAATCCCTCAAACGTCCGCATCAAGGCAAACTCGAAATCGCTCAGATCGTCTTCCGCCCCCTGATGCGCGATCTGATCCACAGCCTCAACGGCCTCTGTCTTGGGTGATCCGGAATATGTATCCAACAATAGTCTCCTTACGTCAGCGGCAAAATGAGCCTCCGGTGGCGGCGAAACCCTCTGTCAAGGTGTTTTGCCTGCATTCGTTCCCCAAAAACGTCACCACGCCCCTTAGTAAATGTCTGGCGTTAGGTTTCAACCCGTCCGTGCAGCAGAAAGTGAAGCCAAACCCGGTGAATTCTTCCAACAGCTTGGAGAATCAACGGAAAATAAAAAGCCAGATAAATTTTAAATGACGCAAAACACGATGGAATATAGATAAAATACCACCCTGCAGAGACTTTACGACAGAAAATTTCACACGAACCCTTACGGAAACGGACCTCATTCCAGCGTCAAGGGCATAGAAACAGCACCGTCAACGCGACGCAAAACCACAAATGAATCATCATCTTGCGCAAAGACCGACCGTCCCACACCGATATCACAGCGCAAAACGCCCAACCTGGCGAGGCGCCGGTCATTGCCGCTTGAGCCATTAATTCACCGGTAAGTCCTGATGGCTATGCTACCCGCCGAATATGTGCAGACGCACATGTCATGAAAAGGAGCAGACCTTGGAACGACGGGCGGACCTCAAGTTGGTTATCGCGCAGATGGTGGCCACGATCACGACGATCCGCCGCCCTGTCGCGAACCGGCGAGTCACGAACCGGCCTCTTACCAACCGGCCAGCCCCGGTCCGATACGCGCGCTGCACGTCCGTTTCAGGGCGGTGTCTGCAGTTGTGCCGCGGGGTAGCCGCGCCTTTTTCTGTCGTTTTTTGTCTTAATTGGGGCCGCGCAATTTCGCGCTTGCTGACTACCGGCATCCAAGCCTGTGCAAAGGCATGCCATGTTGTGTTCGCCATGTCGCCGCCCCCAATCGGGCATGGTTTTCTGGGGTGTCCAATTCCGGTCACCCCTTTCGTGAAGCGAGGCAGCCCGATAGCGCGGCTGCCCATTGGGGGCTGTCGGTTGTGATCCGACACACATACCGCCCGCGCGCCGGTTCCGCGCAACGGTGATTGAAAGGTGCTGAAATGAAATTCCGAAACCCTGCACGTGCGGCCCTGAACAGGCTCTCTGTCTTTGCCAAATGCAGCCTGCTCATTGCAGTGTCCACCCTTGTGGTCACCCTGTTTCTAACCTGGGAGAACCAGAAAATTCTGGGTGAAGCTGTCGACAGCGGTGTGCGGACGCTGGCCGAAGGCGTCACCGTAACTGTGGCCGCGCGCAGCGGCGGCGCAATTCGCTTTGGCGACACCGATCGCCTTGAAAGCGATCTTGAATCGCTGATCGAGCTGTCGAACGGTCGCGCCAACCACGGCATCGCGATCAACGGCAAGGGTAAGACGGTCGCCTCCACCGGCGTCGCGACAGAGGCCGAAATCGCCGAGCTGACGCTCGTCGCCCAAAAAGCGATGGAAACCAATCAGATGGAGTATAGCGAGAACGGCTATCTCGTCGCTGCACCAGCAACAGCGGGGGCCGAAGGCACTGTCGTGGTTGGCGCTGTCGGCATGGTCTGGTCGCCGGATGTGGCCTTTGCCGAAGTTGCCCCGAACCAGCTGCTGTCCTTCCTTGCGGCCGGCGGCGCCTTTGTGGTCATGCTGGGCCTTTCCGTGGTTGCGTTGCGGTCGATGATGTCCCGCCCCCTTGGTGATGTGGCCACCGCCATCAACCGCCTCGCCGATGGGGACTATGACCATGACACAGAACACCAGACGCGCGGCGATGAAATCGGCCTGATTGCACGTCACATTGAGGCACTGAAGGCTCAACTCTCTGCGGCCCGCACCGTCGAAAAACAGCGCCATGCCGATCAGGCCGCACAGAAGCTGGTTGTGGAGCGTCTGAACGTCGGGCTTCAGACGCTCTCCGAAGGGGATCTGTCGCAGACCATTGATGAGGAATTCTCGGCCGACTACGAAAGCCTGCGACAGAATTTCAACAAAACCGTCGACAAGATGGTCGGCATCATCGATGCGGTGATCGAAAACTCCTCGCGGATCCGCGCCAGTGCCGAGGAAATCAGCCAATCCTCCGGTGATCTGTCACAACGCACCGAATCGCAGGCAGCCACGTTGGAAGAAACGGCCGCCGCGATGGAGCAGCTGACCGTCAGCGTAAAATCCGCAGCGGATGGCGCGCGTGAGGTCGAGGGCATCGTATCCGAGGCCAAGGAAACTGCCGTCAACAGCGGCGAGGTCGTCACCCGTGCCGTGGATGCCATGTCCAAGATCGAAAAGTCTTCGGAACAGATCTCTCAGATCATCTCGGTCATCGACGACATCTCGTTCCAGACCAATCTTCTGGCCCTGAACGCTGGCGTCGAAGCCGCCCGCGCGGGCGAGGCCGGACGTGGCTTTGCCGTCGTCGCATCCGAAGTGCGCGCCCTGGCGCAACGCTCATCGGATGCCGCGCAGGAGATCAAAGCACTGATCAGCGAGAGCACCAGCCACGTAGGTGAGGGTGTGGACCTTGTCGGCCGCGCCGGCGAGGAACTGAAGCAGATCATCGATCGGGTCGCCACCATCTCTGGTCACGTCAGCGGCATCGCAACCGGCGCGCAGGAGCAATCCACCACGCTGGGCGAGATCAACACCGGCGTCACCCAGCTGGATCAGGTGACCCAGCACAATGCCGCCATGGTCGAGGAATCCACCGCAGCCAGCCAGATCCTGCGCAACGACGCCAATGAACTGGCCCGTCAGGTTTCGGTATTCAAGACCCGCAAGGCCGCAGGCAATGTGGTGGCAATGGCTTCAAACAGCCCCGCACCAGCCCGGCCACCTGCAAAGGCCCAGCCACCGGCTGCGCCAAACCCCGCGCCCTCGGCGCATGGTGACGATGATTTCTTTGACGCCAGCCCAACTAAGGCAGCCGCCGGATGGGAAGATTTCTGATCCTGCGGCGTTCAGCCCAAGAACAAAGGCGCGCCCCTTCGGGTGCGCCTTTTTCGTTGCCCCAATCCTCCCCGCCACATGAGGCAGAGCCAGGGCGCATATGATCCGTCGCAAACCGGTCCGCAGTTTCCAGCCCCGCGTTTCCCGTCGCAAGCCCCAGCAAAACATCACAGGCCAGTGGTGGCGCAGAGGCTGGGGTCCCCCCAACAATAGGCTGTCTGGTCAAGCCGGCCGCCACGCCAATATGCAGGCGTAGTTGTGTTCACAAGAATAAGGGGGCTGCCTCTTGCGAAGCGCCCCCTTTTTACATGACAAGCAGCGGCAGGCCGTGACCACAAATCCTGAGTTCAGGCCGTGATCACAGGCCTCGATGACAGGCCTCAATGGCAGGCGCCAATGACCAACGGCAACGACTGATCACATACGCTCAGCCCGACCACCCCCATTGCGCAGGCGCAGCCTTGGCAAAGGCTGCGCGCCGAGGGTCAGGAATAGGCACGGACCGGCGCCTCAACCGGCGCGCCAGGCGTCGGTGTCCAGACCGGATAGTCCACCGCAGCCAGAGGCTTCGGTTCGGACGGTTCCGCCTCCAGCCGCCAGGCAGGCTGCAGCCAGACCTCAGCGCGATCCGCCGCAGGCTCTGCATCATGGACCGACACGCTCAGCGCGGCCGCGTCATGCTGCGCTGTCACCTGCAGGCAATCGCCGGGCGACAGCCGACGGGGCGCATCCAGCAGGAACGCCGTCCGCCCCCAATGCCCATCCGAATAAAGCCCGTTTGTCAGCCCGATCCCCGGTGCCAGCTGCATCTCAAAGCTGACAAAGACCGCATGCACCACACCGCTATGGCTGCAGCTCAACCGCTGGCTGCTGCGCGCCGGTGTCACATTGGGGCGGGTAAAATCAAACTGAAACAGATCCGTGCCCGGTCCCAGAGGTCGCAGCCCGCAGGCCTTGAAATCGCCGGGCGTGATCTGGGCCACACGCGCCAGATGATGAAACGCGCTGAGGTCGAACCCCTCCGCCGCCTGCGGCCGCCATTGCTGCAGCAACGCCTCACTCTCAACCAACTGGGCCACCAATGTCCCGGTTTCTGGGATCGCCCGCGCACCCGGCTTGGCCAGAGCGGACATCGCATGGCTCAGCGTATCCAGCGCCCCCTCTCCCAGCAGCACCGCATCCACGATTTCGGAGACCACCACATCAGCCTGCTCCGGCATATCGACGCCGATGACAATCTCATGCGACCACTTCGAAAGAACCGTAATGCGGTCGCTCAGACCATTGTCGGCGATGACCCGTCGGGCCGCCTGCGCGATCAGCGGCTGCTGTTCGCAGGTATAGACATGTTTGGCCCCGGCCCGTGCCGCCAGCATCGCCGTCAGTCCCGCGCCACAGCCGATATCCAGCACGATGTCTCCGGGTTTCACCTTCATTGCGATGGCCTCAGCATAGGCGCGGTTGCGCGCCTGATCTGCCAGCATGGGAAAATGCCAGCGCGGCACAAACGTCTGATGCAGCCGCTCCTGCAGAACCTGCGCCTCATGGTGGTGGGGATCCAGGCGCAACGCCTGCGACAACAGGCGGGAGGTCTGCACCCCGCCATCCCCGAGGGAGGCGGATTTCGCAAGCTGCACCAATGTCCCGGCATCCGCGCCCCCCGCATGTGTGACCAGCGAGACGGGGTTCGGCGATTGTGTTTTAAGCAATTTTTAGTCTTCCCTATTTGAGGCAAATGCAACTGATCGTGACTATCCTCCACGCGGGTCTAAGAATTGGTAAAGGCATCGCAGCGCATCTCTCATGCACGCCCCACGGCCCCCTTGCCAACGGCGGCTCAGTTTCCTAGCCTGAGGCAAAGGTCACATACACAATGGGAGGGCATCAGCTGAACATGCGTATCATCCGCCGACTTCAGCACGGCCCCCGTCTGGCCCTGTAAATCCGTTTGCAGGGCTGGCCAGAGGACAGTTTCAGACCTGGTCTGCCTATTGCCGCTGCCGCGGCCATATCTTCTTGACCCGAGTTTTCCATGTCTGTCATCAATCTCAATGCCTTGGGTATTACCCTTGGCGACCCGCTGTTTTCCGACCTCTCCCTGACCCTTTCAAAAGGCGACCGTATCGGTCTGGTCGCCGCCAATGGGCGCGGGAAATCTACCCTTCTGGCCTGTCTCGCCAATGAGCTGGCCCCAACAACAGGCGAGATCACCCGCGCCCGTGGCCTGCGTATCGGCTATGTGACACAAAGCCTGCCCGCTGAGGCGCTGCCCATCACGCTTTATGATTGGGTGCTGGCCGCGCTGCCCGCCGATCAGGCCGATTACGAAAGCTGGCGCGTCGATGTGGTGCTGGATGAGCTACAGGTGCCTTATGACTTGCAGCACCAGCCGCTGGGCACGCTCAGCGGCGGCTGGCAACGCACCGCCATGCTTGCTGCCGCCTGGATCAATACGCCGGATCTGCTGCTGCTGGATGAACCGACTAATCATCTGGATCTGCAACGCATCGCCTTTCTGGAAGGCTGGCTGTCGCAGCGCCCGCGCGATCTGCCGATGGTGATCACCTCCCATGACCGCGCCTTTCTCGATGCCACGACCACGCGCACCCTGTTCCTGCGCACTGAGGGATCGCGGGTGTTTCAGCTGCCGTTTTCCGCCGCCCGCAGCGCTCTGGACGACCATGACGCCGCCGAGGCGCGCCGCCACAGCAACGACCTGAAGAAAGCTCAACAGCTGCGCCAGCAGGCGGCCAAGCTGAAGAATGTCGGCACCAACTCCGGCTCCGATCTGCTGTTGACCAAGACCAAGCAGCTCGCGGATCGCGCCGACCGGCTGGAGGCTGCGGCAACACCCGCGCACCGCGAACATTCCGCAGGCGACATCCGGCTGGGCAACAGTGGAACCCATGCCAAAGCATTGATCACATTAAATGATGTCATGGTGGACACACCAGATGGACGGCCGCTTTATTGCACGGGCCAGAAGTGGATTACCCCCGGCGACCGCATCGTCCTGCTGGGCGCCAATGGCACCGGCAAAACGCAGTTGGTCCGAATGATCCAACAGGCCCTGACCGGCACACACGCAGATATCAAATGCGCGCCCTCGGTTGTCCCGGCCTATTCGGATCAGCACCTCAGCCAGCTGTCCGGGCAGGATACCCCGCTGGCGCTGATCACGGCGGCCTCAGATGTTGGCGACCAATCCGCGCGCAGCCTTCTGGCTGGTGCCGGGGTCAAATTCGTCCTGCAGGACGCATCAGTGGCGGCACTCTCAGGCGGGCAGAAGGCGCGGCTGGCGATGCTGCTTCTGCGGCTCAAAAATCCGAATTTCTATCTGCTGGATGAACCGACAAACCATCTGGATATCGAAGGACAGGAAGCCCTGGAGGCAGAGCTGGTCGCCCATGGCGCCGCCTGTCTCCTGGTGAGCCATGACCGCAGTTTCCTGCGCGCGGTTGGCAACCGGTTCTGGCAGATTCGCGGCCGCCGTCTGGAGGAGGTCGCCAGCCCCGAGGCCTTCCTCGCCTCTGAAATGGCCCCCCTCTGAGAGACCGGGGCGGCGGGTCCGTCGCCCCGCCGTCATCTGCCTAAATTTTAGGCAACCGCGCAGCGCGCGGCCCAGCCGGTCGTCTCAGTGCCGCAGAACCGCTTGCGCTGACGTGGGCTTTTGGGGACTCTGCGGACAAAGATACAGCCCCTAAACGGGGCACGGCCCGATCAGAGGATAGCCCCCAATGCCCGCCACGATTGCCATCACCCGCGCCAGCCCGGCAGAGCCTGAGGCCCGGTCTCTGATCCGCCGTCACCTGGACCAGATGGCCGCACAATCCCCCGAAGAGAGCTGCCACGCGCTCGACGGCAGCGGGCTTGACGCCCCGGATGTGGCCTTCTTCCTGCTGCGGCGCGAGGGCACGGCGATTGCGATGGGCGCGCTCAAAACCTTGTCAGGCGGTGGGCGCGAATTGAAATCAATGCACACCCTTGCCGAGGCCCGCGGCAGCGGCGCCGGACGTCAGATGCTCGAGTTTCTTCTGCATCAGGCCCGCGCGGAACAGGCAACAACCATCTATCTGGAAACCGGCTCCACACCCGATTTCCTCGCCGCAAGACGGCTTTACGAAAGCTATGGTTTTGTCGAATGCCCGCCATTCGAAGGCTACGCCGAAGACCCCTGGTCACTCTTTATGCGCCTCGACCTGCCCGCCGCGGCTTGACCCTTCCCCGCGTCCTGTCATAACTGGCGCCAGCGGTCCCTTAGCTCAACTGGATAGAGCAGCTGACTTCTAATCAGCAGGTTGAGGGTTCGAGTCCTTCAGGGATCGCCAGCATTCCTTTGCCATTCGGCAATATGCAACAGACCTGTCAGCTGTGACGGCTCTGGCGAATTCCGCCTGCCCTCTGTGACCGACACCTCAATCGCCCTTAACTTGACAAAAGAACTAAGGTTAAATAGGTGACGGAACGCGCCCAAAATGGCGCTCTCAGCAAGATTCTGCGCCTCTCGCGGCGCCGAAATCCAGCCATCCCCGAGATCAGACAGTGATCAACAATGCGGCAGCCTCCTGTCGCTGGCTGGAGAGACACGTGAGACAGGCCTATCCACCTCAGAAGACGGGGAAAAATCTCCGACATATGCGGGGTTCCCGACGTGGATCCGGCTGGCGCAAACCACTGGCGTCCTGTGCGGCGCCACTGGCCGCGCTGCTGCTGGGCCTCCTGCCGCTGCACAGCAGCGCAGATCCTTTCCCGGTGGTGATTGACCATCGCTACGGCACCACAACAGTGCCCGCCAAACCCACGCGCATCGTCTCGCTCAGCTTCATCGGGCATGATTTTCTGCTGGCTCTGGGAGAGCGCCCTTACGCGCTGCGCAAATGGTATGGCAGCGATCCCTATGGCGTCTGGCCCTGGGGACATGACGCATTGGGGGACGCCCAGCCGGTGGTGATACGGGGCGAGATCGACATCGAACGGATCGCGGCGATGGAGCCTGATCTGATCGCCGCACAGTGGTCTGGTATCACCGCACAGCAATATGCGCTGCTGTCGCAAATCGCCCCGACCCTACCGCCGCGCGCCGAGGATGGCGACTATGGCACCCCCTGGCAGCAGATGTTGCTGCGACTGGGAACCGCCACTGGCAAGCGCACCACCGCGGAGGCGATTGTCACCCGGATTGAGGGGCGTTTTGCGGATCTGCGTGCAGCCCATCCCGAATGGCAAGGCGCCAACGCCATGATGGCATGGGCCGGCCATACCCGCGCCTATACCCGCGCCGATATTCGTGGCCAGTTCCTCACCGCTCTGGGGTTTTCGGTGCAGGATGCGCCGGATGGGCAGAACGCGCTCAACCAATTCTACACCGAATTCCCCGCCGAAGACCCGTCGGCGATGGATGTGGATGCGCTGATCTGGCTGGATACCGGGCGCAATGTCGAAAAACTAGCCCGGATGCCGCTGCGCCATACCACGCGGGCCTACCGCGAGGGGCGCGAAATCTATGCGGACAAATTGCTGTCCGCCGCGCTGTCCCATTCCAGCCCGCTCAGCCTCGATTATGCGCTCGACCAGCTGGTGCCCCTGCTGGAGGCGGCGGTGGATGGCGACCCCGCAACCGTGGTGAGCAGCACTGCAAATGCCGGACTGCTGGCAGGCGGAGGCTCCTGACATGACCGCGTCGACACTCACACTGCCACGGCAATCCCGCTCTGGCGATCTGCGGCTGCTGTGGCTTGGGACCGCGCTGCTTGCGCTCTGTCTGCTGTCCATTGCCGCCCTCAGCCTTGGCGCACGCGCCACCGGCTGGGCTGACATCTGGGGCGCTTTGACCAGCTATGACCCGAACAAGGCCGATCATATTGTGGTTCGCAATATGCGCCTGCCGCGGTTGATCGGGGCCGGGCTGGCGGGCGCCGCCCTTGGTATGTCTGGCGCGCTAATTCAGGCGATGACCCGCAATCCGCTGGCCGATCCCGGCCTGCTGGGGATCAACGGTGGGGCAGCCCTTGGGGTTGTGCTGTGCATTCTTGTTCTGGGCGTGACCGATCCGGCAGAGTTCATCTGGGTGGCCCTCGGTGGCGGTCTTGCCGCATCCGTTCTGGTGTTCCTCCTTGGTGGTGGCAGTCAGGCCAATCCGCTGCGCCTGATCCTGGCCGGGGCCGCTGTCAGCGCGCTGTTTCTCGCGCTCACCCGCGCCCTGCTGCTGGTCAGTCGGCAGACGCTGGATGTCTATCGTTTCTGGGTGCTGGGCGGGTTCGACGGCATTCTGCCCGCCACGCTCCAGTCCCTGCTGCCGTTTCTCATTCTGGGCGCTCTGCTGGCCATCATCGCAGGCTTCGGCCTCAACGCGCTGATGCTGGGCGAGGACACCGCCAAGGGGCTGGGCGTGCGCACCGGGCTCACACGGCTCACTGCCGGGGCCGCGATTGTGCTCCTTTGTGGCGCAACCGTTGCCATGGCCGGGCCGATTGCCTTTGCCGGGCTGATCGTACCGCATATGGCCCGCTGGGCCGCGGGACCTGCGATTGGCTGGTCACTGGCCTTCTCTGCCGTGTTCGGCGCGCTGCTGCTGATCGCGGCGGATCTCCTTGGTCGGCTGGCCCTCTTTGGTGGCAATATGCAGGCCGGGGTGATGACTGCGCTGATTGGCGGGCCGGTGCTGATCTGGCTGGTCCGTCGCAACGGGGTGCGCAAGCTATGATCTGGACCCTCCGCCTCTCCAGCCTGTCAGTGCAGATATCCCGCCGCGCGGTCCTCACCGCGACCCTGTTGCTCAGCGTCCTGCTGATGACGGCCCTGCTGGCCCTGACCCTTGGCAGCTACCCGCTGCGCCTTGCGGATATGCAGGAGATCCTGACCGGTGGCGGCACCGCGATCCAGCAGATGATCCTGCTGGACCATCGCATGCCGCGCATCCTGACCGCACTTGGGGCAGGCGCTGCTTTTGGCCTCTCTGGCGCGATGTTTCAGACCATGATGCGCAACCCGCTGGCTTCTCCCGATGTGATCGGCTTCAACGCCGGGGCCAGCTGCGGCGCGCTGGTCGCGATGATGCTCACCGGTGGCATGGTGCTGCCCGGTGCCATTGCCGGCGCGCTCATCACCGCCGCCGTGGTGACCCTCTTGGCCTGGTCGCGTGGCCTGCCGCCCTATCGGCTGATCCTGACCGGCGTTGGGGCCAGCCTCGTGCTGACCGCAATCGGAGACCTTCTGATCAGCCGCATGGATGCCCAGACCGCCGCTGATATGGCGCAATGGCTGATCGGCACGCTGAACGCCCGCAGCTGGAGCGATGTTGCCCTCGTCTGGGGCGGCCTGCTGCTGCTGGCTCCGGCGCTGGTCTGGCTGCAATTCCCGCTCACCCGGCTGGGCATGGCCGATGATATCGCAACCGGGCTGGGGATGGCGCTGTCACCGCTCAGACTTGCCGTCACCGGCACCGGCATCCTGCTCGCCGCATTGGCTGTCAGCACGGCAGGTCCGTTGCCCTTCGTGGCCTTCGCCGCTGGTCCCATCGCCCGCCGCCTGATCCCCAATGGCCGACCGGTCCTGCTGGCCGCCGCGGCGTCCGGCGCGCTGATCACTCTTATGGCCGATACTGCTGCCCGCGCGGTCCCGATGATCCAGCTGCCCGCCGGTGTCTTCACCGCACTGATCGGCGCCCCGGTACTGATCTGGCTGCTCTTGGCCCAATTCAGAAAAGGAGCCCTGTGATGGCTGCCACCGCCCGCCTGCGCGCCGAGGATCTCTCGGTGTCCTACAGCCGCACACCCGTGCTCAACAGTCTGTCGACAGATCTCCCCGATGGTGCACTCACCGTGATCGTCGGCCCCAACGCCTGTGGCAAATCCACCCTGCTGCGGGCGCTGGCGCGGCTGCAGCCTGCGGGCAAGGGTCAGGTGCTGTTGGATGGCAAGGCGATCCACCGACAGGGCAGCCGCGCCGTGGCGCAGCGGCTTGCGATCCTGCCGCAGACCCCCACCGCCCCGGAGGGGCTGACCGTACGCGACCTCGCCACCCGTGGCCGCACCCCGCATCAATCCCCGCTGCGGCAATGGTCCAGACAGGATGCCGAGGCAGTCACCCGCGCGCTTGATCTGACCCATATGGCACCCCATGCCGATCGCCCGCTTGAGGCGCTCTCCGGCGGGCAGCGCCAACGTGCCTGGATCGCCATGGCGCTGGCCCAGGACACAGACATCCTGCTGCTTGATGAACCCACGACCTACCTCGATCTGCCGCATCAGATCGAACTGCTTAAACTGGTGCAGCAGCTCAACCGGGACACCGGGCGTACCGTGGTCATGGTGCTGCATGACATCAATCTGGCCGCACGCTTTGCCAGCCATATGATCGCGCTGAAGGATGGGCAGGTCTTCTGCGAAGGTCCTCCGGATGAGGTGATCACCGAAGGCGTCATGCAATCCGTCTTCGCCCTGCCCTGCCGGATCATTGCCGATCCCGTCCACGGCAGCCCGCATGTCATCCCGGAGTGAGTGAGACCACCATGACCATCAACCCGACCTTCCCGCTACAGACCACCGCCACCCTGTCCACACTGCCATTTGGCACCCTGCGCCCGCCCCTTGTCGCCATGGCACAGGAGCATGAGCTGCCGGTGATCGAAGACACCGACAGCGCCGTCACGGTCGAGGTGCCCGGCTTTGGCCATTACCATTTCACAGCACAGGGTGACGGTATCGAGATCCGCGTCTCTGCCGCCCTGCCCGACCGTCTGCATATGCTGAAGGATGGGTTTGCCGAGCATCTGGAGGAGCTCCAGCCCGGCCTGTCCCAGACCCTGCGCTGGTCGGACACCGCCACCGTCGGCGCGCTTCCCCCGAACGTGCATGTCACCACCGTGCAATCGATCACCCCGGTGGGCCGCGCCTTCCTGCGGGTCCGGGTGAAAGCGGCGGATCTGAGCAGCTTTCAGGAGGACGCCATTCATTTCCGGCTGCTGTTGCCCGCTGCGGATTGCGCCGATCCCGAGTGGCCCCGTGTTGCTGGAAACGGCGCCACCGTCTGGCCTCTGGGTGACAAATCCCTGCACCGCCCGGTCTACACCACCCGCCATATCGACCATGCCGCCGGAGAGATGACCTTTGACATCTTCCTGCACGATGGTGGCCGCGCCACCAATTGGGTTCTCGGCGCCAAACCCGGTGATACGCTCAGGATTGCAGGTCCCGGCGGTGGCGGCATTCCGCAGACCTCGCAGATCCTGATCTATGCCGATGAAACCGCCCTGCCCGCCGCCGCGCGCATTCTGGAAACCCTGCCGCGTGACAGTCGCGGAGCAGCGGTCTTCCTCGCCGGAGACGGGGCCGATTGTGGCTACCCTGTCGCCGCGCCGGAGGGCATCTCCGTCACTTGGCTGCGCCACGCTGACCAGCAAAGTCTGTGCGATCTGGCCCTGACCGCCCGTGCCGAACGCCCCGATCATTTCCTGTGGTTTGCCTGCGAGAAATCCGACGTGCAGCGCCTGCGCGCCGCCATAAAGCAGGACAAACCCGCCCCCCGGAAAAGCCCCGGACAAGGCTATATCGCTGCCTATTGGAGCCAGTCATGACCCTTCGCAGACCAGCGGCCCTTGCCGCGCTGTTGTTGATCCCCTCGCTTGCTGTGGCGCAGGAGGCCCCCGCTGCCCCGACCACATCCGCGCCGCAAATCACCACGCAATCGCCAGCCACCACGGCGCCCGCCGTCTCGGGTGAAACGCCGACACCGGGCCTCTCCGACACCAGCGCCCCCGCGACAGCCACTGACGATGGTGCAGGCCCCACCAACGAGACAACACCCGCAGCCGACAGCAGCCCCGCGCTCAATGACACGCCCGCAGCAACGCCCGTGCCCCGACCCGAGGCAGCGCTCTCCCAGCAGGAGATGCTGGCTGAAACCGCCAGCGACGCGGCGGCGCAAGCGGTCAAGTTCCTGCGCGACGGCGGGCCGTCGATTTGGGCGATTGCGGCGCTTTCAGTGATCACGCTGGCGCTGATCCTGTGGAAAATCTGGCGGTTGGCGCTGATCGGCGCCTGGTCGCGGGGCAAGGCGGGTCGCGCCGTCGCCGCCTTTGAGAGGGGCGAACAGGACACCGCCCGCGACATCGTCCGGGGCCGACGGGGCATCCGCTCCAAAGTCGTCGCCTCCGCGCTGGCCTCCGTCTGCACCCTGCCCGAAGATCGCGCCCGCGAGGAAACCGCCCGCGTGGCCAAACTGCATCTGGCCTCGGCCGGTACCGGCCTTGGCGCGCTGGAACTGATTGCCACCATTGCCCCGCTCCTGGGCCTTCTGGGCACGGTTCTGGGCATGATCGCGGCCTTTCAGGCGCTGCAGGCCGCCGGGTCCAAGGCCGATCCCGCGCTGCTGGCCGGCGGTATCTGGGAGGCGCTGTTGACCACCGCTGCCGGCATGGCCGTGGCTATCCCCGCCTCCGCCGCGCTGACTTGGTTTGAGGCCGTGATCACCCGCATTCGCCGCGACGTTGAAGACAGCGCCACCCGCATCTTTGTCGCCCATCAGCCGCAGTCGCTGAAACTCGCCGCTGAGTAACCCGATGCAGTTCACCCAAGCCCAGAAACCCCGGCGCAAACCCAGCCTGACGCCGATGATCGACGTGGTGTTTCTGCTGCTGGTGTTTTTCATGCTGGCGTCCCGCTTTGGCACCGATGCGGTGCTGGACCTGCCGCTTGCAGGTCAGGGCGGCAGCTACACCGGCCCGCCCCGGCTGATCGGTATCGGCGCGGGCAATCTGGACCTGAACGGGCTGCCGGTGGCCGACAGCAACCTGGCCGAGGCCTTGGCCCCGCTGATGGACAGCCCCGGCGACATGCTGGTGTTGCGCGGGCGGGATCAGGCCGATCTGCAACGCATCACCGATGTGACCAGCCTGCTCCGGCAGGCGGGGTTCACCAATTTTGTTCTGGTGGAGTGAGGAGGCCCTATGGACCTGACCGATCCCCCCCGCCGCGCGCGCGGTGAATCCATCGTGCCGATGATCAACGTGGTGTTCCTGCTGTTGATCTTCTTCCTGATGACCTCGCGCCTTGCCCAGCCTGACCCGTTTGAGGTGACCCCGCCCGACGCCGGGCTGGAGGGCGAGGCCAAATCCGACGATGTGCTTTATATCGACGCCACGGGGCGGCTGCATTTCGACGGCAGCGAAGGCCCCGCCGCGCTCAGCCGACTTGCCAGTGCACCCGGCAATACCGTGCAGCTGCGCGCCGATGCGCGGCTGCAGGCAACAGATCTGGCGCGGATCCTGCGACAACTGGCCGAGGCCGGGCTGGCCAACGCCGAACTGGTGGTGCGCCCGCAATGAAACGTGCAACCGAACTCACCGTTTTTGCCGGGATCGCCACGGTGCTTCACGTGGTGCTCTTTGCCAGCGCGCCCAAATCCGGTGCTGAGGCCAGCGGCGGGGGCGGCGATGCCATGGTCTCGGTGCAGGCCGCCAGCGCCACCGTCGCCGAGATGGTCGAAACCTGGGAGCGCCCGCCGCAGACCCAGCCGCAGATCGACATCGCCCTGACACCACCGCAGACCGCCCCGACCGCCCCCGTGGTGCCCCAGTTCGAACTGGCCCAGGCACCCAGCGCCGCGCGGCAGATCGCCCTTGCCAAGCCCACGCCGGACGACAAGCTGCAACTGGACACCACACCCGCTCCACCTCCACCACCGCCAAAGGCAGAGCCGCAACCCGATCCTGATCTTCGCCCCCGTGCAAAACCCCGCGCCAAACCGCGCCCCAAACAGGAACCGACCCCGCAGACCGCCCAAAAGGCCCAGCAGACCTCGGCAGGCCGCAACGAACAACGTGCCGCCGGTTCGGGTGGTGGCGCACAGGCCGGTCAGGCCGGACGCGCCGCCGCTGCGACGGCGCAGGCCGGGCAACAGGCGAAACTCAAATCCATCTGGGGCGCAAAAATCCGCGCCCGTGTCGAACGCAACAAACGCAGGACCTCTGGCACCCGCGCCACCGGACGGGTGCTGCTGCGCCTCACCGTGGCGCGCAATGGTCAGCTGATCAGCCACCGTATCGCCAAATCCTCCGGCAATGCAGCGCTGGATCAGGCCGCGTTGAAGGCCGTGGCGCGCGCGCGCAAGTTTCCCGCCGCCCCCAAGCAGCTGACGCTCAATCAAATGACCTTCACCCTGCCAATGACCTTCTCAAAATAACCCGTCAGGTCCATGGCAATTCCCAAACGGCCCGCAGATCTCATGCGGGCCGTTTGCATATTCGGCCTACAAAACCGGTCCGCACGACACAAAAAACTGCGCCCGCAGATCTTGCGGACGCAGTTGTCGTTCACCCTTCACACGGGTTCAGGCTCAGAACTTCGATGTCAGTGTCAGCGCAATATTGCGCCCGTCGCCAAAGTAGCAAGCGCCGCCCTGACAGGTGGTGACATACCGCTCATCCGTGAGGTTCTGCACATTGAGCGACACCAGCCAATTGTCCTGACTGTAGGACACCGCCGCATCATACAGCGTGTAAGACGGCGTCAGATAGGTCCCGGTCCCGCCCCAGGCTTCGCCGTTGTAACGCAAGCCGCCGCCAAAGCTCCAGCCCTGCAAGGCACCCGCTTCAGGGGCGTAGTTCAGCCACAGCGAGGCGGCATTCTTCGGCACCTGCGCGATATAATCGCCTTCGGCATCTTCGCTATCAAGATAGGTATAAGCCGCATCCACCGTCAGATCACCAAAGCGGTGGAACAGTTCCAGCTCCAACCCCTTGGCCGAGGCGGCACCGGTCTGCACCTGAAAGCCCGGATTGCCCGGATCCGCCACCGTCATATTGGACTTGGTCAGATCGAACACCGCCGCCGTCAGCAGCGTATCACTGCCTGCTGGCTGAAATTTCACACCCAACTCATACTGCTCACCACGGGTCGGCTCAAACGCCTTGCCATTCACATCGCTGCCAATGGCGTCCTGACGGAAGCTCTCAGCATAGCTAATGTAGGGTGCGATGCCGTTGTCAAAGCGGTACATCACAGCCGCATTGCCGGTCCATTCGCTGTCACTGGCCGCGGTGCTGGTCGCACCAAAGCTGCCATTGCTCGGCCCGCTCTCGATCTTGCCATAGCGCAGACCAAAATCGACAAACAGCCGGTCATCATAGCTGGCACGCTGCTGCACATAAGCGCCGGTTTCGGTGATGGAGGTCCCCGGCGTATCCGTCACCGAGACCGTCGGGTAACCGACATAGACCGGGTTGAACGGATCAATCGGGCCAACCTGTGCACCGTAGCCTGTATCACTGTCGTAATGGCCGCGCGTATAGCTCGCCCCGATAATGGTGCGCATATCAAAGCCACCAAGCCGGTATTCCGCCGTGCCATAGGCATCAAACCCCCAGGTCTTCAGCGTGTTTTCAGCCCGGTAGAAGGTCCGGTTGATGGTGCCATCGGGATTGTAGCGCCCAGAGCCAAAGTTGTCGAAGGCCCACCAGGCATGCTGGTATTCGCCGTCACTCTCCAGATAGCGCGCATTGGCGTTGAGGCTCCAGACCGCGTTGAAACGGTGTTTGAACATCGCCGTGATGGCACGCTGTTCGGTGTTGAACGTGTCAAACCCCGGCTCCCCCACAAACAGGCTGTTGGGCAGGTAATCACCATTGCCAAAGCCAGTTGCAGGCAACAGCGTACCCGCCATGGAGGCAAACTGGATCAGCGGGCTGCCATCGCTTTTCTGATAGTTGGCCAGAATGGTCAGCTCCGTATCGTCGCTGGGCCGCCAGGTGATCGACGGCGCCAGCACAACAGTATCATCCTGCGAATGATCAACCTGTGTTTCCGCATCACGCAGCAGACCGACAAAGCGATAGCGCAGAGTGCCGCTGGCGTTCAGATCACCGCTGACATCCACCGCCGCCTGTTTGCGGTCATGAGATCCGACCTGCACCTGAAACAGATTTTCCGCCTCCTGTGCGGCGGTCTTGGATGTGGTGTTCACCACGCCGCCCACTGCGCCGCTGCCATACAGCCCGGAGGACGGCCCTTTCAGCACCTCGACGCTGTTCAGCAGGAAGGGTTCCGGCTTGGTGTCATTGTAAAAACCATAACGCGCAGGCAGCCCGTCGTGCAGGGTGCTGGCGTCAAAGCCGCGCACCAGATACCAGTTGGCGCGGCTGTCCAGCCCCCATTGGCCGCCCACAACCCCGGCAGAATATTGCAGCGCCTGTTCCACATTCTGGGCACCGCGCTCCGCCAGCTCCTGAGCAGTCACCACCGTGACCGAGCGAGGCGTCTCGGCGATGGCATCCCCGTTTTTGGCCACAGTGCCGGTATCAAGAGAAACGCTCTTGCCAAAGAAGGCATCACCGGTTTCCTGAGTTACAATAATTGTTTCCAGTTCGACAACTTCAGCCATTGCCGGCACAGAGGCCAGCAGGGCAAAGGTCGACACAGCAGTTCGTCGCAGAATCATGTCCCGTCTCCGCTTTTGCGGTTGATGTTCTGCCTGACGTTTCGCTGGGTATTTGGGGGTTAACGGCGCCCTGCCTCCGTGGCAAGACCTGATGCCCGCCCCGGTTACAAAAGCACCTGCGGCGGCGCAAAAACCGCAGTACATACCCGCTTTGGCCTCATCAACGGCGGCGCAGAACAACCTATGGTCGGCGGATGCACGGTGCGCATGCCTACGGTCCGATCCTGTTAACCCCGCCGAAACGTCTGTTGCAGCGCCACCAGATATCCGCGCCCGCAGCCTGCGCAACGCCCAGAAAAAGTATCAACATCGCTGCCCGAATGTTTCGCACGCGAAACAATTGGACAGAAAGGCTGACCTGCCACGGCACATGCGGTATCCGTCAAGGCGACGGTCGGCCAATACCCTCTCTCGCATGAAGGTAGCAAAACGTTATTGCAATTACATAGTGTGCTATTTATATAGATAGCAGGCATTGTAATTTACGCAGTCCGGAGACCCGCCATGAAGACACGTATCCATGCCATCGCAGGCACAATTGGCTTTCTGACCATTCTGCTTTTCTGGACGTCCACCGTCCTGTCTGAACTGTTTGGCTCCCATGCGACAGTGGCGGCGGTGAAATCCGCGATCCTGATGGGCATGTTCGTCCTGATCCCGTCGATGGCGATTGTCGGCGGCTCCGGTTTTTCGCTGGCCAGCGGGCGTAACGAGGCCTTGGTTTAGGCCAAGAAGAAGCGGATGCCCATTATTGGCGCCAACGGTCTGCTGGTGCTGGTGCCGATGGCCTTCTTCCTTGAATCCCGGGCCGCAGCCGGACAATTCGATGCCACCTTCTACAGCTTGCAGGTCGTCGAACTGCTGGCGGGGGCAACCAATTTGGTCCTGATGGGGCTGAACATGCGCGATGGTATTCGCCTGTCAGGAAAGGCCGCGCCGACCACCAAGGTCACACTGACAAGCAGCGAGACAATCGCAACCGGGACGATGGCGTTTCACTTGACCAAACCTGCGGGATTTCAGCATCAGGCGGGCCAATGGATCCGGCTGACCATCGCGGGCACCGCCGCAGCTGATAGCAAAACCAGGTCCCGTATCCTCTCCATCGTCAGCGCACCGGATGAGCCGCAGATCACGGTCGCCACCCGGCTGAGCGATAGTGCTTTCAAACGCAGCCTCAGCACGCTGCCCGACGGGGCTGAGCTGACGGTCGCCGGCCCCTCCGGCACCTTCACCCTGCACGAGGATGCCAGCCGACCTGCGGTTTTCATTGCCGGTGGCATCGGGATTACCCCGTTCATGTCAATGCTTCGGGACGTCACCGCAACCAAGACCCCGCATAAGATCACGCTGTTCTATTCCAATCGCGCACCGGCGGCAGCCCCTTTCCTGCGCGAACTGGAGGAGCTGCAAAAGGCCAACTCCAACATCCAGCTGATCGCCACCATGACGGATCTGGATGCACATGACGGCTGGGTCGGCGAGACCAGCAAGATTGATCAGGATATGCTCCGCCGCCACCTCAGAGAGCTTGATGCGCCGATCTACTATTGCGTCGGCCCTGCGGGCATGGTGACCGCCACGCAAAAAATGCTCAGCGCCGCCGGCGTGGCAGAGCAGGACATCCGGGTCGAATCTTTCACCGGCTACTAGGGTCTTTTGACAAACGTGAAACCGGTCCGCCCCCCGGAACCGGTGCGCCCGCCCCCCTTCCCCAGGCCTTTGCCGGAGAAAGGGGGGACGGGTTGCCTCAGGCCAGGTCCGCCCCACGGAACGTTTTGACCACCCGCTGAAGCAGGTCGATAAATGTTCGGCGTTCCGCCTCGGACAGATCAGCCAGCATCGCGTCGTTCACATCTCCAGCCGCCCGGTAGGCCTGATCACGGATCGTCTTGGCCTTCTCCGTCAGATAGATCACCCGGGCCCGCCCATCCTCAGGATGCGCCTGTCGGACAATCAACCCGTCTCGCTCCATCCGGTTCAGCGTATTGGCCATGGTTGCCTGTTCAACATCCGTTTTGGCCACCAGTTCACGTTGGGTCTGGCCGTCGCGCTGCCAGAGCGCCAGCAGCGCCGGAAACTGCCCGGGCACAATGCCCAGCGGCTCGATTTCCTTGCGCAGCCCCTCAAAGGCAAGCCGCGCCAGTTGATTTATCAGATATCCGGCTGAGGTATTTTGATCAAAGGTCATGCGTTACCTATATTATTCCATAGCATAGAATGCAATAACGCCTCGAAACGCGGGTCACCTCGTCTCTCCATCGGCCCTGTGAGAACTGGCCCTGTCAGCCCGGGCTTCTTTTTCGCTGATCGCGGAGCGTTCGACACTTCGGATGATCTTGGTGACCAGGGTCAGGATCTCCGCCTGCTCCTCTTTTGTGAGACCAGACAGCATATAGGTGTTCTGCTCCGCCGCGATCCGCAATGCCGGACTGCGCAGAGACCGTCCGTGCTCTGTCAGGCGTATTTCCCGCCGCCGCCCGTCACTCAGATCCCGCTGGCTGACGACCAGACCATCACGCTCCATCCGTTTGAGCGTATTGGCCATGGTGCCCTGTTCAATCCCAACCCGTTGGACCAGCTGTTTCTGCGTCAGCCCCTCCTCCTCCCACAGGTGCAGCATGATCGGGAACACACCAATCGACAGCCCCAACGGCTGTATCCGCTCTTGCAGCGCCTGTGCAAACAGCCGCGCCAGATGGTTGAACAGATATCCGGCAGACGTCTCTCTTGGCTGTTTCATAACATCCTCAGTTAAATTGAATTGCAGGCTATTCATTTATAAATAGCTCACTATATAATACACCACAGCAACGATGATTCGGAATGCATGTAACAAAATAAATAGCTCGCTATAAAATCAGACCCGAAGGAGCGCTAGAATGATGAACTCAAAATCCACCCTCGCCCTGCTGTTGACCCTGATTGCGCCAGTCGCGGCCCCTCTTGCAGCCCAGTCCACAGAAACCACCCCCGGTCAGGAGCTGTCGGACCTGATCTTTGGATCAATCGGCGACGGCGCGACGGCTGAGATCGACATGGGGCAATTCGTGGACTTCGGCCGCTCGATCTTCACCTCCATTGACAGCAATGAAGATGGGGCCATCGCGCAGGGCGAATTTATCGAATGGGATTTCGGCTTTGAGTTTATCGCCGATAAAAAAGGCCGACAGCAGGCGTTTCAGGCCGCACGCAATATCCTGTTCGCAAATTGGGACCGCAACAGTGATGGTACGATTGACCTCCGCGAATACCACCGCGCGATGGCCTGGGACTATCGCCGGGCGGATACCAATGATGATGCTTTCCTGAGCCGTGAAGAATTCCTGCGAGGCTATACCGTCATCAAGACCTACCGCGCCGCGCTCTCTGAGCAGTGAACCGCCACAGATCTGACAAGGAGGGACCAACATGAAAAGCCAATCCAATCGCTATGGCACCGTCGCGATCACCATTCACTGGCTAAGCGCGCTGTTGATCTGTGCCCTGCTTGCCTCCGGCTTCCGTGCTGCGGGCCTGACGGATGGCGACGCCAAGATCGGGATTCTCAGCGCGCATGTGCCCATGGGGATCACCATTCTGGCTCTCACACTGGTTCGGATTGCATGGTGGGTCTTTGCTGACAGCAAACCCGCCAGCCCGAAGGGGGATCCGATCTGGCAGAGCCTGAGCGCCAAAGCCGTGCATCTGCTGTTCTATGTAGTGATCCTCGGGATGGCGGCCAGCGGCATTGGCATGCTCGCGCTGTCCGGAGCCGGTGCAATCATCCTTGGCGCCGCCGCCGGGGATCTGCCGAATTTTCACGACTACGCCCCCCGGATACCCCATGGGATCGGGGCGAGGGCCATCGTCGGCCTGCTGGTGCTGCATGTCGGCGCTGCACTTTATCACCATTTCATCAAGCGTGACGGGCTCATCTGGCGGATGTGGTACGGCTCACGCGCGGACGGAGATGCAAAATGATACAACAGACGTTCAACATCCTCGCGATTTGCGGCGCAGCCGGGTTTTCCGGCGTGATGCTGTGCATCGGGGTCACATTGGGTGGCTACTGGCGCAGCCTGCCACCCGAAGAGTTCCTCACTTGGTTTGCCGCCAACAATCACTTTGTCTCGAACACCATCCCGCTGATCGTGGGGCCGACGCTGATCGGCCTTGGCGGCTCCCTCTGGGCAGGTTGGGGCGCCCCAGGCTTTGCGCTCTGGGTGGCCAGCAGCCTGTGCATGCTGGTGGTTCTGGGGCTGACGTTTGCCTATTTCGTTCCGACGAATGCCGCCTTCGCCAGCAAATCCATTGAGGTCGCGGCCACGGCCGCCAAGCTGGATCAATGGCTCATGCTGCACCAGTCTCTTTCGGGAGATGCGCAGTACCAGCTGATCAACGTCGCCCAGTGGGAAACCCCAGAGGCCTATCAGGCTGCCACCGCCCTGATGCGCGAAACCGCAAATCTGCCCCGTATCGAAGGCGTGGTGCCCGGCCCGGCGCTGTACAATGTGATCCGCGACTGAGTGGACCTCCGCGGAATAGGGCGCGTGTCGTCCCCTATTCCAGCTCTCGGCCCTGCCACTCCTGCATGACGCAAAGTGGCAGGGCGCATGCGCGCTGGCAAAGACAGGCTATTCGCTGGTCTGCGACACCGCCTGAACAGCGCGATTTGCCAGGTCCATAATCGCCTCTCGGGTGCGCGCCACCGCGATGAAGCGCGCGTTGTGGCAGAATTTTGCCCCTGCGACACCAGAGGCCGCCTCAAGCGCCTCATCCATAAGACCCGCCCAGGCCGCAGGCAGATCAGCGCGGCTCTCGAAACTGTCGCCGCTCTTGCGGATGGTGGTCAGCGTCCAATCGCTGCCGCGCGGATGCACCACGAACAGCAGGTGATCGGCGCCCGCCTTCTCCACCGCTGAGCGGAAGGGCATGCCCATCGGCAGCTCCAGCACCTTGCCCGCACCTGCCCCCTCAATCGCCTGAAGCACCATGGTCTCGGCCCGCCGTTTCGCAGCCTTGCCCCGGATCGAGGCCTCGACAAAGGCCCGCGCCACCGGCAGCGCCGCAAGGAACGCCTGATCATCCGCGCCATCGCGACGGTCATCAAACACCGGCTTCAGGGTTTCCAGCAACACCGGCAGCGTCATCCCCGCCAGAGGCCCGGCAACACCGGGATCAATCGCGCCATTGTCCAGCAGATCCACCGGCAGCACGAAGCTCTGATCAAAACCGTGATGAATGGCGTCGACATCAGCCTCCGGCACATCAAGACCACGGAGGTAATCGCGCCCGAAATGATGCCAGATCAGACCAAAGGAGCTGTAGGGCTGGCCATCCTCGCGCAGGGGATTGGGGCGCTGGTGATGGTCGAAGATCTGCGCCTCCCCATCATAGGCCTGCCCCACATCATAGATGATCCGCCCCGCCGCCGGCGTGATCCATGCAGCATCCCGCGAGCGTATCAGCTCCGCATCGGGGAACAGGCGGGTCAGGATCACCGAGGACAGAAGTTCATCGGCATGAAACCCGCCGGAATGGGTCACAAGATGGGTGATGGTCATAAAAAACGCTCCACAGCGGCAGGACATAATACAGGCGCCGCGACGACGCCCATCGGGTTCAGGGACGGTGCTGAAAGGGGCGCCAAGTCACACCGCTGATCCCCGTCGGCACATCGCACGGTTTCACCCCGCGATACCCTAAGACCCGACCCGAAGACAACCGCGCCCTGTCAGGCATGCTGCGTGATCTGCTGGATCAGAATTCATCCGGAACAACATCCGATGGCAGTCTTCTTATGCACCGGATTTGCTGACCAGAACACGGGCCCATTTCTCGCCGCGCCACAAGTCGCGCAGCGCTCCGATCTGGCTCAGTTCCTCGCGCTGGCGGGCAGCTCCTGCCTCCCGCAGGTCAAGGATGATGGACCCGTCTTGCCTAACACTTGTCTCCCAGAACCGCGCATAGGTGTTCGCCGGGTAATGAAAACCGCAGCTGAGCAATGACAGCGCCAGATCAACCTCTGTGATCCGGGTTGCATCCTCGTGTCCGGGGTTGAGCGTCGTCACGGCCTCTGCCGCCACACCATTGGCCAGCAGGAACGCCCGCGCCGTGGCAAGACTGCTGTAAGCCGCCGCCTCAGCGTGAAACCCGAAATGCGTTGCGTCATTGCTTTCCAGATCAATCAGCGTCAGCGCAGGCTGGAAATCCCGGGCGATGAACAGGTCAATGAACCCATAGCCACATCCGATGTCTGCGACATGTTTCGGTGCGAGGGAGGCCAAGGTGGGTTTCAGCGCGAGATATTCGAGATAGAGAACCGAAATCGCACGCCGGAGCAGCAGATCGCCCCGTCGGGCCACCTCCGCCTGAAGCGCCTCAGGCTTTCCCTTGGACCATTGGCGGATCGGCAGGCCCCGGCGATCAAGATCAAAGAGAACCTCAGAACGCTGCAACACCGTATTGAGAATGTCCTTTTCGGAGAACATTGACAGGTCAAGCGCATTCACAAGCTGCGACTGGGCGACCTCCTGCACACGATCTGCATCGAACATTTCTGTCTTCCTTGTCTTCGCATCGGATCTGCACAGTATCGCAGATTATTTCACCTATATGAGACACAGGTTCGCGACGAATAACAACCGGATTATCAAACATATTCAGCCACAAAAGACACGTCTGGTCTCAGCTTTTCATCAAACGCTTGCGACGCTCCCGGATGCGCGCATCAGCCCCGATCGTCCCGTCATGAAAAGATCCGAAGAATTTGTCCCAGGGAATTTCAAGCGAGCCATAGTTACACTCAAAATAGCGATGGTGCATCTGGTGGTGAAACGTCCCGAGGGCCAGCCGGTTCTTGTCCTTCACCAGCAATCCCTCAAAACCGGTGTGGGTCGTTGCGGCCGTCAGCGCATAATATTGCAGATGAAACAGGATATGGATCGGGTGCGCCGCAACACCCCAATGGATCAATACCGAGCCGAGAAAAATAAGATGTTCAACCGGGTGCATGGACAGCCCCGACCAGGGACCAACATTGATGTTTCGGTGATGCAGCGCATGCACGTGTTTGTAGAGAAATGGCACATGCAGCAGGCGATGGATCCAGTAGAAATAGAAACTCTCCCAGATCGGGATCAGCAGGAACAACGCCACAAACCAGACCGGATGCGCCGCGAAGGTCAGCATCGGCGCATAGCCATTGGCCAGCGCCCAGAACATCAGGACCTCATAGGCGGTCCAGACCGTCACGCCGCTTGCCAAGGTCCAGAACATATTGTCCCGGATCTGCCCGCCTAACTTGAACTGGCGTCCGGCCTTCATCAGGGGGCGCGGGTCATACCGCAGCCTCTGGCCCTGTTTGGTGAAGGCATAGAAATAGAGATGCAGCCCTCCGGCGACAGCTGTCATCAGGATAAGATTGCGCAGATACATCTGCGCAATCCAGTCAAATGCAAACTCCCTGCTCTCCGCCAGAGGGGGCTGAAACCAGTAAAAGGACATGAATGCGACAGCGACGAGGATCAGCTTTTCAGTGATCAGAAACCAGGAGTTCCAGATCCACCCAACCATCTCCAGAGGCCGCGGCGGCCATGTGAAAAACGGGGATACCTTGATCGGAACAGGCGGAACATGGTTCCAGCCCTTGAGCGGTGTCTTGTCCATCAGCTTTGTCTCCGCGCGAAACGGTATGCTGCCAGTCTGACAGAACATCCCGCGCGTGAACATATTTAATAGCTGTCCAGAAAACCGATGCCTTTCAGCACCCTCCATTGGCATATAGGCACGTATCGCCCGCATCGACGCTGATGACCGGGGCCATCACAGAGGCACGGTGCGAAAATGGCGCCGTGATCAGCGGGTCCGGTGGCCAGCTGCGTTCAGTCGGTTTCGATCACCGTGTAGAGACCGGGGGTGAAGTTCAGCCCGTCTACAGGCGCGATCCCTGCGGTTTGCATCATCTTCGCCGAGGCTGCCTTGAACGCCTCTGCGCTTTCCCAAACCGCAATATTGACCAGCATGAATTTGGCATCTGGCGCAATCGACTGATGCAGAGCGGTCGAGACATATCCGGGTTGGGTTTGCAGAAAATCGCGTGACAATTTCCAATAATCGATCGAGGCCTGCAGAGCGCCTTCCGGAACTTCAAAGACGTTGATCAAGGTGACAGTACCGCCCTCTGCCTGTGCAGCGGCGGCGCTCATGATGCACCTGAAAGGTGAAGAACAGTGAGAGAGATCATATACAAAGGCTCCAAGAGTTCAATTTGCATAGCTGACTGTATAAATTTAAACAGTCAGCTATGCAACTCCCTACAGCTATCGGACGCCTGACAGAACGGCCCCAGGAGTCAGACGACGCCGCCGTCGACAACCTGCCCGGGGTATTGCTCGGCCCAGTCCATCAGAAACTCCGCCACCTCTGCCACGCCTGTCAGCTCCATCGCGCGGCGCGGCAGGGCAATGCCCTCGCCCAGCGCCAGTTCCAGACAGGCAATGTGATCGCGCGCGGCGGCCTGAGGGCAGTGTTCCGCCCCATGCAGGATGGTCGACAGCAGCGTGCCGCCATAGCCGTTCACATGGGTGAGATCGGGCTTGAGGCTCAGCAGGTAGCGCAGAACCTCCGCCACCCCTTCCCAGCCTGCGACCTGAACCGGGGTGAGCCCCTCACTGTCAGGGCGATCATGGTCAAGGCCGAGAGCGACAAGCCGCCGGATATGATCCAGCTTGTCGGGCAGATGAAGGATCTGGCGAATGATGTCGCGGTAGGCCTCCGGGATCGCCTCAGGCGTCAGCATTGTCCCCGGGAACGTCCCCTCTGCGGCTGCTGCCAGGGTCTCCTCCGCCGGGGTCAGGGTTGTGTCCGCGCCCCGCTCTGCCAAGAGCTGCGCCAGATCGCGGTTGCCGAAGATCCGCGCATAAGCATAGGGGGTCGCGCCCTGAAACCGGCGGTTCAGCGCCGCGCCATTGTCCAGCAGCAGCGTGATCATCTCCCGGTCGGCCATGCGGCGGGCAGCCTGATGCAGCGCGGGCACCACCCAAGGCGCCTCACCGCCGACAGAGCGCCCGTCAAAGGCGTCCACCCTGGCACCGTGATCCAGCAACAGCTGCACCGCCGGTACGTCGTGAAAATCCATGGCCCGCAGCAGCGCGTTGGTGCCTTCCGGCTCCGCGCCATGCGCCAGCAGCATCCGCAAGCCGTCGTGGTGCCCCAGTTCGGTCGCGTGATAAAGGCTTTCGCCATCATCAGGATTGGCCCCCTGCTCCAGCAGCCATTGCCCCAGCGCCATATTGTCGGCGTGGCCAATCGCAAAATAAAGCGGCGACAGGCGGTGGTCGCTGTCGTCATGCACCGGCGCGCCAAGGTTGATATCCGCGCCCGCCGCAAGAAGCGCCTCGGCGATTGCCAGCATATCCGCCTCCAGCTCCGGGGCGTGATGGATCCATCTGGAGCGCGCCAGAATGGTCAGCGGTGGTGCAACATCGCCAATCAGCGCCGTTGCATGCTGCGTGGACTGGTCCAGCGCCGTTAGCACATCCGCCTTGCGCAGCAGGCTGAGACAGAGGCCGAAATCGCCATCCGCGAGTGCTGGGCTATCGGCGAGCAACTGATCTGCAATCGCAAAATGACCAGCGTAGAGCGCCCGGCGCAGACGCTGGCGTTTGGTGGCCAGATCCATCCCCAGCAGCTCCGCCGCGAACTTAAGCGCAGGCCAGGAGGGAAATCCGTTTTCCCGCGCGATCACATGCAGATAGTCGGCATGCCTCAGTGGGGTGCCGGGCTTGCGTGGTCGCTGGCTCGCAATCCGCTGCTGGGCGATTGTGTCGTGGGAGTGATGGGCTTTGCGCAGCGCCTTTGCGTCGCGGCGCAGTTGGTCCAGAGATTTGGTCATCGGTGTCCTCATTCAGCGCCCGACGGTCCGCTAGGTGCGGGCATGAGACATACCGAAGAAGGCTGTCGTCTGATGTGGTTTGGGGTGCCGATGACGGCTTTCCGCGGACCTGGTGGCTAACCCGATAGCGATGTCATGTTAGGCCGATGCTCCGCTCGGAGCAAGAGGCCGGGGGCACGTCGATTGGCGCTCCCTCTCTGCCTGCGGGAACGGTCCTGTCAGTACATCACTGTATTGAGGGTGATATGGATCGGGGAGCCTGTCGGCATTTTGGTGCTGCCGCGGGCGATCAGCCAGCCATCTTCGCGTTCAAGTCGCGCCACCACCTGCAGAGTCGGGGATAGGGCTGACAGCGCCGCCGACGAGAGGGTGAAATCAATCCGCTTGGCCCGCCCTGTGCTGATCAGGTCGAACTCCAGCGCCAGATCCGAGGTGCCAGGCTGACCCGGATCTGACAGGGACAGGATGACCCGCCCTTTTGGGATCTTGGCGTTTTCTGCAAAGACTAACCTGCCCTGCACGACCTCCGACTGGGCCTTGGCGCGATACGTCAGAGCCGTCAGTGCGAAACCGGCAGCCCCCAGCAACAACGTGCGGCGATGAGGATGGTGGGGCATGGTGTGTCCTTTGTCGGCCTGAGGCAGGCACAGGGAGTGATGAGCCCCCCTGCGCCAAGTTTATCGGCTATTTCTGGACCGGATCAGATGATCACAAAATCATCTGCGCCCAGCTGCAGACCGGTCTGAAGCTGCGCAAACTGGATTGCATCAACGCCCCCCAGCCCATCCGCATCATAGGAAAGCGCACCGCTGTCGGTGTTGTAGACAATGCGGTCCGCGCCATCCAACGCGGTGCCAGAGGCGCTGCTGTGGAAGGCGCCGAAGTCCAGCACACCGATCTCTCCCGCCTCGCTGAAGATTGCGCTGTCCAGCAGGATCGTATCGCTGGCGGCATCGAAATCCCGGATCTCGTCGATATTGTCCGCACCGAGTTCGGTGGAGAAGCGGAAGAAATCATCGCCTTTGCCACCGATGAGCGTATCAGCCATCAGACCGCCATCCAGCAGGTCATTGCCACGTCCGCCCCTGAGGACATCCGCGCCAGCCTCACCCGGTTGCGCCGGTGCAGGCGGGAATTCGACCGAGACATTCAGCTCATAGGTGGAGCCTTCTGGCACGCTTTCGGACCAGCCTTCGGGGGCATCCGGCGACCAGCTGCCCTCGACGATGAAATAGGTGCCGGTTTCCTCGACCACAAACACCGTGCTGGAATCACGGTTGCTGGTGGAGCCGGGATCGCCGCCGCCATCATCGTTCTGGGTGACGATATTGCCCTCGCCGTCCAGCAGACGGACCCAGCTGTCGTGGACATTGGGATCGGCGATACCGTCGATGTCGATGGTCAACACGGTGCCCGCCGCCAGATCGATGCTGTAGTAGCCCCCCTGCCCGTTGCCGGTGGCATTCACCGTGGTGTGCAGCACGCTGGTGGAGTCAAAGATATCCGGGTCCTCGGTCAGCGAGAAATTATCCGAGATATCAAAGGCCGTCTCGATCGAATTATTGGTCGCATCCGGACCCAATGTGGCATAGCCGGTGCCCAGACCGGGCTGTGGTATCGCATCCGCTGCATCGGCGAAATCACCCAGCAGGATGTCATCCCCGGCAGCACCGCGCAGGGTGTCATTACCGCCCTGCCCGGTCAGCACATTGTCCGCAGCGTCGCCCTTCATCCGGTCGTTGAAACCAGAACCAGACAGATTTTCGATGGAGACATAGGTGTCGCCCTCGGTCTTGCCATTGGTCATGTTCAACTTCACGCCACGGGTCGCATTGGCGTAGTCGGCGGTATCGCTGCCCGCGCCGCCGTCCAGCAGGTCCGCCCCGCCGCCACCACTCAGAACATCATCGCCCGCACCACCGCTCAGGTTGTTTTCGCCGTTTGTGCCGATCAGGTGATCATCATGGAGCGAACCAACCGCGTTTTCCACTTCAACGATGATATCATGGCGGATGGTGGTGCCGCGTCCGACGATCTGCACCGGGCCGTCAGCGTCACCGCCACGGGCCGTGCCGTTTTCCAGATCGACAGTCACCCCGACCGAGCTGGCGGTATAGACGACCGTGTCCACGCCTGCGCCGCCGTCGAGATAGTCCTGACCGCTGCCGCCGATCAGAACGTCGTCGCCGTCCTCACCATAGAGCATGTCACCGTCGTTGCCGCCATCCAGCGTGTCGTCACCACCGCCGCCATTGAAGACGTCACCGCCGCCCTGACCCCAGAAGTGGTTGTTGTCGGAGGTGCCGATAAAGCGGTCGATGCGGTCATCCGAGCCGATCAGGTTTTCAATGCTGTAGAAGGTATCGCCAGAAGCCGTGCCCCCGCTGGCCACATTGGTCTCCAGATTGACCAGCAATTGGAACGGGCTTTCCTGGCTGAAATCCACGGTGTCGATCCCGGCGCCACCGCGGAACACATCCACACCCGCCTGACCGCGCAACAGGTCATCGCCGTCGCCGCCGTCCAGCAAGTCGTCGCCCGCACCGCCGTTGATGGTATCATTGCCATCGCCACCATAAAGCGCGTCATTGCCATCGTCGGTTTCGGTCTGGTCCTCAAGGTCGGCAATATCAATGGTGTTGTTGATATCGCGGCTGGCCAGCGTATCGCGCCCGCCAATGATCAGATCATCACCCCCAAGGCCAAAGATGGTGTTGCCACCGGCACCACCATCCAGTGTCTCATTGCTGTCATCACCGATGATCAGACTGTCGGTTGCATCAGTTGGCCCTTCGTTCGGCGCATCCGGCGCGTCGCTGCCCGGTGTTCCCGGCGTGCCGCCTGCGTAGATGATGGTCTCCACATTGGCGATGTCGCCCAGATCCAGCCCATCGGCCACCACGATCACGGTGTCATTGCCGCCGTTTTCGTCTTCGCGAACGATGTCATCAATGGAATCAACGAAATAAACGTCGTCGCCACCATTGCCCGCCATACGGTCATTGCCTGCGCGCCCGTCCAGAACATTGTCGCCGTCATTGCCGATCAGGATATCGTCGTAGCTGCTGCCGATCCCTGTCTCGACGTAGTATTCCGTCTGATCCGCGTTGTGCCCGGCAAAGATCGACACGTTGTTGTTGTGCCCGTTGACGCTGGAGAACTCACCGGCGCGCAGGTCCAGAATGGTGCTGGCGGTGGAGCCGGAGAAATCGATGGTGTCATCGCCGCCGGTGTCATGGATCACAAAACCGATATCGTGCTGCGGCCCGTCCTCGGTCAGCAGGTAGCCATATTCGGTGCTGTTGAAGCCATAGGTATTGTCATCGGTATTGAGATTGATGGTCTGATAGGTCCGCACGCCCTCATCATCGACGGTGGAGAAATAGCGGCGAATGATCGCCTCGATATCGCCCATAAGCGGTGTGACCGCCGACCAGCGCGTATCCTCGCCCACGTCGATACCATCGAAATAGGACATGACGCTGTATTGCTGGCGGTCATAGGTCCAGGTTGCATTGTTCAGATAGTTGATCTGCACACCGCCGGGGCCGCTATAATTATAAAGGCCGGGGTGGTTCAGGCCGAATTCATGGCCAAACTCATGCACGAAAGTATCAAAGACATAACCACCAAGGTCGGTGATATCCGGCTCGGTATCGTGGAAGCGCTGGCCAACGCTGACATAGCGGTCGCTGGAGAAGGCGCTGCCGTCGCTTTGCTCTCCGATTTCGGGGCTGACAACCTCCATCCAGTGCAGATCCGCGTCATAGGGCGCATCATCGACGATCTCGAACTGCAAAGGCGTGACCGAGGACCACATTTCAAGCGCGCCGATTGCGGCGTCCTTATAGGCGGGGTGATCATTCAGCCCGGTCAGGTTGATCACCAAAGGTTCGGCGGCGATTTCCGGGGTCAGACTGCGGCCAAGCGCGCCCAGATAGTCAAGAAACCCCTCGTAATCCTCGCTCTTGCCGAACGGGTTCTCCGGCGTCTGATCATTGGTCCACCAATCGGTGTTGCTGTCGGTTGTTGCGGGCATTTTTGCCTCCCTGTCATTCAACCCCGAGTGGTCAGACGTGATGGGCAAAATTCACCCGCAGCCCTCCGCAGGCATGGCGGAGCGCCCGGGCAGCCATCCGCTGACCTCGGAGATTATAGATATATTGGTTTCGTGCCCTGATCGTTTCCGAATTGAATGATCGTTCAACTCACTATTTTTGGTGAGTTTTTCGACAGTCCTTCGTTTCGGCAAAAGCTGGCCCATTGACGTCGGGGCATGAGCGGAGTTGTGCGGGAAGATGCAAAGGCCGTAGAACCGCGCAGAACCGCGAATTGACAGATGGTCGCCGCCGTGTCGGTCGAATCAATCATAGGTAGCAGAACTAAGGCATGCCGAGTGGCCCCGAAGCTAGCCCCGCCGCGCCACGAAGGGCCAACTGTCCGGGTGCCGGGCCGCAGGCATCCTCTGCCATCAGGGTGGAAGCAAAATTTGGTGAAAGCCAGATACAGAAAAAGGCGCCCGATGGGCGCCCTGTCTGGCGATTGCCCTGCCCCTCTCGCCCAAAATAACGCGCAGTTAAAGGGGGAGGCAGGCCGCCCAAATATGAGTAGTAGGCTAAATGCCCACAGCCTTAATGCGTCCAGGGGGCGCGGCGGTTGGTGGCAAAGTTTTCGCCGTAGCCACCGGCGCGGACATTGGTCTTGCGGCTCTTTGGCTCGGTCACCACAGCGTCGATGCCATTGGCCTCCGCATATTCAAGCGCCGCTTCCTTGGTGTCGAAACGCAGGCGCACCTGGCTCTGGGTGTCATGAGAGGAGGTCCAGCCCATCAGAGGGTCAACTTCCCGTGCGCTGGACGGCACGAAATCCAGAACCCACTTGCGGGTCTTGGCCATACCGGAGGTCATGGCGTTTTTGGCTGGCCGATAAATCCGCGCTCGCATGGGATATCTCCTCTCAGATCTCTGTCCCCTATATGCGCTGAACCCTGCGGGCGGGCAAGGTGGCAAATGCCGCAGATTGCGCAGGTTTGGGTGGAAAAACGGGGTTTTCCTGACCTTTGGCGCGCGTTTGAGGGCAAAGCGGGGCCTTCATCCAGGCGCGCAGGCAAAATCCCCCTTGAATAAGAACAAAAACAGACCAATCTCTGCCCCTAGCAGGAGAGAGCCACAATGCCATACGCCCATTCCGACAAATCCATGCCGATGATGGCTGACCGCGCGCCGCAGCACCGCCCCAAGCTGGAAGGCGGACGCGAATTTGTGATGCATACGGAATTCGATCCTGCAGGCGACCAGCCCACCGCCATCAAGGAACTCTCCGAAGGTGTGCTGGAGGGCGAGCGCAATCAGGTGCTGCTGGGTGCCACCGGAACAGGCAAGACATTCACCATGGCCAAGGTGATCGAGGAAACCCAGCGCCCGGCCATCATACTTGCGCCGAACAAGACGCTGGCGGCGCAATTATACGGCGAATTCAAAGGCTTCTTCCCTGAGAACTCGGTCGAATACTTCGTCTCATTCTACGATTATTACCAGCCGGAGGCCTATGTCGCGCGCTCCGACACCTATATCGAGAAGGAAAGCCAGATCAACGAACAGATCGACCGGATGCGCCACTCCGCCACCCGGTCGCTGCTGGAACGGGATGATGTGATCATCATCGCGTCGGTCTCCTGTATCTATGGTATCGGCTCGGTCGAGACCTATTCAGCGATGACGCAGGACCTGAAGGTCGGCGACGACTATGACCAGCGGCAGGTGATGGCCGATCTGGTTGCCCAGCAGTACAAACGCAACGATCAGGCGTTTCAGCGCGGCAGTTTCCGGGTGCGCGGCGATTCGCTGGAGATTTTCCCCGCCCACCTTGAGGATCGCGCCTGGCGGCTGTCCTTCTTTGGTGAGGAGCTGGAGGGCATCACCGAGTTCGACCCCCTCACCGGCGAGAAAACCGGCACATTCGATCAGATCCGGGTCTATGCGAATTCCCACTATGTGACGCCGAAACCGACGTTGAAACAGGCGGTCATCTCGATCAAGGAAGAGCTGAAGATGCGGCTCGACCAGTTGGTTGGTGAGGGCAAGCTGCTGGAAGCGCAGCGGCTGGAACAGCGCACCAATTTTGACATCGAAATGCTGGAGGCCACCGGTCATTGCAACGGGATTGAGAACTACTCGCGCTATCTGACCGGCCGCGCACCGGGCGAGCCGCCGCCGACCCTGTTTGAGTTCATCCCTGACAATGCCATTGTTTTTGCAGATGAATCCCATGTCTCCGTGCCGCAGATCGGCGGCATGTACAAGGGCGACCACCGGCGCAAATTCACGCTTGCGGAGCATGGCTTCCGCCTGCCCTCCTGCATGGACAACCGCCCGCTGAAGTTCGAGGAATGGGACGCCATGCGCCCGCAGTCGGTGTTTGTCTCCGCCACGCCATCCAAATGGGAGCTGGAACAATCCAGCGGCGTCTTTGCCGAACAGGTGATCCGCCCCACCGGCCTTCTGGACCCGCAGGTCGAAATCCGCCCGGTTGATATGCAGGTTGACGATCTGCTGGATGAGGTGCGCCGCGTCACCGCAGATGGGTTCCGCACGCTGGTGACAACCCTCACCAAACGTATGGCCGAGGATCTGACCGAATATATGCACGAACAGGGGATCAAGGTCCGCTACATGCACAGCGACATTGATACGCTGGAACGGATCGAGATCCTGCGCGATCTGCGTCTAGGGGCCTTTGACGTGCTGATCGGCATCAACCTGTTGCGCGAAGGTCTGGATATCCCAGAATGCGGGTTGGTCGCCATTCTGGATGCCGACAAGGAGGGGTTCCTGCGCTCGGAGACGTCTCTCATTCAGACCATTGGCCGTGCCGCCCGGAATGCCGAAGGCCGGGTCATCATGTATGCCGACCGGATCACCGGTTCGATGGAGCGCGCGTTGGGGGAAACCAACCGCCGCCGTGACAAGCAGATCGCCTATAACGAGGAACACGGCATCACCCCCGCAACCGTCAAGAAAAACGTCGAGGATGTTCTGGCCGGTCTTTACGCGGGCGATGTGGATATGAACCGCGTGACCGCCACCATCGACAAACCGATGCATGGCGCCAATCTGGAAGCCCATCTGGCCGGGCTGCGCGAGCAGATGCGCAAGGCCGCCGAGAACCTGGAGTTCGAGGAAGCCGCGCGTCTGCGCGACGAGGTCAAGCGGCTGGAAGCGGTGGATCTGGCGGTCTCCGACGATCCACTGGCGCGGCAATCCGCGATTGAGGCCGCATCAGATGCCGCAGTGAAATCACGGGGGCGTTCCACTGCGGGCAAGGCTGGGACGCGGGCCTATCGGGGCAAGTCGCAGAAGAAATTCTCATAGGCTGAGCGCGGGCTGCGGATCAGGTTAGACCCACGAGAAGACAGCGGAAGAGTTGGGGCCAGCGCCCCAAGAACAGGACACGAAAAAGCCCCCCGCGATGGCGGGGGGCAAACTGTGCCGGATCAGGCAGCTACGTCTATCAGTTGGATTCGGCGGCGACTTCGTCAGCGGCGTCTTCCGGCGGGGTCACCTTCAGGCCGGGAACCGAGATTTCAGCCTCTTCCATGGTTACATCGACGTCCGGAACCTTCACTGTCGCGGTTTCTTCGGTGATGGAAACGGACCCAACCTCAGCATCGAATTTCGGCAGGTTGCCGCCCTCTACGCTGACATCAACGTCAGGCAGGCTGGCTTCTTCGGTCTGGTCCACATCTACCATGTAAATGCCAATTGCGATGGCAACTACAGCAATAACACCCAGAATGATTCCTGTTGCGGTTTTCATATCATCGTTCCTTTCCAAAGACGGTGCATCACGTCGATGCGTCGAAAAGCAAACGACCTCATTGCGCAAATGGTTCCCGAAAAATTATCGGAACCTTTTTACGAACCGGGGGGTTGATCTAGCAGAACACAAATAGTGGAGAGAAAAATGGGTTACAGTCTTCTTGGTCTAATTATTCTAATCGCAGATCTATACGCGAT
Organism: Phaeobacter inhibens DSM 16374; assembly: GCF_000473105.1. NCBI lineage: Bacteria > Pseudomonadati > Pseudomonadota > Alphaproteobacteria > Rhodobacterales > Roseobacteraceae > Phaeobacter > Phaeobacter inhibens. Next base: position 263,030 of record NZ_AXBB01000004.1, on the reverse strand, counting down.
TTATCAAGTTCTGACATCCGGCGCCTCGACTGCGGCCAAGGTGATCTGGACCCTCGTCATTCTGATCCTGCCTGTCATTGGCCTGATTGCATGGCTGATCGCAGGTCCGCGCGGCAGCAAAGCGCATATCTAACAGTATGTTACGAAAACGCCCCGGCATCAAGACATGGTGCCGGGGCGTTTTTTTATAGCTGCGCGAGCACGGTCACAGAGGACGAAGGCCCAGACGCCGACTCTGATGCGCAGTCTTCACGCACCCAAGACCCGACGTCGCTCCGGGTCTGCCTCAAAAATCAAACAGATCCTCAAGAAACCCACCGCGTTTTTTCTTATAGCGTTTCTCGGAATAATGCCGATCTGAATCGCGTTTTTCGGGGCGTTGACTGTCACGCGGCGGCGCGGATTGCTGCGGCGCGGATCGCTCGATGATTTTGTCCAATTCACCACGGTCCAGCCAGACACCCCGGCATTGCGGACAGTAATCGATTTCCACTCCGGCCCGATCGGTCATTACCAGCTGTGTGCCATCAATTGGACATTGCATCGTTTTCTCCTCACAAAACATGATTGCATTGCAAGTGGGGTCGCTCTGCCCCGGCGACAAGTCTTACGGCGCAATATTGCGGTCCCGGTGTCAAAAGATCGCAAGCCTCAGCGCACGACATGCACCGCACAGGCCGCATGGCGCACCACCTGCGTGGCGGTCGATCCCAGCAGCAGATCCTGCATTCCGGGGCGATGTGACGCGATGATGATGAGATCGGGGGAATTATTCTCGGCCCAATCCAGGATGGCGCGGCCGGAGTGGCCGTCGATCAGCAGGCCGCTGGCATTCGGCAGCGTCTTGGCCAGACCGTCCAACTCTGCCTGCAATGCCTTGCGGGCAGCCTCAAGATAATCAACCGGCATGTAGGAAATTGCGTAGGCCGGCACCTGTTCGACCACGTGCAAAAGCGTAATCTTCGCCTCTGGCGTAGCCAGCAGACCCGCAAGCTTCAGCGGGCCGCTGACATCGCGATCCGGATCAAATGAAATCGGGACAAGAATATGGCTATACATCTGCGCTCTCCTCTGTCTGCAACCGTATCATGGGACAGGCCTCAAGCGCCTGCCTTGATCGAGATCAGCCGCCCACAGATGGGAAACGCGCCACAGATCAAAAGGTTGCGGCAACCTCATACATCACCGGTTCAAAACTGCGACAAAGCTCGTTGATCTTGCGATTGCGGTTGCGCATCTCGGCACTGCGCAACATCGCCATAAAATCTTCGCGGCGACGCCACTGGGAATAATTGGCAATCCGCGTCTGAGCGTCGTTCACATGCAACCCGGCGGAAATAAACCCCGGCTGATGGGAAATAAACTCGGCATAGGCCTCAGTCAGGGCATCCAGCAGATCCTGGCAGGTGCCCGGTGTCATCTCGAATGTGGTGATGACAGTTTGGGTTTCGGTATTGGTCGCGATCGTCGGCATGGCTTCCTCCGTTGTCCGGGTCCAGCCTACGCCGGTTTGGGAAAATCCGGCAGAGATTTTTGCCACACCGGGCGGCCAGCCTGCTGTTCCATAAAAAGAGTGGTCAAAAATATAAACAACTTTAAGGTGTTCATATGTCTCATCACTTCGCCCGTCTTCTGGCTCTGATCCTAGCCTGTCTGATGCCTTTGTCGCCGGTCTTTGCCGGGGCGTGGTTACAGCAAAAGGGACAGGGGTTCAGTGCAACCAGCCTGACCCTGCGGCGGGATCTGGCCGCGATAAAGGGGCTGGACGCAGAGCAACGCATCCCGGCGGAGTTCGGCTATTACGGTGAATACGGGTTACATCGGCATTGGACCGTTGGAGTAGATCTGAACCTGAGCCGGGGCAGCTCTGCCCATGCGCTGCTGTTCGTGCGCCATCCCCTGCCCCGGCTGGGGCGTGCCAATACGGCGGTGGAACTGGCGCTGGGGCTGAACCAGAGCAGCGAGGTCTGGGCACCAATGCAGCGGGTGACACTGTCGTATGGCCGTGGGTTTGACACCCGGTGGCGCGACAGGGCGCTTTCGGGGTGGATTGCACTGGATCTGGGGCATGAGTGGCGCAGCAAGGGGCGGGAGCAGACCTGGAAACTGGATGCGACAGTAGGGCTGAACCGCCCCGGCAGACTTGCGCCACTGCTGCAGGTGGAAACCAGCAAGACCGCCGGGGCTGCAGTTTCCGTTGCGGTCACCCCCAGTCTGAGGGTGCCGCTGGCGCGTCGCTTCGGAAAGGACGCGCCAGAGCTGGTGATTGGTTTGCAACACAAGCGGGCCGAGACCCGGTCGCTGGGCGTCAAACTGTCGATCTGGCACAGGTTCTGACCTCGGCCTGTCTGTGTCCAGCTCGGGCTATTTGTCCACCCGGACCGTCACCTGCACGGTGCCGCGCACCGCCTCCGGCCAGATCAGCTGCACCTGATCCCGGCGACTGCCAACCCGCAGTTTGGTGTGAGGCATGGCGTGGCGATCAGCGCCGCCGCTGATCTCCACCGGGCCAATTGCGATGACGCTATCAACCCCCCGCGCCTGCCCACGGAACGGCAGCGCATCATCGGTGTCGACGGTCCAGGTCTTGGCGGTACTGCCCTGCACATGTTCAATCCGCAGCGGATTGGCGACGGCGGCTGAGACATTGTGATAGGTGTTGCCCTCGTAAAAGATGCTCTTGGAGCGGCTGAAATCGAGATCGGCAAAACTGGTGTCGACCCGCTCTGCCCGGTCGATGGACCCGTTGATGGAGCGGAATTTGTTCCCCGACACCGTCATCCCATTCAGGAAATGCCCGGTGCCATAGGGTTTGACCACGATATAGCTGAACCAGCGCGCCACATCACCAGAGAGGAACACATTGTCGGTGATCGACAGCGCGCTGAAGGAAAAGCCGCTGCTGAAATCGGGCCGCGCATCGCGTTCATTGGTCCATTCGACAAAACAATTGTCGATGTAATTGTCCGACACAGTGGAGGCGCAATTGGTGCTGGTCAGGATCAGACCAGCGGTGCGGCTGCCATCAGCGACGGTATCGCCCTGAAAGAAGTGGTTGCCGGTCACCGTCTGGTTCTGCCCGCCGAGGAGGGCAAAATGGCGGAACTTGGTGGCGCGATTGTTGCGCAGCTTGGCGTCATTGGCATTCACATTCAGCGCGATGGACTGGCGCGCGGAGACATTCAGCGGCTCCTCATCGGAGAGGAACTGGCAATTGTCCACCAGAATGCCCTGACAGCCCGACCCGATGGAGGTGATACCACGATTGAGGGGACGCGAGATGAAACAGTGATCCAGGCTGAACACAGTGCCGGCCGGGGCCAGACGAATACCGCTACAGCGGCCCGCGCATTGGATCTCGACCTCGGTCATGCCGAACTTGCTGAGCGCGCTGAAGCCGCTGAAATCCAACATATATTTGAAGTCGCGGAAGGTGTATTGCTGGGTACCCACCGCATCATAAAGCGGCGCGGTCAGGGTCAGTTCCCGTGCGCCCACGTTCTTATCCCGGACATAGATTTCGCGCCCGACGCCGCTGCCTTCGACCAGCGCGCCAACGGGAATATTGGCGATATTGGCGACGTTTGTCAGCTTGCGGGATGCGCTGGTGCTATAGGTTGCCTGAGCGGTGATGGTATCGGTGTCCCAGGCGGCATTGGCGGCAGCCTCCAGCTGGCCGTTGCGGATCACCCGGCGGGTGGCATAGCTGGTCTTGTTGGGCACCGCCGCCTGCATATCAACCGGTCCGCGCAGCGTCACCTTGCGCCCGCAGAGGTCCAGCGATTCATGGTCGGCATTGTTCAACAGCGCCTGAAACGCTTTCTTGAAGCCCAGTTCCTCATCCCCGAAAGCTGCAGCATAGCTGGGGAAATCGAAATTGCGGGTCAGCAGAAGCATTCGGCTGGTGGGCATGCGAACGGTGCCTTCGAACTGCACCTCATGGTTCATCGACACCGTGCTGCCGAGGTAGAATTCCCCCGCAGGGACCAGCACACGGCGGCCAGCGGCAGCAGCATCGGCCGCCTCAAAGGCGGCGGTATTATCGGTGCTGCCATCCCCGATTGCGCCGTAATCCGTCACATCCACAAGGCTGATCATGTCCCGCAGGAACACGCCTGTGACATCGCGCACCGCAATATCCTCAATCCGCACAACACCGCCGTTTGGCCCGATCAGATCCAGCCCCACATGGGCAAAGCGCGCGGCACGGCCCCAGGGCATATCGACACCATTGCGACTGCCGGTGCCGACAATGGCCGAGACCTCAACCACCTTCCCATAGGTGGAGAGGCTGGTTCCCGGCCCGGTTTCCACAACGCCGCCCAGATGGCCACCGCCGGACTGCCCGGCCCAGGCGGCAATGCGTACGGTGGGCAGGGCACCGCTGATCGCCTTCACCTTTGCGGTGATCTGCAGATAGCACCCGGGTGTCAGCATGGTGCGCGTCATATTGCGCAGCTTCTGCACCGAGGTGGTTTTTTGCAGCTCAAGACAGCCGCCGAAATCGGCGTCCGCCGCGACAAAGGCTGCATTGGCCGCCCCCTGATAGGTGTCCGACCCCGGTGTGCCATTGCCACTGGACCAGTTGTTCAGCCCCTCAGCAAAGGCCGGAGGCATCAGCTCTACGCCGTCAGTGATCGCTATGTTCATCAGTCACCCTTTCCAAAACCGCCGTTTCCGGCTGATCAGGCCGCAGCCCGGTTCAATCAGGGAAAGGGTTATACCGGGCGGGATTTAACGCGCTGTCAGAGGGGCGTTCGCAGGGTGTGCACCAACCGGCCTCTCAAAGCGGCCGGCCGGATAGTCGGGACAAGTGGTCAGGTCAGGCGGTGGGGGCATCTGCGGTCAGCAGCTGGACGGCATTGATTTTCCAGCCCGAACCGGTCTCAACCATCTGATAATCAAGGAGATGTACGCGTCCCTCTGGGTCGGTGATCATCACCCGCTGCCACAGTCCACCCGCAACAGTGCGCAGGTCCAGATAGCGCACTTCATCCGGTTGCCAGACCATGGGGTAGCCCGACTGCACCATGGTCGCAAACCGCTCAGAGCTGCCAAACAGCCCTTGGATCATCGGTGACGCATGGGCAAAGGCGGCCTCTGCATCGCCGCGCAGGAAGGCGGCGATCTGATCACTGATCACCCCGGTAATTGCCGTATCCCGCCCCTCAGCAGCGGTGGAAACAGGCAGCGCCATCATGGCAACACAGGCACTCATCAACATAAACTTGCGCATAGAAGATCTCCCTTGATGGGAATTCAGCTAGGCCGCCGGCTGCACCCGTCAATTCACGTGGAGCAAACGGAGCCTTCCCCAGAACGGGAAAAGGGCACCCGGTGGGGTGCCCTTTTCACATGTTTTCCTGTCGTGCAGCGGTCGGTCAGACCAGCTCACCTGCCAGCGCCTGATCGATCAGTTTGATGGTGTCCTCAACCCCGTACAGGGCGATGAACCCGCCAAACCGCGGCCCTTGGGAGGCGCCCAGAAGCACCTCGTAGATCGCAGAGAACCACGCCCGCAGCGGTTCAAACCCGTGGATCTTGCCGATGGCAAAGACGACGGACTGCAGGAATTCCTCATCCGCAAAATCCGCCTCGGGCAGCGGATCGGTGTTGCCTGCGATTTCGTTCTTCTTGGCAATGGCCGCGAGGGCCGCATCCGAAGATTTCAGCGCATCCGCCAGATCCTGAAGCGCCCCGCGCTCCTGATCGGTGGGCAGGCGATAGGTTTTCTCCGGTTTCACGAAGTCATTGAAATAGGCCACCGCAAAGCCGGCCGCCTGATCCATTGTCGGATTGCTTTCGGGCGTCGCATCAGGGGCGTATTTGTTGATGAAGCCCCAGAGCGTTTCCTTGTCCTCTGCGTTGGATACGCTGGCAATGTTCAACAGCATCGCAAACGGCACCACCATATCCGACTGCGGCACATCACCGCCGTGGATGTGCCAGACCGGGTTACTGAGCTGCGCCTTCAGGTCCTGGGTGTGATAGGCGCGCAGCTGCTGGTGGTATTCGTCCACCGCCTTGGGGATCACGTCGAAATGCATCCGCTTGGCGGTCTTCGGCTTTTGGTACATGAAATAGGCCAGACTCTCGGTCGAGGCATAGGTCAGCCATTCGTCGATCGAAATGCCGTTGCCGGAGGTTTTCGAGATCTTCTGACCATTGGCGTCCAGGAACAGCTCATAGGTGAAATGCTCCGGCGGGCGGTGGCCCAGCACCCGGCAGATGCCATCATAGATCGGCGTATTGGTGGAATGGTCTTTGCCGTACATCTCAAAATCGACACCCAGCGCAGCCCAGCGGGCGCCGAAATCCGGTTTCCACTGCAGTTTCACATTGCCGCCGGTCACCGGCAGGGTCCATTCGCGGCCGTCTTCGTCGTCAAAGGTGACGGTGTAGGTCTCGGCGCAGACCTTCTTCATCGGCACATAGAGAACGCGACCAGTCTCAGGGTGGATCGGCAGGAAGATCGAATAGGTCTGGCGGCGTTCCTCGCGCAAGGACTTCAGCATGATCGCCATGACGTCGTCGTATTTGTCGACCGCGCGCTTCAGCACCTCGTCGAACTGACCGGATTCATAGAATTCCTTGGCCGAGTAGAACTCATACTCAAAGCCAAAGGTATCAAGAAACCGGCGCAGCATGGCGTTGTTGTGGTGGCCAAAACTCTCGTATTCGCCAAAGGGATCGGGAACGCTGGTCAGCGGCTTTTGCAGATGGTCCTGCAGGCTTTCGGCGTTGGGGACATTGCCCGGCACCTTGCGCATCCCGTCCAGATCATCCGAGAAGCAGATCAGCTTCGTCGGGATGTCGGAGATCACCTCAAAGGCGGTTTTGATCATGGTGGTGCGGGCGACCTCGCCGAAGGTGCCGATATGCGGCAGGCCGGAGGGGCCATAGCCGGTCTCGAACAGAACATAGCCCTTCTCCGGCGCGCCCTTGGCGTAACGTTTGAGAACCCGGCGGGCTTCTTCAAACGGCCAGGCTTTGCTCTTGAGAGCTTCTTCGCGCAGATCAGACATTGTTTTCTCCATCGGCAACCGGGCACTGCTCCGGTCGGGCTGCCTGCCGCCACGGGTGGTGCCGCTATGGGCGGCGATATTACGGGCGACAAACCACTGCCGGGCACCCCATGCACCCGGTCGGCCTCACCTATGGCGGCAGGCGAAATGAGTCAAGAAACAGCAGCCCTGACACCCCTTCCGTGCCGGTGCCTGCGGCGGAATATGCACGATGACGTATTGTCCCGTTGATCGGGGTCGACACGATGCCTATTCTTCTATGCAGAACACATGCCAATTTACTGGATTTCATAATGAACACCCAAACCGCCCATCCCTTTACCCCGCAGGATTGCCTTGTTGCGCTGATGGTGGCGGTGTCGGCCTCGGATGAGAATATCCGCACCGCTGAACTGGTGAAGATCCAGTCGGCGGTCAATATGCTGCCCGTGTTTGCTGATTACGACATTGATCGGGTCAATCGCACCTCGCAGACGGTGTTCGACCTCTTTGAGCAGGAAGACGGGCTGGACGCGCTGTTTGGGCTGATCCGTGAGGATCTGCCGGAGCGCCTGTTTGAGACCGCCTATGCGCTGGCCTGCGATGTGGCCGCAGCGGATGGCAGCCTGGCAGAGTCGGAACTGCGCCTGCTGGAAGAGATCCGTTATGAGCTGAACATTGACCGGCTGCATGCTGCTGCCATCGAACGCGGGGCCCGCGCCCGGCATATGGTCTGATGTGACATAGGTACGGGCAGACAGGGACAGGCGGATATGACAACGCTCACGACCGCGCCCCGGCTGACAACGTCGCGGTTGGTCCTGCGAGGACCCGAGCGCGAAGACCTGCCCGCCTTTACCCGCTTCATGACCAGCGCCCCGTCGATGATTGCACAGGGTGAGACGATTACCGCAGATCAGGCTTGGTTCGGGTTTCTGTCTGGGGTTGGCCACTGGCATTGGCATGGCTTTGGCTTCTTTATGGTCACATTGCGGGAGAGTGGGCAGCCGGTCGGTCGCGTTGGCCTGATCAAACATTCCAACTGGCCGGAGATTGAGCTGGCCTGGCATCTGTTTGAAGGGGCCGAGGGACAGGGTTTTGCCACCGAAGCAGCCATAGCCGTCAGGACATGGGCTTCTGAGGATCTGGGGCTGGACCACCTCTACAGCTATATTGATCATGACAACATACGGTCGCAGGCGGTGGCAAGGCGGCTGGGGGCTGTCACAGACGGCACCCGCGCCCCGCATGAGCCGCAGGCAGAGATCTGGGTCCACGCCATGGCGGGCGGTTAGACCTGCCAGCCAGATCCACGGCTGAGCCGCAGGACAGGCCCGGAGGCAGGCAGGCAGATAGAGCCCCGTTTCTCGTCTCGCGCAAAGGGTCAACTGCCGTAAACCCGCCCCCACCGCTCAATCAGCTTTTGTTGCACCTGTTTGGCGCGGCGGTTCCAGGATCTTGCCCCCTGCGGGCGTTCGCGCTCCGCCCGCGAGATGCGGGACCGCGCCTTCTGATCGGCACTGAAAATGGCAAAGGCCAGCACGGTGCCATCGGTGGCCGTCATGAAACCGCCCAGACCGGACACGAAGTTGAGCGTCCCGGTCTTGGCCGCGACCTTGATCGGGTGGCCTTTCAGGATACGGCCCTTGCTGTCGCGCATGGGAAAGGACTTCAGCAGAGGTTTCAACCGCCCATCGCGATAGGCGGCAACCAGCACGCTGACCATATCATCTGGCGTCACCCGCGAATCCTCGCCAAGGCCGGAGTGATCCACCAGCCGGGTGTTGGCCATACCATAGGTTGCCGCCGCCCAGCGGTTCATCTCCGCGGCAGAGTCGCGCAGACTGCGGGGCCGCCCGCCGCGTGCCTGCGTCGCAGCCAGACCAATCATTTCGGCCATCAGATTGTTGGAATATTTCAGCGTCGCCTTCAGCATCAGATCCAGCGGCGGGCTGTTGTGATGGGCCACCACCTGCCCCGAGGGGCGGGACTTGGCCATCTTCGGGTTGCCCAGCTTGACGCCATTGGCGCGCGCCATGGTGCGGAAGACATCCGCCGTGTAGGCCCCCGGATGGCGCACGGGCAGCCAGCGCGCGCCTCCTTTGCCCAGCGCCTTGCTGGCGACAGTCCAACGGTCGGTGTCCTTGCCCTCGGAGTAGCTGTAAACTGGCAGGCTGCGCTGTGCGATTTTCATCGTCGCAACAGAGACCTCGGGGCGATATTTCTTGGTCCGGGCATCCATGGTGACGGCCCAGCCCTGGCCTGCGCGCTTCCACTCAAAATGGACCCGGTTGTAATTGAGCGCCAGTCCTGAAATCGCCGGGCTATAGCCGACATGATCGGGTTGGCCGGGATCAATTGTCCTGATCTGCGGCAGCGCGCCCTCCCAGACGCGGAAGGCGCCGCGGACTTCGCGGATGCCCGCAGTCTTGAGCGCCTGAGCCAGCTGCGCGAGAGTATCTGTGTTCAGCATCGGATCGCCGCCACCCACAAGCACCAGATCGCCCGCAACCACACCGCCGCTGATGCCGCCGGTGGCAACAATCTGCGTGGTAAAGCGGTGGTCAGCCCCCAGCGCATCCAGCGCATAAAGCGCGGTCAGCGCCTTGGCGACACTGGCTGGCGGCAACCCGGCACCTGCCCCTTCGGCCTCCAGCCGCAAACCGGTTTTCACATCGGCCACCGCGCAGGCAACCTCACCCGAGAGGCCTGCGCGGGACAACAGCCCCTTCAGCCCGCCACCAGCGCGGATCAGGCTGGCCGGATCGCGCGCCACCGGACGCAGAGAGACCGCAGGCGCATTGGCCAGGGCGGTGTTCGCCGCCGCAGAGGCGAGGCAGGTGGTCAGAAAAAAACGTCGCGAAATCATATTAGCAATAGTCTACTCAAAACCCCTACAATTCTGCAAACGTGCCACAGGTTTTTATGTCGCGGGGCCGCGGAGATTTGGCCGCTTTCCCCGGATGTGGATGCCTGTTACCGCTGGCGCGATGGTACGGGCAGTGATGATCATGTTTGTCGCCATGTCAATGATCCCTGCCGGGGACCTTTGCGGGAAACTGCTCACATCGGGCGGTCTGGCGACACCGGGATTTGTGGCATGGTCGCGGTTTGCAATCGGCACAGTATTGGTGCTGCCCTTTGCCTGGCGCGGGGCGTGGCCGCTGTTTGGCGACTGGCGGCTATGGCTTCGGGCGGCTCTGCTCAGCGGTGGCATCCTATCCATTCAGATCGCTCTCAAGACAGAACCACTGGCCGATGTTTTTGCCGCCTTCTTTATCGGGCCGATTGTCAGCTATGTGCTGTCGGTGCTGCTGCTGCGCGAAGCGGTGACACCAACGCGCAGCCTGTTGATGGCGCTGGGGTTCTGTGGCGTGTTGCTGGTTGTGCGCCCTGGGTTAGGCGGATCGGCCAATCTGATCTGGGCCGCAGTAGCAGGCGTCTGCTATGGTGGCTTCCTTACCAGCTCGCGCTGGCTTTCGCATCTGGGCACACCGTTGCAGCTGAGCCTGACGCAGCTGTCAATCAGCGCGCTGCTGACCCTGCCGTTGGGGCTCGCCGCGCTGCCGACCCCTAGCCTACCTACCGCAGCGCTGACCTTTGGCAGCGCCGGGTTCTCAATGCTGGGCAATCTGCTGCTGCTGTTTGCCTATGCGCAAGCGCCCGCATCGCGCCTGGCACCGCTGATCTATTTCCAGCTGATAGCAGCTGTCTCACTGGGATGGTGGGTCCTTGATCAATGGCCCGACGCGCTGACTTGGGCTGGTCTTGCGGTGGTGATCGGCGCCGGGCTTCTCTCAGCGGGGCTGCGTCGCTGACCAATCGCCACGGGCCCGGATCTCGGTTGAGCTGGCGTTGACCATCGGCACATTGACGAAACACCATGCCGGTGCGCAGACCTCTGCCAACAGTCGGCTCTGCCCGCCCTTCAGCCGGTAGGGCGCATAGAGCCGCGCCGCAGGCGACAGCCGTGCTGAAATCCGATCACCGGGTCGCGCCAGCACCCCCACAGGCACCGTCTCCAAGATCTGCTGCCAATCCTTCCAGCGATGGAAATCCGCCAGATTGTCCGCCCCCATCAACCAAACAAACCGCACCCCGGGATGGCGTTTGCGCAGGATGCGCAGGGTTTCGGCGGTGTAGCGCGTGCCAAGCTGAGCCTCGATCCCGCTTATCTGTACACGGGGGTGATCCATCAGCTCCTGCGCCGCCGCGATCCGCCGTTCCAAGGGCGCTGGCGGATGCGCCTTCAGCGGATTGCCCGGCGAGACCAGCCAGACCAGCTGATCCAGGCCGAACCGCTTCAACGCCGCAAGCGAAATCGCCCGGTGCCCCTCATGCGGCGGATCAAAGGACCCCCCCAGCAGACCAACGGTGGTTCCGGGCGGAATATGGGGCAAGCGATGCATCATAACTGCCTTGATGCACATAGTTTCAAGAGAGATCAATCAGGTGTTGTGGACCAACCGAAGAACAGTTTGAAGTCATCCCGCCTGCCCGCCCTGCCTGCATCGGCATCTCGCGGCATTCCAACCTGGGGACCTGCGGTGCGCGCATCGGGGACATACGCGCATGGGTCGACACAGCTTCCTTTTCGGTCTGACGGAGTAGCGCTGCCGCCCAGGCAGCTAGGGGCGCTGCCCCTCGGCCATATGGCCTCACCCCGGAGTATTTGAAGAAAGGTGACGGGTTGCACCGCTTGTCATCTTTCCCAAAATACTCTGGGGTCCGGGGCAAAGCCCCGGCGATAAAAGGTCTGACAGGCCCTCCCTCAGGGACGTCACGCGCGTCAGGCCGCGATGGGCAGACCCTCAAGAGCACCCGCCCCGCATCCCGCATTGCCCCCGCCTTCCCCATCCGCTATCACACCAGCCAGCAAATTCCCCCCTTAACGGAGCTGTCTCATGGCTGCCTATCAATACGTCTACCACATGCAGGGGGTCTCCAAGACCTATCCCGGTGGCAAGAAATGCTTTGAAAACATCCACCTGTCCTTTCTCCCCGGTGTGAAAATCGGTGTCGTCGGCGTCAACGGCGCCGGTAAATCCACCCTGATGAAGATCATGGCCGGGCTGGATACAGATTTCACCGGTGAGGCCTGGGCGGCTGAGGGAGCCAAAGTCGGCTATCTGCCGCAGGAGCCGAAGCTGGACGAAAGCCTGACTGTGCGTGAAAACGTCATGCTGGGTGTCAAAGCCAAGAAAGACAAGGTCGACCGTTTCAACCAGATCGCGGTCGAGATGGCCGAGAACTACACCGATGAGCTGATGGAAGAGATGACCGCGCTGCAAGACAGCATCGATGCGGAAAACCTCTGGGATCTGGACAGCCAGATCGACATCTCGATGGAGGCGCTGCGCTGCCCGCCGGATGATGCTGAAATCGCCAACCTGTCGGGCGGTGAACGCCGCCGAGTAGCCCTGTGCAAGCTGTTGCTGGAAGCGCCGGAAATGCTACTGCTTGACGAACCGACCAACCACCTTGATGCCGAGACCATCGCCTGGCTGCAGCAGCACCTGATTGACTACAAGGGCACCATCCTCTGCGTCACTCACGACCGCTATTTCCTGGACGATATCACCAGCTGGATCCTTGAACTGGATCGCGGCAAGGGCATCCCATACGAAGGCAACTACTCTGCCTGGCTGGAGCAAAAGGCCAAGCGCCTTGAGCAGGAAGCGCGCGAAGACAAATCCAAGCAGAAGACGCTGGAACGCGAGTTGGAATGGATGCGTCAAGGTGCCAAGGCGCGGCAGGCCAAATCCAAGGCCCGGATCAACGCCTATAATGATCTGGCCAGCCAATCCGAGCGCGAGAAACTGACCCGCGCCCAGATCGTCATCCCCAACGGCCCGCGTCTGGGATCCAAGGTGATCGAGGTTGAAGGCATCTCCAAACACTATGGTGACAAGCAGCTGGTTGAGGGGCTGTCCTTTGACCTGCCCCCCGGCGGCATTGTTGGCGTGATCGGCCCCAATGGTGCGGGTAAATCGACCCTGTTCCGCATGCTGACCGGTCAGGAGCAGCCCGATGAGGGCAATGTCAGCTATGGCGACACCGTGAAGCTGTCCTATGTCGACCAGTCGCGCGACGATCTGAATGACAATGAAACCGTCTGGGAGGCCATCTCCGGCGGCGCCGAAATCATCGAACTGGGCGACGCGCAGGTCAATTCCCGCGCCTATTGCTCGTCCTTCAACTTCAAGGGCGGCGACCAGCAGAAGAAATTGAGCCTCCTGTCCGGTGGTGAACGCAACCGGGTCCATATGGCGCGCTTGCTGAAAGAGGGCGGCAACGTGCTGCTGCTGGATGAACCGACCAACGATCTGGACGTGGAAACCCTGCGGGCGTTGGAAGATGCTCTCGTGGATTTCGCCGGCTGCGCCGTGGTGATCTCACACGACCGTTTCTTCCTCGACCGGATCTGTACGCATATTCTGGCGTTTGAGGGTGACGCCCATGTGGAATGGTTCGAGGGCAACTTCGAGGACTACGAAGAAGACAAGAAACGCCGTCTGGGCCCCGACGCGCTGGAGCCCAAGCGGTTGAAGCACAAGAAGTTTGTGCGGTGATTTTCTAGGAATGCATCTCGTTTCGATGTTACAAGTTAAAACGGGCCTCTCTCCGTAGAGGCCCGTTTTTTTTGGGGGAGGTTTGTATTGACCGTAGCACTAAAATTAAATGGGCGACGCTTATGGATGCACAAAGGCATAGCCAGTCCAGACTTTACAAAAGAGCATGTCTTAAGTCGAGATCCTTGGCTATATGTTGAGCTTTGGTTGAAAAGAGAAAAGGCTTCAGAGAGTTTATCATATTGACAGCAAGCAAAACGGTTTGCCGATGCGTCTAATGGGATGCCTACTGAAGCAGCCCCACCAACTATCTATTACTCCTTTTTAAACGCATCAAAAGCACTTCTAACGTACAAAAAAGCAACATTTAGCCAACACCACGGCGTTGCTGGAGTTCGTCCAGAAAATGCACGAGCTGCTCTATCGACCGAAATTGTCCATCTCAAAGGCGGTGGAATTTTGCCTGAACTGTGTAGGTATCTTGGTGAGAGTGTGGGAAATAGTGAACACTCCTTGAGCGACATACTTTGGAACATTCCTTTTATTCATCGTGCATACTGCCTCACGTACCACTCGAAGGGAGAACTCTTCATCCCGCTGGAAGAGGTCAGATATGTAAAAAGTTCAACGACGGAAGAATGCTGGTTGGAGGCTCAAATTGTTCCGAGATTTAGCGACAAACGCAAACTGCTCAGCATACCTTCTTCATTCGAATATTTTGAGCGAGATGGCAACACGTTTGTTCGACGAAAAAAGCGCTTTCGATGGTTCGGCGGGAGGTCGAATGCTACCAAAAGAAAGGAAGCACATCAAAGGCTGGTTCGTTACCACTCGACTCTTCGGAGAATTGTCGTCAATATAAACGGCAATCGTGACCTGTGGTATTTAAAGCGTGCTTCTGATCAAAACTCCGCTGCAGAACGACATACATTGGTTTTGATGTTCGCAGCGATGCACCGACTAAGTGAACTTTCTAGATATGACCCCAATGGCCTTGATCGCCATTTGTCTGGAAAGGCAAACTGGTTGATATCCGAATTTGTCCATGGAGCGATGGATCAGTTTATAGACCAAATCGCCACGGAAATTACAGGATGCCAATTTTGGCAACCGAAGATTCGTTAGACCCGCGCCTGACCTTTGGGGAGGTGCGAATGCGCCTTCCCATGGGGGAAGGTCAGGCGCGGGTCGTGGCGCTGCGCGCCACGACCCAGACCCCGTCCTGCCAAACCCTTTCCCAGCACCGACATGGCATCGGCATAATTTGAACAAAATCATCGCTAGTCTTTAACCATACTCTAACGATGCCCCCTGCGAGAACCGCTTGGGGACTGGGCCAGAGAAAGGGCGGAGCATGGCAGGGATTGGTATTCTGGTAGGCGTCATTGGCGGACTGAATGCGGCCATTCTGGGCTATACGCTGATCGGTCTCTCCTTCGGGATGAGCTTGTTGCTTTATCCGCTGTTTGGGGTGCCCTCCGCCATGCTGGCGATCCTGCTGCTCTGGATGCAGAAAACCGCGCGCGAGACGCTTGGGCGGGAGGTTCTGGACGATTTGGGACAGGCCGCCCATCCGGAATTCGCTGGCAAACCCGCACGCGCCTGATCTCTTTGCAATAATCACGCAGGCATAGTTCTTTTGCGCGCTATACGCGCAAGTCTGTGCTGTTCCTGCCATAGTTCGCGAATAAGCTGCAACACATACCAATATACTCGCCGCCTGACCGTAAGGCGTATTGATTGCACGGCCTACTTTAGGTCAAATTTACCTCAATTGATGTGAGGGTGCGATGGCTTGGTTGGCGATGTTGACGAGTGCTGGGGTGACAATGCTGATCACCGTGCTGGGCCATGTGGCCTATGACCTTCCGATCTGGGGTCTGTTCCTGCTCTACTCCGGCCTTGGCGGCCTGCTTGGGCTGGGGCTGACACTGTGCCTGATGATCAAAAGCGGCGGGTTTTCGCGCAAGATGACGGCACCAAATTCGCAGGATTAGTCAATTTCAGGATGACCACGTGATCATACCCGACTAAAATTATCACCCAATTTTCATTTCAAAACAACGCCCTAACGGAACGACTGTGGCGGACAAGGCGGTGATCTGCCCGCGCGTTAACCAAATCTATAGAAAATTTGAACTATTCTTGTGGATATCAAAGCGTTGCGATCCGCTCAAAAAATTGTAGATTAAATGCAACTCAACCCAAAGGGTAGGACTATGGCTTGGATCGGGATCATTGTGGGCACTTTTGCAGGGGTCTTCTCTGCTGTGGCGGCCTATGCCCTCTATGCCCTGCCCCTCTGGTACAGTCTGATGCTCTATCCCACAGTCGGGACAACAAGTGCGATTTTGACGATTTTGGTTATGATCCACCTGCCGCCCGGATTACGCCCAATGGAGCAGCCGCACCCGGATGAGCTTCGCCGCACCGCCTGAGGCGGCGCCCTCAGCCGGTTTCGCACTGACCGGGACGACCCACACTATCTTTATCCCTTGGCCCAGCTGACGATCTGCCCTGCGCGCATGGCACCGGCTTGTCGCTTCTGCTCCTTGCCACGGGCAAAGCGCACCAGCGTCGGGATCCCCTTGATGCGGTAACGCGCGCCGGTGGACTGATGGGTCTGGGTATTCAGCTTGACCAGCCGCACCTGCCCCTTCAGCGACTTCGCCGCCTTGGCAAAATCCGGAGCCATCATCTTGCAGGGCCCACACCAGGGCGCCCAGAAATCCACCACCAGCGGCAGATCATCCTGCGCCGCAGCCTTTTGCAGGGTGGCGGGATCAACATCAACCGGCCCGGCCGGGATCAGCGCCGCGCCGCAGGTGCCACATTTGGGACCCGCAGCCAGACGGTCCTCCGGCACGCGGTTCAGCTGCGCACAGCTGAGGCAGGTCAGGGTCTTTGCGCCCATATCGTGGTCTCTCCTTGCAGAAGATCGCCGTTGCGACCTGCCCCCGATATACGGGACACTGCGCGCGGGACAAGAGCCATGCAGCCGCCGTGAGAGACCTGCGCCCAGAGCACACGGCCCTAGAAGGTGAGCTTCGCGCCCAGAATGACGCTATGGGACTGCACGCCGGCATCGCCCGTACGCCGGGGCAGGATCAGCGGCACAAACCCATCGTTGAAAAGATACTCCGCCCCCAGCGTGACATTCGGGGCCACCGCAACCTCCATCCCCAGAATGACCTGCGACATGGATTCCCATTCGGTGCCAGATGCCCCCTGCCGCCCGTGACTGGCCGAGAGCGAATAGACCGCAGGACGTCCCAGAAACTCACTCCGGTAGCGCCCCTGAAGCGTCAGCGCGCTGACCTTATGGTCGGTGGCAGGCCAGCGGTCGGTGGTTTGGGTGAATTCGGCCATGACGTCAAACCGCTCTCCGCTGAGGGTGGCGTGGACATCCCACGCCCCGTTCCAGCCGCGATCAATGCCGCTGCCGGGCGGATGATGGGCGATGGCGCTGTCGTAGATCGTCCCGCGTAGAAAACCGGCCCCCAGTTTCAGCCCCATCCCATTGGCCAGCGGAATACGATGGGCCGCGTTCAGCGCATAATTGGTGTAGTGGTCATCGTTCTTCGGGCTGCTGATCACCCGATTGCCGCGATGGTTGCGGATGATCGACAACGCCAGCTCGGTGCGATCCGTAATATAGCCGATCTCAATCAGCGGATCCTTGGTCTGGGCCCAAAAATAGTGGCTGCTATGGGTGTGTGTGAAGGGCGCGTAGCTGGCGAAATTGCCGAAGTTCACGGTCTTGCGCCCCACCGCCACATAGAAGGGAGAGCGGTCCAGGTCGCCGATTGCCAGCCAGGCCTTGCGCAGTTGGATATCATTCTGGCCGGGATATTCGACCTCGGTATATTCGCCCTGCACCACCGCTGTCAGCAAAGGTGTCGTGGCGGTGGCGATGAGCGAGATATCATTGATGACCCCATAGGTATCAGAGGTGCCGCTGGTGTGGGTGGGCGGCAACCGCGACAGGATCGGAAACTTGCCGGGCGTATTGGTGTTCTCATAGATCACCGTGCCTAAGAAGCGCCCGCCAAAGGTGATTTTGTTGATCCCCAGCTGCCCGGACTGCCGCGCCCGCAAGGCGATGGCGACCTTGTTGGTCACATCCTCCTGACGGTCCAGCATCCGTTCCGAATAGCGCAGTGAGGTGGCCAGAAAACCGACGCCCTCCTGTGCCTCGCCCGTGTGGGCTGCGGTCATGCCCACAGCCATCGTCAGCGCGGCCAACACCGCGCGCCCCCGAAATGAAACAGTCACAATCGTTACTCCAGTATATGACCCCCGACAGACCACCAGCCGTGCTGCGCACAACACCCGGCCGATCTCAGACAGGGTCAATCCGGTTGCAGGCCAGACAGGCCCAACACCAAACCGCTAGAAAATAACGCGTACCCCCGTGCGACCTTGCCGGTGGAACTGCCCCCGCAGCCGTGCCGGAAATACTGTCGCCAATCGCTGAAATCCGCCGAAACTGGCGGTGGATCAGAAACGCGATCCGATCACAGGGTATCACAGGTTCGTGATCTGACGAAGCCTGATCTGCCAAGGATACTGCAGCCTGGCTACGGGCGGCTGTTGCGCCGACGTCGCGCAGGTGGCCTTGCGACGGATCCGCACCGGGCCCACTATTGACCGGATCGGCACTCCACCGCAGACTGGCTGCATCTGTTCCAAAACTGAAAGAGCCCCGCATGTTGTCACGCCGCGCCTTTCTGGCCAGCTCAGCCGCAGCCTCGCTCTGGCCCCAGATCGGGTCAGCCGAAACGGTCTTTGATCCGACCCCGCAAGAGGTTCGCATCAAGAAGGAATTCGCCCCCGGGCAAATTCTGGTGCTGCCGCGATCCTATTACCTTTATTATGTAACCGAGCCGCGACGGGCGCGTCGTTACGGGGTTGGGGTTGGTCGCGCAGGCCTCGAATTTACCGGCACCGCCGTCATTCAGGCCAAGAAAGAATGGCCGACCTGGCGCCCGACCGATGAGATGATCGAACGCGATCCGCACAGCTATGCCCGCTTTGTCGATAACAAATACATCCAGCCCGGTGGCACTGATAACCCGCTGGGGGCGCGCGCGCTCTACCTGTTTCAGAACGGCATCGACACCTATTTCCGCATTCACGGCACCAACCAGCCGCAGACCATCGGGCATTCCGTCTCCAACGGCTGCATCCGCATGACCAACGAGCATATTGTCGATCTCTACGAACGGGTGCCTTTGGGAACCGTGGTGACGGTGCTCTGATCAGGACCAGACCAAAGTGGTAACGCGTGATCTGGCGCCGCTTCGGCGTCAGCCTGCCAGTCTGCCTGTCTGCGTGCTGAGCTTTGCCGATCAGCGGGCCACCGCTGCCCAGGCACTGCCCAACTAACAGGCACCCCCCGCTATAACACTTGCACCGAAAGGACATTGGCGACAAGATTGTCCCCGCAAGGTTACGCAGAACTCATCGCTGTC
Source organism: Phaeobacter inhibens DSM 16374 (assembly GCF_000473105.1). Lineage (NCBI taxonomy): Bacteria > Pseudomonadati > Pseudomonadota > Alphaproteobacteria > Rhodobacterales > Roseobacteraceae > Phaeobacter > Phaeobacter inhibens. The sequence goes on along the minus strand of NZ_AXBB01000004.1, from coordinate 243,980 downwards.
CTAGGAGGCTCGGTCATGAATACGCAATGACATTGCCGGGCTGTCGCATGTCGCGGACAGGGATTTGAGTAAAGACTGGGAGAAGAAGACGATGGCCACAGGCACCGTCAAATGGTTCAACACCACCAAAGGCTACGGTTTCATCGCACCCGATGCGGGTGGTAGCGATGTATTTGTACATATTTCTGCAGTAGAGCGGTCCGGGCTGACCGGCCTCGCCGACAATCAGAAAGTAACTTACGAACTGCAACCAGGCCGTGATGGCCGCGAGTCTGCGGTGAATATCGAACTGGCCTGATCGGTCAGAGAGACAATAAGATCAGCTGTCGGCCCCTTCATCGGGGCCGTCTTTTGTTGTGGGGTATGTGTTCCGCCTGCGCGGCGTTCAGGGTCGCAACCGCCGGGTCGGCCCCGCTTGGCGACAAGCCTATTGCTTAGCCAGCTCTATCAGTTCCAGCACCTTCGGACCGATGGCGGCCACATTCAACGCCACGCCTTCAGCATTGGGGTGGATCCCGTCCTCCTGCAGATATTGCCCCGCAGCCTGAATATCATCACCGGTTGCAGCCCGGATACCGGCGAGGCTGTCCGCGTGAAGCAGCGTGCTATAGTCCCGCGCGAGATCGGGGAAAATCGCATCGAAGTCCGCTTTGAAATCCGCGCCGTAGTTGCCCGGCGCCTGAATGCCGACCAGCAACACCGGAACCGCATTGGCCTGTGCGACCTCCAGAATGCGGGTGAGATTGGCGCGGCTTTCGGACGGCGCAAGGCCGCGCAGCAGGTCATTGCCACCAAGAGCCACGATCAGCGCATCCGGTCCGTCGGCCAGCGTCCAGTCGATCCGGGCGGCGCCGCCTGCGGTCGTGTCACCGGAGACACCGGCATTGATCAGCCGCACCTCAGCCCCCTTTTCGCCCAGCCAGCGTTGCAGCTGCGGCACCCAGCCCTGTCCCTGCGGCAGGCCATAGCCCTGCACCAGACTGTCACCAAGCGCAGCAATACGCACCGGCTCTGCCTGCGCAATCGCCGCAGTTAACATAAAAATCAGTCCTGCTATCATCTTGCGCATTGCTACAAAGGCTCCATATCGAGAGTGGTCCCAAAACAGGCGCGATATCACATGCAGTCCAGCACGATCCCCTCATCCGATCCTATTCTGAACCTCCAACATGCGTCTTTGTCACTGGTTGGCAATACCGGACCTGTCGAAATTCTACACGATATCTCCTTGGCGGTGGAGAGCGGCGAAACCCTCGGCCTGATCGGCCCCTCTGGCTCCGGCAAATCCTCCCTCCTGATGGTGATGGGCGGTCTTGAGCAGGCCACCGGCGGCACCGTCTCGGCGCTGGGGCAGGATCTGACCGCGATGGATGAGGATGCGCTGGCGCGCTTTCGCCGTGACAATATGGGCGTCGTCTTCCAAAGCTTTCACCTGATTCCGACCATGACCGCGCTGGAAAATGTGGCCACACCGCTGGAGCTTGCCGGCCACAAAGATGCCTTTGAGAGGGCACAGGCTGAGTTGGAGGCCGTCGGACTGGGCCATCGTGCGGGCCATTTCCCGGCGCAGATGTCCGGCGGCGAACAGCAGCGCGTGGCGCTGGCCCGCGCCCTGGTCACTCGCCCGCGGATCCTGCTGGCGGATGAGCCGACCGGCAATCTGGACGCAACCAACGGCGATGCAATCATGGACCTGCTGTTTGATCTGCGCGACCGCTATGGGGCGACGCTGATCATGGTCACCCATGCGCCGGAACTGGCGGCGCGCTGTGACCGGGTGATCCGGCTGCGCGATGGCCGACTGGATCACGACGCCGCGCGTGAGGCCGCTGAATGAGCCCCTCTGCCCTGTCGCTGGCCACACGGTTTGCCAAGCGCGAGCTGCGCGGTGGTCTCTCCGGGTTTCGTGTTTTCCTGATCTGTCTGGCGCTGGGGGTTGCTGTGATTGCCGGAATCGGCTCCCTGCGCTCAGCGATCCAGACCGGGCTGAGCGAGGAAGGCGCAGTGCTGCTGGGCGGCGACGCCGAGCTGGGCTTTACCTATCGGCGCGCCACAGCCGAAGAGCAGGCCTGGATGGAGGCTCGCGCCCTCGCCCGTTCTGAGATCATTGATTTCCGGTCCATGGCGACGGTGGGCGACGAGCGCGCGCTGACGCAGGTAAAGGCCGTGGATGATGCCTATCCGCTGGTGGGCACGGTGATCCTCTCCCCCGACTTGCCACTGGAAGCCGCACTGGCGGGAACAGGGGATTTCCCCGGCGGCGTGATGCAGCGGGTTCTGGCAGATCGGCTTGGCCTGTCCGTTGGCGATGAGTTCACCCTTGGCAGCCAGCAGTTTGTGCTGACGGCGCTGCTGGAGAATGAACCCGATGCCGCCAGCGCAGGGTTCACCCTTGGGCCGCGGACCCTTGTACGCACAGAGGACTTGGCGCAATCCGGCCTCTTGCAACCCGGTACGCTGTTTTCCAGCAAATACCGGCTGACCCTGCCCCCGGATACCGATCTGGAACAGCTGAAAACCCGCGCCGAGGCAGAGTATGACAACAGCGGCATGCGCTGGACCGATGCCCGCAACGGAGCGCCGGGCATTGCCACATTTGTCGAACGGCTGGCCGGGTTTCTGGTACTGGTTGGCCTCTCCGGACTGGCGGTGGGCGGTATTGGCGTTTCCGCAGCGGTGCGCGCCTATCTGGCGGGCAAAACGGCAACCATCGCGACCCTGCGCACCCTTGGTGCCGACCGCCGGACGATCTTCCTGACGTATTTTCTGCAAATCGGCGCGCTGGCACTGCTGGGCATCGCGATTGGCCTGGTGATCGGCGGCTTGGCCCCGGTGCTGCTGGGACCGCTGATCGCGGCGCAGCTGCCGTTTCCGGCGGTTTTTGGCATCTCAGTTCCTGCACTGAGCGAGGCGGCCCTTTACGGGTTGCTGACCGCCTTTGTCTTTGCCCTCTGGCCGCTGGCCCGGGCGGAGCGGATCCGGGCAGCGGCGCTGTTTCGCGACACGCTGGACAGCCGCAGCCGCTGGCCTGCGCCGCGCTATATTCTGGCCACCGTCGTTGCCGTCGCTGTACTGATCGGCGCGGCGGCCCTGTTCAGCGGCGCGGTTGAGCTGACGCTCTGGACTGCGGGCGGTCTGATTGGCGCGCTGGCGGTGCTGCTGCTGGCCGCGCTGGTGCTGGGCTGGATCGCGCGCCGATCAGCCCCCTTGGCCCGTGGCAACCCGGCGCTGCGATGGGCACTCTCCGCCATCGGGACCTCGCGCGATGGCGCCGTCCCGACAGTGCTGGCGCTGGGGCTGGGCCTGACGGTGCTGGCGGCCATCGGTCAGGTCGATGGCAATATGCGCCGCGCGATTGAGGGCAACCTGCCCGATGTGGCCCCCTCCTACTTCTTTGTTGATATCCAGCGCGATCAAATGCCGGACTTCCTCGCCCGCGTGGAACAGGACCCGGCGGTCGACCGCGTCCAAAGCGCCCCGATGCTGCGCGGGGTGCTCACCACCATCAACGGTCAGCCTGCGACCGAGGTAGCCGGAGATCACTGGGTGGTGCGCGGAGATCGCGGCATCACTTATGCCGCAAAACAGCCCGAAACCACGCAGATCGTGGCCGGCACATGGTGGGCGGAGGATTACAGCGGTCCACCGCAGGTCAGCTTCGCCCGCGAAGAGGCCGAGGAACTGGGTTTGGATCTGGGGGATACGCTGACAATCAACGTGCTGGGCCGCGACATCACTGCGACAATCACCAGCCTGCGTGAGGTGGATTTCTCCACCGCTGGCATGGGGTTTGTGATGGTGCTGAACGAAAACGCCCTGGCAGGGGCGCCACACAGCTATATCGCAACCGTCTATGCCGAACAGGAGGCCGAGGCGCAGATCCTGCGTGATCTCGCCCGCGCGATGCCGAATATCACTGCCGTGCGGGTGCGGGATGCGCTGGACCGCGTGTCTGAGATCCTGCGGCAACTGGCCTCCGCCACCGCTTATGGTGCGGCGGCCACCCTGCTCACCGGTTTCATGGTGCTGATCGGCACCGCCGCTGCCGGGGAACCGGCCCGCCGCTATGAGGCCGCCGTGCTGAAAACACTCGGCGCGTCGCGACGCCGCATTCTGATCAGCTTCGCCCTCAGATCGGTGTTTCTGGGCGCAGGCGCCGGACTGGTTGCGCTGATTGCGGGGATGAGTGGTGCCTGGGCGATCAACACCTATGTGTTTGAGAGCGACTATCAGGTGATCTGGGGCAACGCGCTGGCGATCATCAGCGGTGGTATCCTGACCACGCTTCTGGCCGGTCTTGCCTTTGCCTGGCGGCCACTTCAGGTGCGCCCCGCACGAATCCTGCGGGCGCGCGACTGAACCTGCGCGCGCCGTTGTGGCGCAAGGAGGGACCCACATCAGACACCAGCTGCGGCAGGCTGGTGTCTGCACCGACCTAATTCACATAGCGCGCACAGCTGGCGGCGCCGGGCGGCTGAAACAGGGCAAACAGCGCGTCATTGTCACAGATCAGCGCCTCCAGCGTGATGCCGTCCAGCGATTGATAGAAGGCCTGCGCGGCCTCCGACAGGGCGAGGCGCAACCGGCAGGCCGACACCAGTGGGCAGGTATTGTCGGCATCGGCAAAACACTCAACCATCGGCACCGTGCCCTCGACATCGCGGAACACGTCGCCAATGCCGATTTCCGCCGCAGGCTTGCCCAGCGACATGCCGCCATTGCGACCACGTTGGGTATGAAGATATCCCAATTGCGCCAATTGGTTGATTACCTGCGCCAAATGGTTCTCGGAGATATTGCAGCGCGCCGCAATTTCCGATTTGGTGACCAGGCGGTCCGCATGGGCCGCACAGTACATCAACAGCCGCACTGCAATATTCGTCCGTTTCGTGATCCGCATGATCGCCCCTCCGAGGTGCCTTGATCGCCGGATCATGACATGGCTGCGCAAAGGCCACTTTGACATGCATCAAAGCTGCAATAGCTCTGTGCTGATCTCTGCACCGCAGGGTCGCCATCACCGCCGCCGCCGTCACGGCAGAGCCCAGCTGCCTTGCCCCGATCCGGCACACCGCGCAGATATTGCCGATTGAGACATTGCTGACAGGAGATCCGAATGACTGCCCCCGTTCCCCCAGCCCCCTATTTCTTTGGCTACGGCAGCCTGGTGAACACGCGCACCCATGCCTATGGACAGGCCCGCCCGGCACGGCTCAGCGGCTGGCGGCGGGCCTGGGTGCAGACCGATCTGCGCCCGGTGGCCTACCTCTCTGCGGTGCCCTGCGCCGACAGTCGCATCGACGGGCTGGTCGCCGAAGTCCCTGGCGCGGATTGGACAGCCTTGGACGACCGCGAGTTCGGCTATGATCGTCTGGCGGCGCGGGACGCGGTGCAGCACGATCTGGCGCCGGAGACCGAGATCGCCGTCTACGCAATCCCCGCCAGCAGCCAGCGTGCGGCCAGCATGCGCCATCCGATCCTGCTGAGCTATCTTGATGTGGTGATCCAGGGGTATCTCGATGTCTTTGGCACAGAAGGCGTTGCCGATTTCATGCGCACGACCGATGGCTGGGACGCGCCAATCCTGAACGACCGCGCCGTCCCCCGCTATCCCCGGGCACAGGCGCTGACCACGGAGGAACGTGATCTGGTGGACCAGCATCTGGGCGCGGTCGGGGCAACCCTGATTGGACTCGATCAGTGATCTCGCGCACGCTTCTCTACATTCAGCGGATCACCCGGCAATTGTGGTTCCGGGTGGTGCTGATTTCAGCCTGCTCTCTTTTGGCGCTGGCCATCGCGCCCTGGCTCACCCCGTTTATCCCCGAGGATCTGGGCGAACGGTTCGGACGCGAAGCGGCGCTGCCGGTGCTCAATATCCTCGCCTCCGGCATGCTGGCCGTGACCACATTTTCGCTGAACGTCATGGTCTCCGCCTATCGCACCGCCGCCGCCACCGCGACCCCGCGGGTTTACCGCCTGCTGCTTGAGGATACGATCACCCAGAGCGTTCTGGCCACCTTCGTCGGTGGATTTGTCTTCAGCCTGAGTGCGGTAATCCTGTTCCGGGCCGGGTTCTACAGCGAGGATGCGGCCATTGTGATCTTTGCGCTCACCGTTGGGGTTGTCGCGCTGATTGTCGGGGCGATTTTGCGCTGGATTGATCACCTGTCGGGCCTTGGCAGCATGGATCACACCCTGCGCCTGATCGAGGACCGCAGCCGCACCAGCCTGCGCCAGCGCGCCGATGCGCCCTGTCTGGGCGCGCAACGCGCCGAGGATGACACCCGGTTCAAGGCAGACGGCACGGCGATCCCGGCGCAGGCTTCGGGGTTCGTGCGGTTTGTGGACGTGGCGCAGTTGCAGACATTGGCGGAAGAGGCCGACACCCAGATCGCGATCCATCGCACCCCGGGTGAATTTGTGTTGCGCGGGCGGCCCGTGGCCTATGCGAAATCCGGGGATGAGGACCTGTGCGAGGCCGCCAGCCGCTGCATCGAAATCGGCGATGTGCGCAGTTTTGATCAAGATCCCTCGTTTGGACTGACCCTGCTTGCGGAAACCGCACAGCGGGCGTTGTCTCCCGGGGTCAATGATCCCGGCACCGCGCTGGAGGTCATGGGGCGGCTGGAACGCTTGTTGTGGGAGAATACCCCGGATGAGGATCAGCAAGGCACGCGCGATGTGTCCTTTGACCGAATGTTCATGCCCGCCATATCCGCCCGGCATCTTCTGTCCTGCGCCTTCCCGCCCATCGCCCGCGCCGGAGGGGATGATCCTGCAGTGATCGACTGGATGGACAAGGCCCTCGCGGCACTGGGGCATCATCCCAACCCGGCCATGGCGAAAGCGGCCACAGAGATGCGGGAGCAGCACTCTGATCGCTGAGACCTGACACATGTAAGAGCGGGCGCTCCCGTCCGCGCGCTGGACCAGGAAACCTGATCCGCACACTGTTGGGCATGGCAGACCGCCGACCGGGCGGTCTGCAGCGCCGCGCTCCGGCGCGGCGCCCGGCCCAACCGCAACGGCGGCATCTTTGATGCCGATGAGGCGGGCGGGAGCGCGCCTCAATACAAAAGGCGGCCCACCCGGAGCCGCCTTTTCAGACGTGTACTGGCAGAGATCAGCCGCGGGCGCGCACCGTCTCCATCAGCGCCAGCAGGGCCGACATATCGGGCCCGCGTTCCATTCCGGTTACGGCTTTGCGCAGCGGCATGAACAGGCCTTTGCCCTTACGGCCGGTCTTTTCCTTCACTGCGGCGGTCCATTTGCCCCAGCTTTCACCATCGTAAGGCCCCTCGGGCAGGAGCGCCATCGCCTCCGCAATGAACGCCGTGTCCTCTTCTGCAATCAACGGCTCCGCACCATCACGGCACAGCTCCCACCAGCCGCCCAGATCCTTCAGCGTGGAGATATTCTCCTTGGCCACATCCCAGAACGCGGCCTGTTTCTCAGCCGGGACCCCCAGCGCGTCCACATGTGTCTGGACATCAGCCAGCGACAGCGACTGCAGGTAGCGGGCGGTCAGCGGGTAGAGATCCTCCACATCGAATTTGGTTGGCGCTGCGCCAAAGCGGTTGATGTCAAAACCGTCGATCAGCTCCGCCATTTCCGAGCGTATCTCAACCGGGTCGGAGGAGCCCAGACGCGCCATCATGCTCAGCAGCGCCATCGGCTGAACGCCCGCTTCACGCAGATCACGCAGCGCCAGCGTGCCGAGGCGTTTGGACAGCGCCTCCCCCTGCGGGCCGGTCAGCAGCGAGTGATGGGCAAAGGAGGGGACAGTACCGCCCAGCGCCTCAATGATCTGAATCTGTGTCGCAGTGTTGGTCACATGGTCAGAGCCGCGCACGACATGGGTCACGCCCATCTCGGTGTCATCCACCACGGAGGCCAGCGTATAGAGGAACTGGCCGTCGCCGCGGATCAGCACCGGATCAGAGACCGAAGCGGCGTCAATGGAGATGTCGCCCAGAATGCCGTCAGCCCATTCGATCCGCTGCTGGTCCAGTTTGAACCGCCACACACCATCGCCGCGTTCGGCGCGCAGGGTGGCCTTTTCGTCGTCGGACAGGGCCAGCGCCGCGCGGTCATAGACTGGCGGCTTGCCCATGTTCAGCTGTTTCTTGCGCTTGAGGTCCAGCTCAACCGGCGTCTCAAACGCCTCGTAGAAACGGCCGATCTCGCGCAGTTTGTCAGCTGCAGCAACATAGCGTTCCAGCCGCTCGGACTGGCGCTCAACCCGGTCCCAACCGAGACCCAACCATTCGAGATCCTGTTTGATCGCGTCGACATATTCTTCCTTCGACCGCTCCGGATCGGTGTCGTCGATACGCAGGATGAAGCTGCCGCCGGCCTTGCGGGCGATCAGATAATTCATCAGCGCGGTGCGCAGATTGCCAACATGGATATAGCCGGTCGGCGACGGGGCAAATCGGGTGGTTGTCATCACAAGTCTCCTGTTGCCCTGCCCCATGTCACATGGACACCGTTTTGTCCAGTTGTGGCGCGGGTGCTGAACTTGCCTAAAAAGTCGTTTCAAAGTTTCGGCGTTTTCCCGGGGGATGGCTTAGGTTTCATTCAGACTTCCTGTGTCAGCCTGTCGCAGCACAACGATACGACTGGTACGAAACAATGGGGTCTCCCGTGAACAAAGTGATCCCGAATGAGATGTTGCAGGCGGAGAGTCTGCCCGAGCCATCCCATGCCCGGCTCATGGATGTATTGAACAAGCTGGACCAGGGCGTGATGGTCTGGACCGAGGACGGGCATTGCCAGGTCTTCAACGAGCGCCTGCTCACCCTTCTGGAGCTGCAGAACGGGGATATATATCCCGGCTATTCGCGCGCGGCGTTTTTTGCCACCGCCGTCAGGCTGGGCCATGTGACCGAAGACAGCGCCAAGCAGGCCGAACAGGATTTCAGCTCTGACAAGGAGCGGTTTTCGGCGACCCGCAGGATGCCGTCGGGACGGCGGCTGCAGATTGATACGCGGCGGCTGTCCACCGGCGGCTTTGTCTCCTGCTACACTGATGTCACCCAGATTGAGCGCAGCGCGCGGGACCTGACCCAGGCGCGGCAGGCTGCCGAAGAGGCAGAGCTGACCGCCCTGAAGACGCTTGCGGCGGAACAATCCTGGCGCGAGGAAGCCAAGCTGTTGTCCCAGCTTGATGAATGGCTGCACTCCTGCAAATCACAGGAGGAGCTGTTTCGCATTGTCAGTGCCTTCATGGCACAGTTGTTTCCGCAATCCCGGGGAGAGTTGTATATCTATTCCAACTCACGTGATGTTCTGGACGGCAAATGCCACTGGGGCGGCGGCGAGGCGCATGACCACATCTTCCCCGATGCCTGCTGGGCCCTGCGGCGGGGTCGGCAATATCTCTATTCTGCGGATAAAATCGCCTTTGCCTGCACCCATGTGGAGGAGCAGCCCAGCACCAGCGATCATAAGGAGTACGTCTGTTTTCCGGTGGTCGCCCATGGCAATACCGTGGGTCTGTTGCATGTGAAATTCGCGCCCGAAACCGATGCCAAACGCAAGGTGGCGCTGCATCGTCTGGCGCTGCGCTGCGGTGAGCATATCTCACTGGCAGTGGCCAATGTGCGGCTACGCGATGAATTGCATGACCAGTCCACCCGCGATCCGCTGACAGGCGTCTATAACCGACGTTACTTCCTTGGAGAGCTGCGCAATGCGGTGGCCCTCGCCGACCGGCGCGCCAGCCAGCTGGGGGTGCTCAGCTTTGATGCCGACCGGTTCAAGACCTTCAATGACACCCATGGCCACGATGCGGGCGACATGGTGCTGCGCGCCATTGGCGACACGCTGAAGGAGCTGTTTCGCAACGGAGAGGTCTGCTGCCGGATGGGAGGCGAGGAATTTGCAGTGTTCCTGCCCGACACTGACAAGGAACAGACCATTGAGGTGGGCGAGGCTCTGCGCGCTGCAATCGAGGATATCACCCTGCGCTACGGCTCCGGCACGTTGCCACGGGTCACCATCTCCATCGGGGTGGCCAGCTATCCCGAGGACGGGCTGCTGCCGCAGGATCTGATGCATGCCGCGGATCGCGCGCTCTACGCCGCCAAGGATGCAGGCCGCAACTGCGTGGTGGATTGCCAGAAGGCCGACCCGGCCAAGGGCCCGTTCTCAGGAGCCCAAGACTGACAGCGCCCGTCGCCGCAGGTTTAGTTGCCGACCGCAAGTGACGCAGCTGGATGCCTTTGCGGCAGCCAAACCGCCGCCCCGCCTCAGCTTGGATCGCGCCAGCGGTTCACGATCGGGTAGCGCCGGTCCAGCCAGAACGCACGCGGCGTCAGACGCGCACCGGGCGCCGACTGAAAACGCTTGTATTCGCTGATATAAATCAGGTGCTCCACACGTTTGGCATTCTCCCGCGAGAACCCTGCCGCGACGCAATCGGCAATCGACCCATCCCGGTCCACCAAGATCTCCAGCAACGCATCCAGTTCCGGGTAATCCGGCAGGCTGTCGCTGTCTTTCTGATCATCGCGCAGTTCGGCACTGGGCGGCTTGTCAATCACATTGGGGCGGATCACCTCGCCCTCTGGCCCCATCATCCAGTCCCGGTGATTGTCATTGCGCCAGCGGCAAGTCTCAAATACGCGGGTCTTGTAGAGATCCTTGATCGGGTTATAGCCCCCCGCCATATCGCCATAGATCGTCGCATAGCCCACGGCGACCTCGGATTTATTGCCGGTGGTCAGCAGCATCTCGCCAAATTTGTTCGACATCGCCATCAGCAGGAGCCCCCGCAGGCGGGACTGGATGTTTTCCTCCGTCAGCCCCTCGTCCAGACCTGCAAACAGCGGCGCCAACGTGTTGGTGATGGCAGCACGCCCCTCGGCAATCGGGACGTAGTCGTAGTGCACGCCCAGCGCCTTGGCCACGGCTTCGGCATCGTCCAACGACTCTTGCGAGGTATATTCGGACGGCAGCATCACGCAGCGGACATTCTCCGCCCCCAGCGCATCAACCGCAATGGTAGCCACAATGGCGGAATCGACCCCACCGGACAGACCCAGCAGCACCTTCTTGAAGCCGGTCTTGCGCATGTAGTCACGCAGCGACAGCGTCATGACGTGATAATCCTGCTCCCATTCATCCGGTAGCGAGGCCTTGGGGCCTTCGACGGCGCGCCACCCCTCGGCGGTGCGTTCCAGATCGAGATGCTGTATCGCCTCGTCAAAGACCGGCATCTGCAGCGCCAACGCACCGCCCGGGTTCAGCACAAAGGAACCGCCATCAAAGACCTGATCATCCTGACCGCCCACCATATTGAGGTAGATCACCGGCAGATCGGTTTCGACCGCGCGGGCCACCATGTGGTTGAACCGCACATCCATCTTGTTGCGAAAATAGGGCGATCCATTGGGGATCAGCAGGAACTCAGCACCGGTTTCCGCCAGTGTCTCGGCCACATCCTCGTACCAGCCATCCTCGCAGATGGGGCTGCCGATCCGGGTATTGCCAACCGCATATGGCCCACCCAAGGGACCGGCATCAAAGATCCGCACCTCGTCAAACACAGTGGCATTGGGCAAATGGTGTTTCAGCACCTGCGTGGTGATCTTGCCACCCTTCAGGATCAGATAGGCGTTGAACAATTTGCCATCTGCGACCCAGGGGCTGCCGACCGCCAGAGCTGGCCCATCGGCGCAATCGGCGGCCAACCGCTCAACTTCGGCAATCGCGGCCTGGTGAAAAACCGGCTTTTGCACCAGATCCTGCGTGTTGTAGCCGGTGATGAACATTTCCGGCAAAGCGACCAGATCCGCCCCGGCGTCACGGCCTGCGGCCCAGGCCTCGCGGGCCTTGTTTGCATTGCCCGCCAGATCCCCGACGGTGGGGTTCAACTGGGCCAGTGTCACGCGAAAACGATCAGCCATCCTGCTTGCGTCCTTCGATAATCCTGCCTTCTGCCATTAAACAGATCGCGCCCCGAGGGAAAGACCACAGCGGCAAAAGACATTGCGACGGCGGCGGCTGTGGCATAGTTTCCTGTCAAACAGATCAACAGGCCCGCACCGCGGCTCTCCTTATGGCAAGCAGATATTCCATGACCCGTTTCACCACCGCCGCTCTTTTGACCTCTGCCCTGGCGCTTGGCGCTGCCGGGGGGATCCGTCCGGCCCTGGCACAGGACGATGGCAAGGTACTGACCACACAGGATGAAATCGGCGGCATCTATGAGGGCACCTTTCGCGGTGGATTGCAGCATGGCACCGGCACCTACACCCTGCCCAACGGCTATGAATATACCGGCGACTGGGTCGATGGTGAGGTGCGCGGACGCGGCGTGGCGCGTTTTCCCAACGGCTCCGTCTACGAGGGCGAGTTTGCCAAGGGCAAACCGGAGGGCGCGGGCAAAATCACCTTTGCCGATGGCGGCACCTACGAGGGGGAGTGGTCCGACGGGGTGATCAACGGTCAGGGCATCGCGGTCTACGCCAACGGCGCCCGCTACGAGGGCGGCTTTCGTGATGCCAAGCACCACGGCAAGGGCCTCATGCGCAACCCGGGCGGCTATCAGTATGAGGGCGACTGGGTCGATGGCCTGAAGGACGGCACCGGCAAGATCACCTACCCCGACGGCGCCACTTACGAGGGCGATATCCGCAACGGGCAGCTGGAGGGCACCGGCAAACTGATCATGCCCGACGGGCTGATCTACGAGGGCGACTGGGCCGCGAACCAGATGGATGGCACTGGGGTGCTGACGCAGCCCAATGGCGACATCTACGAGGGCCCTTTGGCGGCCGGGCGCCGTCAGGGTGAGGGCAAGCAGATCCATGCCAATGGTGATGTCTATATCGGCAATTTCGAGGATGATCTGCGCCACGGCGAAGGCACCTTCACCAAGACCGATGGCTATGTGTACAGCGGCGAATGGCTGGCCGGCCAGATCGAAGGCAAGGGCCGCGTCACCTATCCCGACGGTTCGGTCTACGAGGGCCAGTTCCGCGATGACCTCGCGGATGGGGTGGGCAAAATCACCTATCCCGATGGCTCCACCTACGAAGGCGACTGGGTCGCCGGCGTGATCGAGGGGACCGGCACCACCACCTATCCCAACGGGCTGGTCTATACCGGCGAATTCAAGAACGCCAAGAACCACGGTCAGGGGGTCATGACCTATCCCGACGGTTACCGCTACGAAGGTGGCTGGAAAGACGGTCAGCGTGATGGTGATGCGGTTGTGACCTACCCTGACGGCTCGGTCTATACCGGCAGTTTCGCCAACAGCCAGCGTCACGGCACTGGCAAGATCGTGATGACAGATGGCTTCAGCTATGAAGGCGACTGGACCGAAGGCAAGATCAGCGGCAAGGGGGTCGCGACCTATGCCAATGGCGACGTTTATGAGGGCAGCTTCCTCAACTCCAAACGACAAGGTCCCGGCGTGATGCGCTATGCCAGCGGTCAGGAGGCCGAAGGCACCTGGGAGAACGGCGCCCTGAAAACCACCGGCGGCGCCACGCAGGGCAACGATGACGCCGATGCAGATCAGGCCACCGAAGATCAGGCCAGCGACACGGCTCCCGCCGCAGCCGATGACGACGCCAGCAACTGATCTGCCTCACCCGGCCAGGGCGGCGGATCGGCGACAGTCGCAAGCTTTGCCCCCGCGCCGATAATTTCTGTCTTCCCATTCGCCTTCGGCTCTGTATAACTCTGCGTCATGACCATGCGTGCAGATATCCTTCGCTCCGCCACCGCGTTTCGCGGTGCAGATCTGCGCGCCCTACTGATCCTAATCCGCCTCTGAGCGTGCCATCCGGCGCGCCCGCTCAGAGGGGAAGGCATGCGCGCCAAGGATTGGATTTTAGGACAGACAAGAAAGATACCGACATGACGACTGCAGCTGACAAAGATCGCGTTTTGATCTTCGACACCACTTTGCGCGATGGCGAGCAGAGCCCCGGCGCAACCATGACCCATGACGAAAAGCTCGAGATTGCCGAGCTGCTCGACGATATGGGCGTGGACATCATCGAAGCGGGCTTCCCCATCGCCTCTGAAGGCGACTTCAAAGCGGTGAGCGAGATTGCAGAACGCTCCAAAAACTCCAGGATCTGTGGCCTGGCGCGCGCCAATTTCAAAGATATCGACCGCTGCGCCGAAGCCGTGAAACGTGCCGCTCAGCCGCGTATCCACACCTTTATCGGCACCTCGCCGCTGCACCGCGCCATCCCCAACCTCACCAAGGATGAGATGGCCGAGAAAATCCACGACACGGTCACACATGCCCGCAACCTGGTGGACAATGTGCAGTGGTCGCCAATGGATGCAACACGCACCGAATGGGATTACCTCTGCCGGGTGATCGAGATTGCGATCAAAGCGGGGGCGACCACCATCAATATCCCCGATACCGTGGGCTATACCGCCCCGGTCGAAAGCGCCGATCTGATCAAGCGCCTGATCGAAACCGTTCCCGGCGCCGATGATGTGATTTTTGCCACCCATTGTCACAACGACCTTGGCATGGCGACGGCGAATTCTCTGGCCGCAGTTGCCGGTGGCGCGCGACAGATCGAATGCACCATAAACGGGCTTGGCGAACGCGCCGGCAACACCGCACTGGAAGAGGTCGTCATGGCCCTGAAGGTGCGCAATGATATTATGCCCTTCACCACTGGCATCGACACCCAGAAGATCATGCATATCTCCCGCCGGGTCTCGACGGTGTCGGGCTTTGTCGTACAGCCGAACAAGGCGATTGTCGGCAAAAACGCCTTTGCTCATGAAAGCGGCATCCATCAGGATGGCATGCTGAAGAACAAGGAAACTTTTGAGATCATGCGGCCCGAGGATGTGGGCATTGCCGGCACCTCGCTGCCGCTCGGCAAACACTCCGGCCGTGCGGCCTTGCGCGACAAGCTGAGCCAGCTCGGCTTTGAGGTGGGCGACAACCAACTGAAGGATCTCTTTGTCCGGTTCAAGGAACTCGCCGACCGCAAGAAAGAGGTGTTCGACGACGATATCATCGCCCTGATGCGCACCAGCGGCGATGAGGATGATCACCTCAAGCTGGTCTCCATGAAAGTGGTCTGCGGCACCGGCGGCCCGGCTGAGGCAACCCTTGAGATGGAAGTTGAGGGCAAGGATGTGTCTGAGACCGCAGAAGGCGACGGCCCGGTTGATGCGGCCTTCAGGGCGATCCGCAAAATCCACCCGAACTCGGCGCATCTGCAACTCTATCAGGTCCATGCGGTGACCGAAGGCACTGACGCGCAGGCCACGGTTTCGGTCCGGCTGGAAGAAAATGGCGTGATCGCCACCGGCGAAAGCGCCAACACCGATACGGTTGTCGCCTCTGCCGCGGCCTATATCGGCGCGCTGAACCGGCTGATCATCCGCCGCGACAAGATGGGAGCAGGTGCCGACACGCGTGAGATTTCCTACAAGGACATCACCTGAGCCACGCGCGAAACGAAAATAACAAAAGGCCACCCAAAGCGGGTGGCCTTTTTGACGTCAGCTATCCGGGCGGGGATCTAACCCAGCTGTGCAAACAGCTTGGTCAGCCGCGCGGCCTCTGCTTCGGTGCCATAGGGCGCGTTGACGATAAACATGCCCGAACCAACCATCCGGTGGCCCTCGCGGGCGGGCGGAAACCGCACCTCATGGCGCAGCGCACCCGGCAGGTTCTGTGCCTCCAGCGCGGTCAGCATCGGCTTATGCGTGCCATCGGTCAGGATCGGGTACCACAGCGCAATCACCCCCACGTTCCACTTGCGGTGCAGCTTGGCGATATGGCCGGGGATCTGCGCATAGTCGCGCTTCACTTCGTAACTTGGGTCAATCAGCATCAGCCCACGGCGCGGCGTCGGCGGCGCCAGCGATTGCGCCAGCTCAAACCCATCCTGCTGATGCACATGAACGCGCCGCCCCAGCCCATGCGGCCAAAGCGCCTGCCGCAGGGCGGCGTTCTCCTGTGGGTGCAGCTCGGCAAAATTGAGACTGTCGGCCTCGCGCAGGAGATGCGCCGCGATCAGGGGGGAGCCGGGATAGGCCTTCTCGCCATCTGCGCTGCGGGTACGGGTAATGGCCTCTGCCAGCGGATGCTCCGCGTCCAGCATGGATCCGTCCAGCAGGCGGTTGATCCCAGCCGCGGCCTCTCCCGTCTTCACTGCCTCTGCCGCATCCAGCTGATAGAGGCCACGCCCGGCGTGGGTCTCGATATAGCTGAGCGGCTTGTCCTTCCGCGTCAGATAATCCAGCATCCGCGCCAGCAGCGCGTGTTTCTGAACATCGGCCAGATTTCCGGCATGGTAGATATGTTGATATGACAGCATCCCTGCCCTCTACCGCCAAACCGCCCCGGACAAAAGCCCCTTGCCGCAACGGAGGGCGTTGGATCCGACGGCTCAGACCGCTGGCATCTGCTGCGTCGCACAGTGAATGCCACCGCCCAATTCGCCCAGCGGGTCGACGTTGAGCGTGACAATCTCCCGTCCCGGATAGTGCCGTGCCAGCGCGTTCCGCGCGATCTCATCGGTTTCGCGATCCCCGAATTCCGCCGCGATCACCGCGCCATTGCAGACGTAATAATTGGCGTAAGAGGCGACAAAATCGAGGCTTTTGATCCGACGGATATGGGGTTCGGGGATAACCTCCACCCCCAGCCCCGCCGCAATCAGCCGGTCATGCGTGTCCAACGCGGCCATATGGAACGGATCGGCGCTATCGGGGGCATCGGGCAGGTTCATAAGAACACGCCCCGGCCCGGTGAAACGTGCGAGGCTATCGATATGATAATCAGTGATATCCTCCCCCCGGACGCCCTCCGCCCAGATCATGCGATCCGCCCCATAGGCCTCCAGCAGCCGTTGTTCTATCTGTGCACGCGACAGGCCGGGGTTCCGGTTCTTGTTCACCCAGCTGCTCTCATGTGCCATCAGCAGCCCGTGCCCATCCTGCTCCACGCCGCCTGCCTCGCCATGCAAACCAGTCGGCAACAGCGGCAGCCCCAAACGCTCAGCCATCCGTTCTGCGATCTGGCTGTCCCGCCGGTTGACCTGCTTTTTACCCCAGCCGTTGAACTGGATATGGCTGATCGCCATGCCGCCTGCGCCATCAATCACAAAGATAGGCCCTGAATCGCGGCACCACAGATCCTCGGTCGGGATATCCCACAGCTCAACATCCGCAGACAGCTTGGCGCGCGCGCCGCTGTGATCCGCTGCCGCCGCGAGCACTGTGACAGGTTCAAACGCCGCGATCGCATTGGCGATATCTGCAATCGACTGCTGCGCCATGTCGCGGAACACAGGATCGGGATGCACCTTCCTGCTGACCGGCCATTGCATGAAGCTGCGCTGATGCGGCGCTTCCTCCGGTGGGACAAAAAATCCGGACCCGGCAACGGCAGTTTGTCCTGTGATCAGATTTGCCATGCCGAAGGCCCCGCCAGCCAGTAAGAAATTTCGCCGCTTCATCGCCGTTCCCTTCGTCGACCAAACATCCGTAAGGATCAAGCTTAACAACGCTGTGCAAACAAGAGAAGCAACATCGCGCGGCCCTGTACCGCCTCCGATAGTTGCCGGAGGCATGCGATTTTGAGGGGCGCGCTTATCAGATCCGCGCCACACCTGCCCGCCCTGCCAATCGGATCGGTTGTCTGCCTTTCCCATGGGGCACCCCGCGGTGGTGGCGAAAAGGCGCCTTTTGGTCCGAATCCGCCCTTTCGCCACCTCTCAGCGCTGCTTATAAGACATAAAGCCCGCTCTCAGCAGAGTCGCGGGACAGGTGGCAGTTTTACAGGGTCTTAATATATGTCGATCTTCGGAAGTCTTGGCGGGTTGTTCACGTCTGATATGGCAATTGACCTCGGTACGGCGAACACGCTTGTCTATGTAAAAGGTCGCGGTGTCATCCTGTCAGAGCCGTCGGTTGTGGCCTATCACGTGAAAGATGGCGTCAAGAAAGTACTGGCCGTGGGCGAAGACGCCAAGCTGATGCTGGGCCGCACCCCCGGCTCCATCGAGGCGATCCGCCCGATGCGCGAAGGGGTGATTGCGGACTTCGACACCGCCGAAGAGATGATCAAGCATTTCATCCGCAAGGTGCACAAACGCTCCACCTTCTCCAAACCGAAGATCATCGTCTGCGTCCCGCATGGCGCCACCCCGGTTGAAAAACGCGCGATCCGCCAGTCGGTGCTCTCCGCAGGTGCCCGCCGCGCCGGGCTGATCGCCGAGCCGATCGCCGCAGCAATTGGTGCCGGGATGCCGATCACCGATCCAACCGGCAACATGGTCGTGGACATCGGCGGCGGCACGACCGAGGTTGCAGTCCTGTCGCTGGGCGACATCGTCTATGCCCGCTCCGTGCGCGTTGGTGGCGACCGGATGGATGAGGCGATCATCAACTACCTGCGCCGCCAGCAGAACCTGTTGATCGGGGAATCCACCGCTGAACGCGTGAAGACCTCCATCGGTACCGCCCGGATGCCCGATGATGGCCGTGGCCAGTCAATGCAGATCCGTGGTCGTGACCTGCTGAACGGCGTGCCAAAAGAGATTGAAGTCAGCCAGGCCCAGGTGGCCGAGGCGCTGGCCGAACCGGTGCAGCAGATCTGCGAAGCGGTGATGACCGCGCTGGAAACCACCCCACCGGATCTGGCGGCGGATATTGTGGACCGGGGCGTGATGCTGACCGGCGGTGGCGCGCTGCTGGGTGATCTGGATCTGGCCCTGCGTGAGCAGACCGGCCTGGCCGTCTCCATCGCGGACGAGAGCCTGAACTGCGTGGCGCTTGGCACCGGCAAGGCGCTGGAATACGAAAAACAGCTGGCACACGCCATCGATTACGACAGCTGAGCGGACGGACCATCACTAGGATGGTCGACGCCCGGCGCCGGGAAGGAACACCTTGGCCAAAGATCGGTCCCAGCGCGATGACTACACCGCCCCGCTGCGCCGCCTGCTGACCGGGGTTGTCTGCCTGTGCCTGCTGGCGATTTTCCTGATCTGGCGGATCGACAGTCCACGGGTTGAACGGTTCCGCGCGCAGGTCGTTGATGCGGTGGTGCCCAGCATGGACTGGGCCATGATCCCGGTTGAGGGCGCAATCAATCTCTTCCGTGATTTCCAGAGCTATCAGCGCCTTGCCGAGCAGAACCGGGAATTGCGCAGCGAGCTGCGTCAGATGCGTGCCTGGAAAGAGGCCGCGTTGCAGCTGGAGCAGGAAAACGCCCGCCTGCTGGATCTCAACAATGTGCGGCTCGACCCGCGTCTCACCTATGTGACGGGCGTGGTCATGGCCGACAGCGGGTCGCCGTTTCGTCAATCGGTGATCCTCAACGTCGGCGCCCGCGACGGGGTGCGCGACGGCTGGGCAGCGATGGATGGTATCGGTCTGGTCGGGCGGATTTCCGGCACCGGGCAGGACACCGCGCGGGTGATCCTGCTGACCGATGCAGCCAGCGCTGTGCCCGCGCTGATCCAACCTTCGGGGCAGAGCACACTGGTGGCCGGCGACAACAGCCCCGCACCGGTGATCGACTTTCTTGAAAACCCCGATCTGGTCCGCCCCGGTGACCGGGTGGTGACCTCGGGGGATGGCAATGTGTTTCCGGCGGGCCTGCTGATCGGGCAGGTCACGCAGGACCGCTTTGGCCGCCTGCGGGTGCGCCTCTCGGCGGATTATGAGCGGCTCGAATTCCTGCGGGTGCTGCGCCACCACGGCTCCGAGGTGATCAAGGACCCCGGTGGGCTGGTGGTGCCTGCACCGGGCATCAACATCCCGCAACCCCGCCCCGAGGGTCTGGGCAATGAGGCCGCAGCGGGGGCCACAGATGGCGAATAACGCCCCGACGCGGATCTGGGTCATGCGGGCGGCCTTTCCGGCGCTGGCCCTCGTCATCATGTTCTTTCACCTGCTGCCATTGGATACGCTACCCTCTCGCTGGGCGCCGCCGGATCTGCTGCTGGCGCTGGTCATGGCCTGGTCGATGCGCCGCCCCGACTATGTGCCGACCGTGCTGATTGCGCTGACCTTCCTGCTGGCGGATCTGTTGTTTCAGCGGCCACCGGGGCTGATGGCGCTTCTGGTCGTGCTCGCTTGCAGCTTTCTGAAATCACAGGTCCAGCCGCACCGCGAAACCGCCTTTATCGGGGAGTGGGTCACCGTGGCCATAACCATCACCGCCGTGACCCTGCTTAACCGGCTGATCCTCGCGGTTCTGGGGGTGGTGCAACCGTCGCTGGGGTTGATTCTGATCCAGATGGTGGCAACATTGCTGATCTATCCGCTGGTCGCGCTGGCCAGCCAAAGCCTGCTGGGGGTGCGCAAACTCTCCCCGGCAGAGGCAGAAGCCCTGGGAAGCCGCTGATGAAACGCAACGTCAAAGACGTCGAAGCCTCACACCGCAAACTCAGCCGCCGCGCGCTGCTTTTGGGCGGGTTGCAGCTGGCCTTTGCCGGTGGTCTTGCGATGCGAATGCGGCACCTTCAGGTCGATCAGGCCGATCAGTTCCGCCTGCTGGCCGAGGAAAACCGCATCAACCTGCGCCTGATCCCGCCCGCCCGCGGACAGATCTATGACCGCAACGGCACCATTCTGGCGCAAAACGCCCAATCTTACCGGATCACCGTGGTGCCGGAGGACGCGGGCGATGTGGGTGACGTCATCGGCAAGCTGTCGCGCCTGCTGACACTGGACCCCGAAGACATCGAGCGCGCGATGGCCGAGATGCGCCGCTCACCGCCGTTTCTACCGATCACACTGGCCGATCAGATCAGCTGGGATGATATCTCCAAGGTGGCGGTGAACGCCCCCGCCCTGCCCGGCATCACGCCTGAGGTCGGCCTCACGCGGGTTTACCCCCAGCAGGAGGATTTTGCCCACGTGGTGGGCTATGTCGGTCCGGTCTCCGACTATGACCTCAGCAAGATGGAGGACCCCGAGCCGGTGCTGATGATCCCGCGCTTCCAGATCGGCAAGGTCGGGTTCGAGGCCAAGCGCGAAGACGTGCTGCGCGGCAAGGCCGGCGCCAAGCGGGTCGAGGTCAACGCCACCGGACGCGTCATGCGCGAGCTGGACCGCCGCGAGGGGGAGGCCGGCGCGGATATGCAGCTGACCGTTGATGCGGATTTGCAGTATTACACCCAAGCCCGCCTGGGCAAGGAAAGCGCCAGCGCCGTGGTGATCGACTGCGAAAGCGGCGATGTACGCGCCATTGCCTCCTCCCCCAGTTTTGATCCCAATCTGTTTGTGCGAGGGATCTCGGTTGCCGATTACCGGATGCTCACCGAAGACCCCTATCGCCCGCTGGCCAATAAATCGGTGCAGGGCACCTATCCGCCCGGATCGACCTTCAAGATGATCACCGCCCTCGCCGCGCTGGAAGAAGGCTTGATCGGCACCGAAGACACCGTCTGGTGCCCCGGCCATCTGGAGGTCTCCGGCCGCCGTTTCCACTGCTGGAAACGCGCAGGCCACGGCCATGTGGATCTCAACACCTCGCTCAAAAGCTCCTGCGACGTCTATTATTACGACCTCGCCATCAAGGTTGGCATTGACAAGATTTCCGCCATGGCGAAACGCTTTGGCCTTGGCGTGCGCCATGATCTTCCGATGTCCGCCGTGGCCAAGGGGATTGCCCCGAACAAGGAATGGAAATCGAAAACCTACGGTCAGGACTGGCTGGTTGGCGATACCGTGAACTCCTCCATCGGGCAGGGCTATCTCTTGGCCTCGCCGATGCAGCTGGCCGTGATGACAGCGCGTCTGGCCACTGGTCGCTCGGTCACGCCGCGCCTGCTGAAATCCATCGACGGGGTGGAGCAGCCCAGCGGCGCCGGAGAGCCGATCGGCGTCAATGAAAACAACCTGCGCACCATCCGCCGGGGCATGTACTCGGTCAGCAATGAGCGGCGCGGCACCGGCTACCGCTCCCGGATCATCGCCGACGGCATGCGTATGGCCGGCAAAAGCGGCACCAGCCAGGTGCGCAATATCACCGCCGCAGAACGCGCCGCCGGGGTGATCCGCAACGAGGATCTGCCGTGGGAACGCCGCGACCATGCGCTGTTTGTGGCCTATGCGCCGGCAGATGATCCGAAATTTGCCGTGGCGGTGGTGGTCGAACATGGCGGCGGCGGTTCCAAGGCAGCGGCCCCTATCGCGCGCGATGTGCTCTTGCAGGCGCTCTATGACGGCAGCCCGCCGCTGGAGGCCTACCCCAAGAAAGACCGCACCAACATCGAAGCCCTGCAGCAACGTCTGGAACGTGAGCGCATTCAGCGCAATCGCGACAGCGGCAGCGGGCAGGCTTGAGAGCGCCGCGTATGAAAGGGCCCGCATGAGCTATCTCGCCAATAACGCGCAATCGGTGCCCACCGGCCTGCGCAAGATCCTCTATCTGAACTGGCCATTGGTCCTGCTACTGGCCAGTGTCGCCAGTGTTGGCTTCCTGATGCTCTACTCGGTGGCGGGCGGCAGTTTCTCTCCCTGGGTGGAACCACAGGTCAAACGCTTCATTCTGGGACTGTCGGTGATGCTGGTGGTCGCCATGATCCCGATCTGGTTCTGGCGCAATATCTCCGTTCTGGCCTATTTGGTCTCCGTCCTGCTGCTGGTGGCGGTGGAGTTTTTCGGCACCGTCGGCATGGGCGCTCAGCGCTGGATCGACATCGGCTTCATGCGGCTACAACCGTCCGAGCTGATGAAGATCACGCTGGTGATGCTGCTGGCGGCCTATTACGACTGGCTGCCCCCGGAACGCTGCTCGCGTCCGCAATGGGTGATCCTGCCGGTCATCCTGATCCTGCTGCCCACCTTTCTGGTGCTGCGCCAGCCTGACCTTGGCACCTCCATCCTGCTGATGGCGGCCGGTGGCGGCGTGATGTTCCTTGCCGGTGTTCACTGGGCCTATTTCGCCGCTGTCATCGGGGCCGGTGTCGGGCTTGTGGCCACCGTTTTCAAAAGCCGGGGCACCGACTGGCAACTGCTGAAGGACTACCAGTTCCGCCGCATCGACACCTTCCTCGACCCCTCACAGGATCCGCTTGGGGCGGGATATCATATCACCCAGTCGAAGATCGCGCTCGGTTCCGGGGGCTGGTCGGGGCGCGGCTTCATGCAGGGCACCCAGTCACGGCTGAACTTTCTGCCGGAAAAACACACCGATTTCATCTTCACCACCCTGGCCGAGGAATTCGGCTTCATCGGCGGATTTACCCTGCTCTTCATCTATATGCTGGTGATCACCTTCTGCATTGCCACCGCGCTCGCCACCAAGGACCGCTTTGCGTCGCTGGTCACATTGGGGATTGCGATCAGCTTCTTCCTGTTCTTTGCAGTGAACATGTCGATGGTGATGGGCCTCGCCCCGGTGGTGGGCGTGCCGCTGCCGATGGTGTCCTACGGTGGCTCCGTGATGCTGGTTCTGATGGGCGCCTTTGGCCTTGTGCAAAGCGCGAATATCCACCGCCCACGCTAAGCGCCCGTTAAGGCGCCCAGCAGCACCCGTGTCAGCGCGCTGTCCGCATCGCGCTGATGCAGCAGGACACCCAGCCGCCGCTCCTCACCGTCAAACGGGGTGAACCGCAGGCCAGCATGCCTGCGCAGCCCCTCCCAGAGCGGCACAACGGCCTGCGCGGTGCCCTCTGCCACCATCTGCGCGATCAGTTCAAGCGCATCCAGTTCCGCCAGAATGTCCGGCATATCAACCCGCTGGGTCAGTGCCTGCCAGCAGCGCGCGCCACCCCATGCGTCGCGGCTGTAGATCAGGAACGGCAACGCCCCATCAGATGGTCCGTCAGATGGCCCATCACGGTCCGTCTCTGCCTGCAACAAGCCAATGGGCTGGCGGGCGACCTCTTTGAAAACATAGGCTTTGGGGAGCGCAAACGGTGGCTCAATCAGCAATGCGGCGTCCACCTGCCCCTGTTGCATCAAAGCATAAAGCCCTTCCGATGTTCCGGGCACCAGCTGCAAGGCCACCTCCGGCGCCGCTTGCCTCAGGTGCCGAAGGATCGTTCCCGCGTAATCTCCCATGGCTGTCGACACTGCCCCGAGCCGCAGCGTGCCGCTGAGGGTGGCCCCGCGCAGCTGCCCCCGCAGCTCTGCCTCGGCACGCAGAATCTCGCGCATCTTTGGCAACAGGCGACGACATTCCGCCGTGGGCTGCATGACGCGCCCGGCGCGGCACAGAAGCACCACGCCGACATCGGCCTCAAGTGCAGCGATCCGTTGCGAAATCGCCGATGCGGTGATCCCCTCACGGCGCGCCGCCGCCGCCAGGGATCCCTCCTCTATCGTTGTGACGAGGCTGGAAAGGAACCGTATATCCATAGTTTTTCTTATGTTTGAATACAGAAAAACAAGCTACCCTTTTTCATCACCCCCTTCTATCCCTAGTAGACAGATCACAGGGAGCAGACCGATGAGCATCTTTCACCTCGCCTATCACGTCGATGATCTCGACAGGGCGCGCGGCTTTTATGGCGGCCTGCTGGGCTGTCAGGAGGGGCGCAGCACAGAGACCTGGGTCGATTTCAACTTCTTTGGCCATCAGATCTCGCTCCACCTCGGGCCGGTTTTTGCCACCGCCAAGACCGGCAAGGTCGGCGATCACATGGTGCCGATGCCCCATCTGGGTGTGATCCTGCCGCAGGACGAATGGCGCCTACTGGCGGATCGGCTTGAACACGCGGGGCTGGCGTTCACCATCGCCCCCACCACGCGATTTGCAGGCGAGCCCGGCGAGCAGAGCACGATGTTCTTCCATGACCCGGCGGGCAACCCCATCGAAATCAAAGGTATCGCCGATATGGCGGGAGTATTTGCCACATGATCAACGTCCAGTTTGCCGCCCTGCCCGAACGCTGGGCCACCTATGAGACCCCTTTGCGCGCTGCCTTTGCGGAGGCCGGGCTGAAGGTCGATCTGCGTCTTGATCACGCCCCGGATGAGGTGGACTATGTGGTCTATGCCCCCAATTCCGATTTGCAGGATTTCACCCCCTATATCCGCTGCAAGGCGGTGCTCAGCCTCTGGGCCGGAGTGGAGAAGATCGTCGGCAACCAGACCCTGACAATGCCGCTCTGCCGGATGGTGGACCCCGGCCTGACCGCGGGTATGGTCGAATGGGTCACGGGGCATGTGCTGCGCTATCACCTCAATATCGACCGCACGATCCACACGCAGGACCGATGGGAGCCGGTGGTCCCCCCGCTTGCCGAAGAACGTCCGGTGACGGTTCTGGGCCTTGGCGCATTGGGACAGGCCTGTGCCGACATGCTGGCCACACTGGGCTTTCCGGTCACCGGCTGGTCGCGATCCAAGAAATCCATCGACGGCATCACCTGCCGCCATGGCGACGACGGCCTGCGGGACGCCCTCGCCACGGCACAGATCGTGATCCTGCTCCTGCCAGACACCCACGCGACCGAGAATACGCTCAACAGCGACACCCTCGCCCTGCTGCCCAAAGGGGCGCGCATCATCAACCCCGGTCGCGGTCCCCTGATTGACGATGACGCCCTTCTGGCCGCCCTCGACAGTGGCCAGATCGGCCATGCAACGCTCGATGTCTTCCGCATTGAGCCGCTGCCGATGGATCACCCCTATTGGGCCCATCCAAGGGTCACCGTGACGCCGCATATCGCGGCAGAAACACGCCCCCTTACCGCCGCGCGTGTCATTGCCGACAACATCCGCCGGGGCGAGGCTGAGGCGCCATTCCTGCATCAGGTGGATCGCACCCTCGGATACTAGAGACGGATACGCAGTGGACAAGATTTAACAATTAGCAACCAAAGCGCACGCCCCGCTCAGGATCGTTTCAGGCCGCTGTGTCAGACTGATCCCAATCGCGATTACAGGATCCGGGTCTGGCACCCCGGCTCCGACCAGGAACCGGGCCCCAACTTCTGGGGTCGTGCAGAGAATTTGAGCACGCGGGCCATCAACCCGCCCTCCTCCGCCCCCGTGGCGGCGCCGTCCACTTTATGCCGCAACCGCCCGGTTGCAGAACAAGGCCCCGATCAACGGTTAATAGATTGATCCAGCCCAGAGCCACCCCGGACAGCCACAGGCTGCACCGGTAAATCCGCGCGTCTTGCAGATCCGGCTATCCCGTCCCAATCCGCCCGACAGCCCAGTAAACCCTGTTGCAGAGCGGTAGTTTTCAAAACTTGAAGACTGGTGCGCCCGGCCTGCCCTCTCTCAGAATACAGCCCTTCGTGCCCCGGACCGTCTGATAACAGGTTCGACACGGCATTTTGCGGAATTGTTGCTAGCCAGACGCCAGATAGCTGCGCTACGGTCCTTGAAAAAACTATAAAACAGGGACGGAACACATGAACAATCGCTTAAGGAAGATCACCATCGTCGGCGGCGGCACGGCGGGGTGGATGACGGCGCTGATCCTGGAGACAGAACTCTCCCGCACGTCAGCGCCCAAGGACCGGCCAAAGATCTGCCTGATCGAAAGCCCGAATATCGCCACCGTCGGGGTGGGCGAGGCAACCGTGCCGCGGATGCCGAAAACCCTCCGTCAGGCCGGCATCTCAGAGCGCGCCTTTTTCCGTGAGACCAACGCCTCGTTCAAACTGGGGGTAAAGTTCTGCAACTGGAACAAGGATGCCAAGGGAAATCGCATCGACTACGTGAACCCCTTTGCCCACGGTCAGTTGCTGGATGGGCTGGAGCCAGCTGAATATTTCCTGCGCTTTGGCAATGGGGATCGCGACTACACCCAATCCATCGCCCCCCATGATGATCTGGGCCGCCTGTGCAAGGGGGCCCGCCCCTTGGGGCAGCCGGAGTTTGAACAGCGCTTTGGCTATGCCTACCATCTGGACGCGGTAAAATTTGCAGGCATGCTCACCAAGGTTTGTACCAAGCACGGCGTGGAGCATATCCAGGATGAGGTGACATCGGTTGAACTGGATGAGCAGGGCAATGTCAGCCATCTGATGCTGGAGCAGCGTGGCCGCCACGATATAGAGATGGTCATCGACTGCACCGGCTTCCGCGGGCTGATCATCAATCAGGCGCTGGGTGAGCCGTTTATGGATTACTCCGACTACCTGCCCAATGACCGCGCTATGGCGTTGCAGATCGACCATCCCGACCCGGAAAAGATCGAAAGCCTCACGCGCTCCACCGCCCTTGGCGCCGGTTGGACCTGGCGGGTGCCGCTTTATAACCGGGTCGGCACCGGCTATGTGTTCTCCTCCGCCCATCGCACCGATGATCAGGCCGCAGATGAATACCTTGAATGGCTTGGGGACAGCGGCAAAGGGGCGACCCCGCGCATCATCCCAATGCGGATCGGACGCGTGCGCAATGCCTGGGTGAAGAACTGTGTGGCCATCGGTCTGGCCGGCGGCTTTATCGAGCCGCTGGAAAGCACCGCAATCCATATGATTGATCACGCGGTGCGCTGGCTCACCGAACATATGCCCACGCGCGACATCGCCCCGTCCCTGCGGACCAGGTACAACCGCCAGATGGACAAGCTCTATGATGAGGTTCTGGAATTCATCTGCCTGCACTACCGGCTGGGCAACCGCACCGATGACCAATACTGGATCGACGCCCGCACCGAGATGAAGATCCCGGATCGTCTCGCCGAAAACCTTGAACTCTGGCAGCACCGCCTGCCGATGCCCCATGATATTGAATTCGCGACCCTGTTTGATTACCGGGTCTATCAGACGGTGCTTCTGGGCAAACAGGTCTATGATACGGGCTATGGCCCCGGCATCCGGGATCGCCTGCGACCACTGAAGAAACCGATCTGGTTCCAGTGGTGGAAGGGCGCGAAGGTGGATCTGGCGAACATCCTGAAGTCGATGCCGGATCACAAAACGCTGCTGCGCGACATCCGTGGCGAACTGGACCAGCCCGGCTTTGGCATGGCGGCGGCGATGAAACCAACGGTGCCGATGCCCGGTGCCGCACCGGTGCCCTGGGCGATCCAGAACATGCCAAGCTTCAGCGAAATTGAGAGCGGTCAGAAAGACCTGCAATTGTTCTAAGAGCGGCTGCGCCCCCCCCTCACAGCGGATCACGGGGGCGCAAGTCCGCGGCACAACCACAAATGAGAGAGGGCAGACGCATCGCGCCTGCCCTCTCTGATTCTGGACAAAACCATCGTGCGGATTATTTCGCCGCCAGCCCGCGCCCCTTCAGCAACGCATCAACGCCCGGCAGGCGCCCCCGGAACGCGGTGTACAGCTCCGCCGGATCCCGGGAGCCACCGGTAGAGAGAATATGCGCCTCCAGCGCCTCGGCGCGCTCAGGATCAAAGGCCCCATTTGCCTCTTCAAAGGCCTCAAAGGCATCGGCATCCATCACCTCCGACCACATGTAGCTGTAGTAGCCCGAGGAATAGCCGTCCCCGGAGAACACATGGGCGAAATGAGGGGTGGTATGGCGCATGATGATCGCGGATGGCATGCCGATCTCAGCCAAGACCTCCGCCTGTCTGGCCATCGGATCGCTGGGTGCAGGCCCGTCATGAAACGCCAGATCCACCAGTGCAGACGCCACATATTCCACCGTCTGAAATCCCATATCAAAGGTCGACGCCGCCAGCACCCGGTCGCGCATCTCCACCGGCATCGGCTTGCCGGTTTCCGCATGGGTGGCGAATTTGCCCAGAACCTCCGGCACATCCAGCCAGTGCTCATACAGCTGCGAGGGCAGTTCGACAAAATCGCGCGCCACTGAGGTGCCAGAGATGCTCTCATAACTCACATCCGACAGCATCTGGTGCAGCGCATGGCCGAACTCATGGAACAACGTGCGCGCATCGTCGTAAGATAACAGCGCGGGCTCACCCTTGGCAAAGTTGCAGACGTTGATCACGACCGGGGTCTGCACCTCAGGGAATTTCGCCTGGCTGCGCATTGCCGAACACCAGGCGCCGGACCGTTTGGAGGAGCGGGCGAAATAGTCCCCGATGAACACGGCCACATGCGCACCATTGCGGGTCACTTCCCAGGCGCGGCAATCCGGGTGGTACAGCGGCACGTCCAGCGGCGTGAACTCCAGCCCGAACAGGCGGGTTGCGCAGTCAAACGACGCCTCGATCATGCGGTCCAGCTGGAAATAGGGCTTCAGCTCCGCCTCATCCAGATCATGCTCCGCCTTGCGCCGTTTCTCTGCGTAATAGCGCCAGTCCCAGGGCTCCAGCTCGCCGTTGATGCCGTCTTCCTGCATCATCTTGGTCAGCACCCAGGCATCCGCCTCCGCCTGCGCCTTGGCCGGCTCCCACACCTGCATCAGCAGATCGCGCACCGCGGCCGGGGTCTTGGCCATCTCGGTTTCCAGCTTGTAGGCTGCGAAATTTTCATAGCCGAGCAATTTGGCGCGCTCTTCGCGCAGGGCCAGAATTTCGGCAGCAATTTCGCGGTTGTCGCTGTCGCCGCCATTGGCACCGCGCGCAGCCCAGGCCTCGAACGCCGTCTTGCGCAGGTCGCGACGGGGAGAAAACTGCAAAAACGGCGTGATGAGAGAGCGCGACAGCGTGACCGCAGGGCCATCCAGCCCCTTGTCCTTGCCCGCCGCGCGGGCGGCATCGACCACAAATTGCGGCAGACCGGCCAAATCCTCTTCGCTCAGCGCCATGAACCAATCACGTTCATCCGCCAACAGGTTCTGGGTGAACTCCGTCCCAAGCGTCGCAAGGCGGGATTTGATCTCCTGCATGCGGGTGTCATCCGCGCCCTCCAGCGCTGCACCGCCACGCACAAATCCGCGATGGGTCAGCATCAGGACACGCTGCTGTTCCTCGGTCAGATCCAGCGTATCGCGCTGATCCCACACCGATTTGACGCGCGCATAAAGCGCCTTGTTGGCGGTGATGGCGGAAAAATGCGCTGCCAGTTTCGGGGAAAACGCCCGCTGCAACGCCTCGCGCTCGGGGTTACTGTCTGCACCAGCCACGCTGTAGAACACCGACAGAACCTGCTCCAGCTCGCGGCAGGGGGTTTCCAGCGCCTCGATCACATTGGCAAATGTCGGCGCCTCATCTGCGGCGGCAATCGCATCGATCTGCGCCTTATGCGCAGCCAGCGCCTCATCCAGAGCAGGGGCAAAATCGCTGTCCTTGATTTCATCAAACGGCGCAACTTCAAATGGCGTGTCCCAGGTGGACAGCAGCGGATTGGTCATGGCAAATCTCCTTTGAGAGGAAGCTATGCCTGCCCCCGCCCGCCGTCCAGAGGCACACTCAAGAGAATTTCGCCGATTGCCGCCAGAGCCTGCCCGCTACCGGCGCTCCTCGCGACGTCGCAGGTGTTTCTCAAACCGTCTGAGCAGCAGCGACAAGCCAATTGTCAGCGTGAGGTAAATCAAAGCCACCACATTGTAGGTCTCGAAATAGCGGAAATTGCCCACCGCCGTCAGCTTGCCCAGCTGCGTGACATCGGCAACGCCCAGCACTGACACCAGCGAACTGTCTTTGACCAAGGCGACAAAATCATTGCCCAGCGGCGGCAGGATGGTGCGGATCGCCTGTGGAAACACAATGAAACGGAAGCGATGCCAGCGGCTGAGGCCCAGCGACTTCGCCGCCTCGATCTGGCCCTCATCCACCGATTGCAGACCGGCGCGAAACACCTCCGAGATGAAGGCGGAATAGGCGATCATCAGCGCGATAATGGCCCGCCACAGCAGCGGAAAATTGCGGGTGCGGATCGGGTCCAGCCCGATGTGATCCCCCAGCCAGTTGCGCAGTTCCACCAGTGCGGGTGCGAGCACAAAGGCGACGTAAAGCAGCAGCACGATGATCGGAATGCCGCGCACCACCTCGATATAGAACCGCGCACCCTGCCGGATCACCAGCCAGCGTGACCCCGCCGCCAGCGCCAGCCCAAGACCCAGAAGCGACGCGAGAAAAAAACTGATCAGCGTGACAAAGATGGTCAGCTGCACGCCCCGCATCAATGTGCTGAGGATGGAGAGATAGAGATCATCCGAGGCCACCCGCCAGATCAGCGTCCCGCCAATCAGAAGCACCGCCGCCAGCCACCAGGGAAAATCGTCTTTCTTGCCGTCCGGTCTGCGCGGCTTTGGCTCTTGTGCGCTCATG
Source organism: Phaeobacter inhibens DSM 16374 (assembly GCF_000473105.1). Classification (NCBI taxonomy): domain Bacteria; kingdom Pseudomonadati; phylum Pseudomonadota; class Alphaproteobacteria; order Rhodobacterales; family Roseobacteraceae; genus Phaeobacter; species Phaeobacter inhibens. The sequence goes on along the minus strand of NZ_AXBB01000004.1, from coordinate 212,893 downwards.
TCTGCCCCTTGATGTAGAAATCCCCGGCGCCTGGGCCGGGGATTGGTCGGTGTCTGTGCAGGGTTATCCGCCGAGCTTATACTCAAGGAACCATTTGGTGTTCAGCGCCTCCAGCGTGCCGTCTGCCTCCATCGCGGCGATGGCTGCATTGATCGGCGCCACCAGATCGCTGCCCTTGGGGAAGATGAAGCCGAAATCCTCAGTCCCCAACGGCTCACCCACGATTTTCAGCGCCCCGTCAGAGGCCTGCACGTACCCGTTGGCAGCGGTGCTGTCCGACAGTGCCAGATCCACATCGCCCGTGCGCAGCGCCTGAATGGCCGCGCCAAAGGTTTCAAACAGCTTGATGCGCGGGTTGGCCTCGTCACCATCCAGAATATCGTAAACCGTCACGTAAAACGGCGTGGTGCCGGGCTGCGCGCCCGCCAACAGGTCCGCATCCGCGGCAAAACCTGCAGCATCATCAAACCGGCTCTCATCCCCGGCCACGATCATGCGCATTTGCGAGGTCAGGTATTTGTCGGAGAAATCAACCTTTTCCTTGCGATCATCGCGAATGGTGATGCCTGTCATGCCCATGTCATACTGGCCATCGCTGACCGCCGGGATCATCGCGTCCCAGCTGGTGGTTTCATAGACAACGGTGATGTTGATCCGCTCGGCGATCTCCGCCATGGCGTCATATTCCCAGCCAATCGCCTTGCCGCTGGACGGTTCGACGAATTGCAACGGCGGATAGGCGTTTTCTACCGAAACAACCACTTCGCGCCCCTCAAGGTCCGGCAGATCCGCAGCCGTGGCTGCGCTTGCCAGCAATGCCACCCCTGCGGTTGCGGCCACCGTTTTCAGAGCCGTTTGGGTCCAATTGAATGTCATCTTATCCTCCCCTTTGGTGATGTAATTGCGTCGTCAGATTGTCTCGGATGACCCCGCATCGGAGTGCAGCGCGCCCGTCTCTTTTCTAGTCTCTTTCTTCCCGGTCTCCTCCACAGGTCCAGCACCGCCCGCACAAATCGGGCAATCACTGCGTTGGCTGAGGGTGATCTTGCGGCTCTCGGAATAGAGCCCGTCGTAGATCAGCATCTCGCCCTGCAGGGTCTGACCCGCGCCGGTGACCGCCTTGATCGCCTCCAGCGCCATCATCGCGCCAACAACACCGGGCAAGGGCCCCACGACCCCGGCCTCGGAACAGCTGGGGGCAAGCCCTGCGGCCGGTGCCTCGGGAAAGATGCACTGATAACAGGGGCCGCCTGCGGTGGGGTGAAACAGCGAAATCTGCCCCTCCCACTGCGACAGCGCGCCTGAAATCAGCGGCTTGCCCAGTGCCACGGCGGTGCGATTGACCAGATAGCGCGTTTCGAAATTGTCGGTGCCATCCAGGATCAGATCATAATCGCCAAAAAGATCGGTCGCGATATCCGCGTCCAGGCGGCGGTGATAGGGGCGCACGGTGACATATGGGTTCTGCGCCTCCATCGCGGCCTGGGCCGAGAATACCTTGGGGATGCCGATATCCTGATCGCGGTGGATCACCTGCCGCTGCAGATTGGCGTTTTCCACCAGATCATCGTCGATCACCCCAATGGTGCCCACCCCGGCGGCGGCAAGATATTGCAGCGCGGGCGCGCCCAAGCCCCCTGCCCCGATCACCAGAACACGGGCCTTGCGGAGTTTCTTCTGCCCCGGCCCGCCCAGTTCGCGCAGGACGATGTGACGGGCGTAGCGGTCCAGCTCGCTCTCCGAGAATTTGTCCGGGCGAGGTTTGGCGCCACCCTCGGCATCTTCCTCCGGCTGTGCGCGGCTGCGCAGGCGGCGCAACAAATGACGATACGCCAGCACCAGAACCACCATTCCGGCCAGCACCAGCCAGGGCGCCGCAGATCCACCGGTGGCCCCCCGCAGCGGTGCGGTTTCAGGCAGGGTCAGATGCACCGCGAGAATAGCGATATACAGCACCCCGAGCAGGCCCAGCCGCAGGGTGTGCCCCAGCCCGAGAAACCGCCCGCCCCACCAGATGAGAGCCGCAAGAACAACAATCGACAGCATCAGCGCTGCCCCGTGGAGCCAAAGCCACCGCTGCCGCGCGCGCTATCACTCAGGCTGTCGACCAGTTGAAAACGCGCCTGCAGCACCGGCGCAACCACCATCTGCGCGATGCGGTCCCCATGGGCGATCTCAAACGGGGCGTCACCTGCGTTCATCACAATAACCCCCAGCGGGCCGCGATAATCGCTGTCGATAGTGCCGGGCGCATTGGGCAGGGTGATGCCATGTTTCAGCGCAAGGCCGGAGCGGGGGCGGATCTGCACCTCATAACCTTGCGGGATTTCCAGTCGCAGCCCGGTGGGCACCAGCGCTCGGGCACCAGGGGCAAGGGTCAGGCGCGCGCGATCCGGCAGGTTGGCGCGCAGATCGGCACCTGCGGCTTCGGCCGTCTGATAGGCGGGCAGCGGCACATCCCTGTCTGCGCCCTCGTCATATGTGATGCGGATCTCGACCATTCCTGTGCCTTGTCCTTATTCGATGTTTCCTATTCGGGCGGCTCAGCCTCTCTCTGTGAGCGCCGCTGCGATGCGATCCGCCAATTGACGTGCGACAGCGCCCTTGTCCATGCGCGGCCAGCTCTCTGCGCCTTGATCTGAGATCAGCACAACCGCGTTTTCGCTGCCGCCCATGATACCTGTCGCGGGGGAGACATCATTGGCAATAATCCAGTCACAGCCCTTGCGCAGGCGTTTAGCGGTGGCGTTTTCCACCACATCATTGGTTTCTGCCGCAAACCCCACAACAAGTCTCGGCCGCCCCTCATCCAGATGCGACACGGTTTTGAGGATGTCGGGGTTTTCGGCAAATTCCATCACTGGCAGGCCATCCTTCGATTTCTTCAGCTTGCGATCAGAGGCGCTGGTGACCCGCCAGTCGGCCACGGCTGCGGCAAAGACACCGGCGTCCGCAGGCAGGGCGGCGGTCACCGCGTCGGCCATCTCTTGCGCGGTCTCCACGGCCACCACCTCAACCCCCTCGGGCGGCGCGACGCTGGCAGGGCCCGTGATGAAGACCACCTCAGCGCCCAGATCGCGCAGAGCACGGGCCAGCGCAGTTCCCTGCGCTCCGGATGAGCGGTTGGCGATATAGCGCACCGGGTCGATCGGCTCATGGGTGGGGCCGGAGGTCAGGACAATACGCTGTCCCTTCAGCGGCCCGTCGGAGAGTTTGGCGACAATCGCGGTAACAATGGCGTCCGGTTCCGCCAGACGGCCGGGGCCAAATTCACCGCAGGCCATGCCGCCCTCATCCGGGCCGACGCAAGCAACACCATCCGCCAGCAGGATCTCAAGATTGCGCTGGGTCGCCGGATGCTGCCACATGCGCACATTCATCGCAGGCGCCAACAGCACCGGCGTATCGGTTGCCAGCAGCAGGGTGGAGGCCAGATCATTGGCGTGACCATTGGCCATCTTCGCCATCAGATCTGCGGTTGCCGGGGCCACCACCAGTAGATCCGCGCTGCGCGACAGTTGGATATGGCCCATCTCAGCCTCGGCTGTCAGATCAAACAGGTCCCGGTGGACTGCCTGCCCGGCCAGTGCAGAGACTGACAAGGGGGTCACAAATTCCTCTCCCGCCTTGGTCAGGACCGGCACCACCTCGGCGCCCTGATCCTGCAGCCGACGGATCAGCTCCAGCGATTTATAGGCGGCAATCCCGCCGCCGATGATCAGGAGAATACGTTTGTTCGCCAGCATTTGCCCATCCTTGCCGCAGGTCCCGGCAAACTCTACTGCGCCACGCCGCCAGTGTGAAACGGTTTTCGGCGACCCCTGGCCTGGCGCCGGGATAGGGTTGTTACTGGAACGCCAGACAGGGATCCGGACGGTGGATGGCAACCGCGTCCAGAACCACATCGAACACGCCCGCGATCTGGCTGTCTTCGGACTGGCCAAGGGCCGCGATCCGCAAATCGGGACGTGCCTTGTGCAGCGCCACTGGGGCGCCACGATCCAGCCGTGCATGACCATTGCCGGTGATGACAACAACAGGACCCTTGGATCTGTCATAATCTGGCTGCTGCATCGCGATCAAAACGGCACGTGCCAGCGCCGCGTCCCGCAGTCGCTGCAAATCAACCAGCACCGGCAGCATTTCAGGTGGCATGGCGTTGCAGTGATTGACCAGTTGATCCGCCTCCCGCTGAGATTGCTGCGCCTCTGGCAGCGGATCCGTCAGGCCATATCGCGACGCCTCCACACCGAAGAAGGCGGCCACCCCGATCTCCATCGCGCGGCGGGTGTCTGCGCGGGGCACCAAGGCGCCGAATTGCGCAGCCTCACTGCTGGCGGAGAATACCGGTTGATAGAGTGCAAAGTCGGGCCAGCCGGATTGTGCCCAATCCAGTATTTCGGCCAAGGCGGCAGCGTCTCGCAGCAGCGCTGGTGTCAGTCTTTGCGACTGTTCCATAGTGATCATTTCCCAGACCACCGCCTGGGGAAGCAATTGCGCGATCAATTCCGCCTGTACCTGATGATGGGCCGGATTGTCATGTACCTCACCCAGAAAGACCACGTCGGCCTCAGCCAGAACCGGTAGCACCTCAGCGCTGGAGCGAGCTAGCACCGCAGGCGATGGGGCATGTCCGATATTGCTGTCTGCCGCGCCACTGCCCGCCATGGCAACGGCCAGAACCATTGCGCATAACGCCAAGCGCCCCAGTGCTGAGCCGCGCATAAGGAAGGCGCGTCCGATCCGGGGCGCGCCTTTGTTGATAACATCACTATGGTTTTTCATAGGAGGAAGTTCTGGACTTCCCGTGAACAGGTTTCAAGCGATTTGCGCATCTTCTGAAAGGCACCTGCCTCCAGCTGGCGCACACGCTCCTTGGACAGGCCCAGCTCGGTTCCGAGGCTCTCCAATGTGCGCGGTTTTTCCCGCAGTTTGCGTTCCGTGATGATGAAGCGTTCGCGGTCGTTCAGCGCCTGCATCGCCTCCACCAGCCAAGTCCGCAGCTGCCGGGTGTCATGGCTTTCCTCGACCAGCTCGGCGGCCTGAGCGCTGTCGTCTTCCAGCGCCTCGATCCACTCGCGCCCCTCTTCCTCGGCTGACTGGACAGCATTCAACGAAAAATCCGCGCCCGCCAACCGCCCGTCCATCATCTGCACATCCCGCAGTGGCACGCCGATTTCGGTGGCGATCTGCTGGTGCAGCTGATGCTGGTCCAGGCGCGTGCCTTCCGACTGGGCCTGTCGCTCCAGCTGGGCCTGCACCCTGCGCATATTGAAGAACAGCGATTTCTGCGAGGAGGTCGACCCGGTCCGCACCATCGACCAGTTGCGCATCACATAGTCCTGAATGGAGGCCTTGATCCACCAGACCGCATAGGTGGAGAAGCGCACACCCCGATCAGGGTCAAACTTGTCTGCCGCCTTCATCAGGCCCAGACCCGCCTCCTGAATAAGGTCATTCATCGGCGCGCCGTAGCGGCGAAATTTGGACGCCATCGAGATGGCCAGTCGCATATAGGCGTTGATCAAACGGTGCAGTGCCTGCACATCGCGTTCATCCCGCCAGGCGTAGGCCAGTTGCAGCTCTGTTTCCGCGTCCAGCAATTCCGCCTTCATTGCCCGCTTGGGCAACGGGTTTTCGATCATGGTATCAAGTGCCATTTTTCTTCCCCGTAGATGAATTTTGATCTGTTTACGCGCGCCGCGCGGATTTGGATCACTTCACAATTGGCAAATTCCCGAAAATAGGGTCGGGACTGTTGTCTGTGGCCGGACAGGTTGTGGCGAAAAACGCATAACGCGCCGCCACATCGGGCCGGTCTGGGGTGCAATAAACGTCTGAAATACGGCGTCATCTTAGGCAGGTTGACGCGCCCTTGTGGTCAACACATCTTGTGCTGCATCGCACCCGTGGCTACCCAGTCACGCAACACTCGATATGTTCAGGGTAGTAAAATTGCCGTCTAAAGTCACATTCATTCTTGGCGGCGCAGCGTCTGGCAAGTCGGCCTTTGCCGAAAGCCTCTGCCTAAGCTCCGGTAAAGACAGGGTTTACCTCGCTACTTCACAAGTGTTTGACGATGAGATGCGCGCGAAGATTGACCGCCACCTTCATCAGCGGGGCACCGGCTGGACCACCAATGAGGCGCCGATGGACCTCGCGCCGGTGCTCGACTCGCTGGCGGCGGATCAGATCTGTCTTGTGGATTGCGCCACCATGTGGCTCAGCAATCAGATGCTGGCGGAGGCGGATTTGCAGGCGGCGCAGCACCACCTGCTGGATGCCTTGCAGCGCTGCGCGGCTGAGGTGGTGGTGGTGTCAAACGAGGTGGGGCACGGCATCGTGCCTGACAATGCGCTGGCCCGGCAGTTCCGCGAGGCGCAGGGTCGGCTCAATATCGCATTGGCCGGGATGGCTGACCGGGCCGTGCTGGTCACCGCCGGGCTACCGCAGGTGCTGAAAGGAACGCTATGAGCAACGATGCGATCACGAGACTGTTTCTGGTCCGTCACGGCCCAACCCATGCCAAATCCATGGTCGGCTGGTCCGATCTGCCGGCTGATCTGTCGGACACGGGCGCGCTGGACCGGCTGCATGGATATCTCCCCGCTGAGGCGCTGGTGGTCTCCTCCGACCTCAGTCGGGCGCGCGACACGGCGACTGCTATCGGGCGCGACCGGCAGCGGCTGGAGGATCATCCGGATCTGCGCGAGATTCATTTCGGCGCCTGGGAGCTGCGCAGCTGGCGCGAGATCGACGCCGAAGACCCCGACCGCATCCGCGCCTATTGGGAAACCCCCGGCGACGTGACCCCTCCCGGCGGCGAAAGCTGGAATCAGGTCTGCGCGCGGGTGAATGGGGCCATCAATGGGCTGATCGACACCCATCGCGGGCGCAATCTGATTGTGGTGGGCCATTTTGGCCAGATCCTGACGCAGATCCAGCGGGCCGAGCGGCTGACCGCTGAAGAGGCCTTCTCGCACCGGATCGACAATCTGTCGGTCACGGAACTCACCCATCGGGGGGCTGATTGGGAACAGGGGTGGGGCTGCGGCAAAATCAATCACAATCCGTGATGATTTTCTTCACAAATATTACATTTTAGAATGATCTATGACGCGTTAGCCTCGCGCTATGACATATCAACTCTATATCGGTGATCGCAAGTATTCCAGCTGGTCGTTGCGCGGCTGGCTGATGCTGGAAAAATTCAACCTGCCCCATGAGGTCTCTCTGATTGAGATGTTTTCGGGCACCATGAAGGACAGAATGGCGGCGCTGGCGCCTGCGCGGCTGCTGCCGACGCTGCAACTGCCCGATGGTACGGTGATTGGCGAGACCGTTGCCATTGCCGAAACTCTGGCGGAGCGCCATCCCGAGGCTGGCATGTGGCCCGAAGATCCGCGCCAGCGCGCGACGGCCCGCTGGCTGGTGGCGGAGATGGCCTCTGGTTTTGGCGCGCTGCGCAGCGCCTGTCCGATGCAATTGGCCCATATCTATCAGGGGTTTGAACCCTCTGAGGCGGTTCTGGCGGATCTGCGGCGCATTGAGACGCTGTTTGCTCATGCGCGGACGGTCTCGGGCTGCGCCGAGGGCTGGCTCTTTGGCAGCTATTCCATCGCGGATGCCTTTTATGCGCCGGTGGCGGCGCGCATTGTCGGATTTGACCTGCCTGTTTCGGATGAGATGCGTGCCTATTGTCGCGTCACCCTTTCTGATCCTGTGCTGCGCCGCTGGCAGGATCGAATGGATGAGGTGAAGTATAGCACCGATCCCTACCCGATTGATTTGCCGCGCATCCCCTGGCAGTTGAGCTGAACTGCCGGTCAGCCATCAGGGTAAATAATGCGTAAAACCTCAGGGGCCCTCCACGCGCATTAACGACTCCGAAACCACGTTCACCAAGCATCTCTCCCCACCCATAGCGGAAAGGGGAGAGATGATTTCGCGCGCGTATACCGTTGCCTTTCAAGGCATTGAGGCCCGCCCGGTTGAGGTGCAATGCGCTGTCGCACCCGGCTTGCCTGCCTTTTCCATCGTAGGTCTACCGGACAAGGCAGTCAGCGAGGCGCGTGAACGGGTGCGCTCCGCCCTTGCGACCATGTCGATCGCCCTGCCCTCGCGCCGGATCACGGTCAACCTGTCGCCTGCGGATCTGCCCAAGGAGGGTAGCCATTTTGACCTGCCCATTGCGCTGGCGCTGCTGGCAGCGATTGAGATTATTCCGGCAGAAGCAGCATCAGAGACCATTGCCCTTGGCGAACTGTCCCTTGACGGCAGCCTTGTGCCGGTGGTGGGCGCCCTGCCCGCAGCCATGGCCGCTGCCAGCGAGGGGCGGAGGCTGCTCTGCCCCAGAGCCTCGGGCGCCGAGGCCGCCTGGGTCAGTGATGCAACGGTGATTGGCGCCAGCGGGCTGTCAGACGTCGTGCGGCATTCCACGGGGCAAATGGTGATCACGCCTGCCGAACCCGGTGAGGTCATCGACATCCCCGCTACAAAGGACTTGCGCGATGTGAAAGGACAGGAGCGGGCCAAACGCGCGCTTGAGATTGCTGCCGCCGGGCGACACCATCTGTTTATGGTGGGGGCACCGGGATCGGGCAAATCCATGCTGGCTGCGCGACTGCCGTCGATTCTGCCGGTTCTAACGCCAGCCGAGGCGCTGGAAACCTCAATGATCCAGTCCCTGTGCGGATTGATCGACGAAGGGGGCATTTGTCGCAATCGGCCATACCGGGAACCCCATCACACCGCGTCGATGGCAGCCATCGTTGGCGGTGGCAGGCGAGCACAACCCGGCGAGATCAGCCTGGCCCATAACGGGGTCTTGTTTCTGGATGAGTTACCAGAGTTCAGCCGTGCTGTGCTGGAAACCCTGCGCCAACCGCTGGAAACCGGCCATGTGAATGTGGCGCGTGCAAATGCTCATGTCAGCTACCCCAGCCGTTTCATGCTGGTGGCCGCTGCCAACCCCTGCAAATGCGGTGCCTTGAGCGATCCCAGCCGCGCCTGTGCCCGCGCGCCGCAATGTTCGGCGGATTATCTGGGACGCATTTCCGGCCCGTTGATCGACCGGTTTGATCTGCGAGTCGATGTGCCGCCTGTTGGGTTCGCCGATCTGGATCTGCCCAGTGCGGGCGAAACATCTGATCAGATCGCCCTAAGGGTGGCCATCGCCCGCGAGATCCAGACCAGCCGCTACCACGATCATCCGGGGCTGCGCCAGAACGCCGATGCCGAGGGGCAACTGCTGGAGGAGGTGGCCACGCCCGATGCCGAGAGCCGCGCATTGTTGTTGCAGGCAGCGGACCGGTTCGGACTGACCGCGCGCGGCTATCACCGGGTCCTGCGGGTGGCCCGCACCATCGCGGATCTGGACGGGGCGCCGGATGTCCGCCGCCCCCATATCGCCGAAGCGATCAGTTTTCGCATTGCCGCCTAGGCGGGTTTTCCCAGCTGATAGCTCAGAGCTTGGCTTCGATTGCTTGCCAGATCTTTTCGGCGATATTCACCCCGTCAAAGCGCTCCAGCTCCTGAATGCCGGTGGGTGAGGTCACGTTGATCTCTGTGAGATAGTCGCCGATCACATCGATCCCGACGAAGATCTGTCCCTTTTCACGCAGCAGGGGTCCGATGGCGGCGCAAATCTCGCGATCCCGGTCACTGAGGCTGATTTTCTCGGGACGGCCACCGACATGCATGTTGGAGCGGGTTTCGCCCGCTGCAGGCACGCGGTTGATCGCGCCAACCGGCTCACCATCGACGAGGATCACCCGTTTGTCGCCATTCGACACATCCGGCAAGAATTTCTGCACGATCAGCGGCTCCCGGCTGAAGCCGGTGAACAGCTCATGCAGAGAAGTCAGGTTGCGGTCATTGGCGTCGAGCCGGAACACACCGGCCCCGCCATTGCCATAGAGCGGCTTCAGAATGATGTCGCCGTGTTTCTCCTTGAACGCCTTGATGGTGTCCAGATCGCGGGCGACGGTGGTCGGCGGTGTCAGCTCGGGGAAATCCAGAACCAGCAGTTTTTCGGGGTAGTTGCGGACCCAGAACGGATCATTGACCACCAGCGTCTGGCCCTTGAGACGGTCCAGCAGATGGGTGGAGGTGATGTAATGCATGTCAAAGGGCGGGTCCTGACGCAGCCAGACCACGTCAAAGTCGCTCAGGTCGACTTCGCGGCGCGGGCCGAGTTCCGCCGGGGTGCCAGCCACCCGCTGGACCGTCATATCATGGCCGCGCGCGGTGATGCGCCCCTCCTGATAGGCCAGCTGGTCGGGACCGTAGAAAAACAGGCTATGCCCGCGCGCCTGCGCCTCCTCAGCGAGGCGGAAGCTGCTGTCGGCGTTGATGTCAACGTCGGTGATCGGGTCCATTTGAAAGGCGATTTTCATAATGTCAGTCCCTCATGACATGGGCAAAATGACATGGGCAAAACCGCCCACGCGGAATACATGACCCAGCTTGGCGGCGGGTTCAATGGCTGAACTGATCAACCGTGACCATAGGCGTTTTCCAGCACCTCAACCCTGCCGGTGCCATCCACCACCGCGACATCAAGCCGTGCCTCCGTTAGCTGGCCCGCCGGTTCATCCGCAAGAAACTGCGCTGCACTGGCCATCATGCGCTGCATCTGCGCGGCATTGATGCGCGCCATGGCCTGATCGCGGGTGGCGCTGTGTTTGACCTCAACAAACACCACCATCGCCCCAAGCCGCAGGATAAGATCGATTTCAGCGCTGCCGCCCCGCCAGCGGCGTGCCGCGATCTGATAGCCCTGCCGTTCATAGTGGCGCGCCACCAACTCCTCCGCCGCCTGTCCGGCGTGATGGGATTTTGCGCCACGTAGCCCACGGGCCGAGGCGCGCCTGGGCGGGGTGTCCTGCCGCCCGGCCACGCTCAGCCGGCGTCCTTGGCCATATCGAGCGCCAGTTGGTAGATCTTGCGGCGGGGCAGATTGTGCATCTCGGCCACGATGGAGGCGGCGTCTTTTACGGAGTTGTCCTTCAGCGCGGCGCGCAGATCGCTGTCGAGGTCGCCGTCGCTGACACTGACGCCGCGTGCCCGGTCAACGAGCACCACGATCTCGCCTTTGACGGGGGCCTGATCCAGCCCCTCGGCGAGGGTCAGCAGGCTGTCGCGGCGCACCTCCTCGAATTTCTTGGTGATTTCACGGCAGAGCGCGGCGGGACGGTCGCCGAGAACCGCCGCCATGTCGCGCAGGGAGGCCGCAATCCGCTTGGGCGATTCGTAAAAGACCAGCGTGCCGGGCACGGCTGCCAGCTCTTCAAGCCGCTTGCGCCGGGCGCCGCTGGCGTTCGGCAGGAAGCCCGCAAAGAAAAACGCATCCGTTGGCAGGCCAGCCAGTGTCAGCGCCGCCAGCGCCGCAGAGGCCCCCGGCGCCACGGTCACCAGATGCCCGGCCTCAGCGGCGGCGCGGCTGAGGTCATAGCCCGGATCGGCAATAAGCGGCATACCCGCCTCGGAGGCATAGGCAACCGATTGCCCCTCCTCCAGCGCAGCCAGCAGGCGTGCGCGGGCCCCTGCACCGCTGTGATCGTGATAGGCCACAATCTGCCGACCATTGAGCGGAATACCGTGGATTTCCATCAGTTTGCGCAAGGAACGGGTGTCCTCGGCGGCGATCATGTCGGCAGAAGCCAGCACATCCAGCGCCCGCAGAGTGATGTCGCGCGCGGTGCCGATGGGCGTCGCAACAAAGTAGAGGCCGGATGGCAAATGGACGATCTTGTGATTCACGCTGGACCCGCCTTGTTGGTCGTTTATGATCCCTCAGGTACCAACACGGCGTACGCCGCCGGACAAGGGAGTTTCAAGTCCATTATGTTTGCTGTTTTTCAACACGCCCGCAAGGCGGCAATGACCGCTGCTACCGTGGTTTCGACGCTGGCACTGGCCGCCTGTGATACCTTGCCAACCGGTGGCGGGCCATCGATCAACACAACCAAACCCGTGCCCGTTGCCCTGCTGGTGCCGCGCGGGTCCGCCCAGTCCGGCGATGCGCTGCTGGCCAAAAGCCTTGAGAATGCGGCCCGGATGGCGATTGCCGATCTCAACGGGGCGCAGATCGATCTGCGAATCTATGACACCGCAGGCACGCCCCAGCAGGCCGCAACCGCCGCGACCACCGCGATCAATGATGGCGCGCGGATCATTCTGGGGCCAGTCTATGCCGAGGCCGCAAATGCCGCGGGTCTGGTAGCCGCACAGCGCAACGTCAACGTTCTGGCCTTCTCCAACAACAGCGCCATTGCCGGTGGCAATGTCTTTATCCTCGGGCCGACCTTCGACAACACAGCACGCCGTCTGACCAGCTATGCCACCCGTCAGGGCAAGGGCAATATGGTGATCGTCAGCGGCAGCGACCCCGCAGGTCAGGCCGGCCGTGTGGCGATTGAGCGCGCAGCCGCAGGTACCGGGGCCAATATCAATGGCGCTGTCAGCTACCAGCTGTCGCAGCAGGGCGTGATCAACGCCATCCCGACGATCCGCTCAACCGTTGCCAGCAGCGGCGCGCAATCGGTGTTCCTGACCGCGAATACCGCCGGTGCCCTGCCCCTGCTGACCCAGCTGATGCCGGAGGCAGGCGTGGACCCGGCCGCAACACAGTATATCGGCCTCACCCGCTGGGATATTCCGGCACAGACGCTGGCCCTGCCGGGTGTGCAGGGCGGCTGGTTTGCAATGCCCGACACCAACCGGTCGCAGCAATTCCGCAGCCGCTATCAGGCCAGCTATGGTGCCGCTCCGCATCCGATCGGTGGTCTTGCCTATGACGGGATCGCCGCCATTGGCGCACTGGTGAGTGCAGGCAAATCCGACGCGCTGACCGGCGCGGCGCTGACCCGTGGCAATGGGTTCCAGGGCACCGGCGGCATTTTCCGCCTGCGCCCCGATGGCACCAATGAACGCGGCCTTGCGGTTGCGACAATCCAAGAACAGAAGGTTGTGGTTATTGACCCAGCTCCCAGCAGCTTCGCCGGTGCCGGATTCTGATCCAGCGCTGCCGGACACCGTCCATCTCCCACCTTTGCTGGGGCCGCTGATCTGCGACCCCGGCAAAATTTTTGACGCCGTTGCCGTGCGCGCCGCCATCACCGCCCTGTCGCGGGATTGCTCGGCGGCGGAGCTGCGCGCTGGCGTTGTGAAAATCCTGCGCGAGGCCAATCTGGCCGGGCGCGCCGCCATCGCCGAGGCCTTTGCCGAGGAACCCTTTGCCGCACGGGCCCTGACCCGGTCTTATGTCTATCTGACCGACGGTCTGGTCACTGCCGCCTATTTCACCGCCACCAGCCTGCTGCACCCGCTGTCCAACCCCACCCAGGGCGAACGGATCGCGGTGATTGCGGTTGGCGGCTACGGACGGGGTGAGATGGCGCCCCAGTCCGACGTGGACCTGCTGTTTCTCACCCCGTACAAAATCACCGCCTGGGCTGAGAGCGCGATTGAATCGATGCTCTACATTCTGTGGGATCTGCGCCTGAAGGTGGGCCATTCGAGCCGCACCATCCGCGATTGCATCCGGCTGGGGGGTGAGGATTTCACCATTCGCACCGCCATGCTGGAACAGCGGTTTCTGGACGGCGACGCCGGGCTGGCGGCTGATCTGGACCGGCGGCTGAATGCGGAGCTGTTTTCCAAGGACGCCCGCGACTTCGTCGAGGCCAAGCTGGCCGAGCGTGACGCCCGCCACCTGAAACAGGGGGAGCGCTATGTCGTGGAACCCAACGTCAAGGAGGGCAAAGGCGGTTTGCGCGATCTGCAGTCCCTCTACTGGATCGCCAAATATCTCTATCAAGTTCAGGATGTCGCCGAACTGGTGCCGATGGGGCTGTTCAGCCCGGAAGAGCTGGACTCCTTTGCCAAGGCTGAAAACTTCCTCTGGGCGGTGCGGGCACATCTGCATCTACTGACCAAACGGGCCACCGAACAGCTGAATTTTGACCTTCAGGTCGAGGTCGCCGCCCGCATGGGATATGAGGACCGGGCCGGGCGGCGCGCGGTTGAGGTCTTCATGCAGGAGTATTTCCGCCACGCCACCAAGGTTGGCGACGTGACCCGGATTTTCCTGACCAAGCTGGAGGCCACCCACCAGAAAAGCGAACCGCTGCTGGAACGGATTTTCCGCCGCCGCCCACGGGTAAAGCCCGGCTATGCGGTGATCCACAACCGTCTGGATGTCGCCGATCCCGATGCCTTTTGTGCGGATAAACTAAACCTGTTGCGGATCTTTGAGGAAGCGCTGCGCACGGGGATGCTGATCCATCCCGATGCCATGCGGCTGGTCACTGCCAGCCTGCATCTGGTGGATGACGAAATGCGCAACGACAAGGAAGCGCGGCGCATTTTCCTTGATCTGCTGCTGAAACATGGCAACCCCGAACGCGCCTTGCGACGGATGAACGAACTGGGGGTGCTCAGCGCCTTTGTGCCGGAGTTCGAGCCGATCGTGGCAATGATGCAGTTCAATATGTATCACTCCTACACCGTAGATGAGCACACCATTCAGGTGATCGCCAACTTTGCGGCGATTGAACGGGGCGAGTTGGAGGATGAGCTGCCGCTGTCCTCGGAAATCCTCCGCAAAGGGCTGAGCCGCAAGGTGCTGTTGGTGGCGATGCTGCTGCATGACATCGGCAAAGGGCGTGAACAGGATCATTCGATCCTCGGCGCGCAGATTGCACGACGGGTGGCGCCCCGGCTGGGCCTCAGCAAGAGCGACAGCGAAACCGTGGAATGGCTGGTGCGGTATCATCTGTTGATGTCGGATATGGCGCAGAAACGCGATATTGCCGATCCGCGCACCGTGCGCGACTTTGCCAAGGCGGTGAAGACAATCAAAAGGCTGGATCTGCTGTTGCTGCTCACGGTCTGCGACATTCGCGGTGTTGGCCCGGATACCTGGAACAACTGGAAGGCGGCGCTGCTGCGCGCGCTGTACAACCAGACCCGCGAGGCGCTGGAAAACGGCATGGAGGCGCTGAACCGGGCCCATCGCGGCACGGAGGCCAAGAAGGCCCTGCGCGCCGCCCTGCCCGACTGGCCCAAAGCCGATCTGAAGATCGAAACCGGGCGGCATTATGATCCCTACTGGCAGGGTCTGGATGTCACCGCGCATATCGACTTTGCCGAAATGCTGCGAGAGCTGACAGAGCGGGACAACCCCGCAGAGGTCATCATCCGCCTGCATCCAGATGAAGACCGGGATGCAACGCGAGCCTGTTTCTGCATGGCCGACCACCCCGGCATCTTTGCCCGCATCGCCGGTGCGCTGGCGCTGGTTGGGGCCAATGTGGTCGATGCGCGATCCTATACAACCAAAGACGGCTACGTCACCGATGCCTTCTGGATCCAGGACACCGAGGGCCACCCCTATGAGGCAGACCGCCTGCCCCGCCTGCGCGAGATGATCCACAAAACGCTCAAGGGCGAAGTGATCGCCGGCGAAGCGCTGAAGTCACGCGACAAGATCAAGAAGCGCGAACGCGCCTTCAACGTGCCCACGCATATCACCTTCGACAACGACGGCTCGGAGATCTACACGATCATCGAGGTGGACACCCGCGACCGTCCCGGGCTGCTGTATGATCTGGCCCGCACCCTTGCCGGAGCCAATATCTATATCGCCAATGCGGTCATCGCGACCTATGGCGAGCAGGTTGTCGATGCGTTTTACGTGAAGGATATGTTCGGGTTGAAATATTACTCCGAGGCCAAGCAGAAATCGCTGGAAGCCAAGCTGCGCAGTGCCATCGCCGAAGGGGCGAAGCGGGCCGGAACATGAAGCCGATCAAACTGCTGTCAGGCTTTCTCACCGTCGGATTTTGGACGCTGGCGAGCCGCATTCTGGGGTTTCTGCGCGAAATCCTGATCACCGCCTATATTGGCCCCGGTCCGCTGATGGATGCCTTTGTGGCGGCGTTCCGGCTGCCCAACATGTTCCGCCGTTTCTTTGCCGAGGGGGCGTTCAACGCAGCCTTTGTGCCGATGTTTGCCAAGCGGCTGGAGAGCGGCGAGGATCCGCAGGGCTTTGCACAGGAAGCGTTCAACCTGCTGGCCATCACGGTTCTGCTGCTGGTCGGGCTTGGCATGGTGTTCATGCCCGCACTGGTCTGGGCCACGGCAGGCGGTTTTGTGGGCGATGCGCGGTTTGATCTGGCGGTGGGCTACGGGCAGATCGTCTTTCCCTATATTCTATGCATGTCGCTGGCGGCGCTGTTTTCCGGTGTGCTGAATGCCACCGGGCGGTTTGCGGCGGCGGCGGCGGCGCCTGTCTTGCTCAACATCTTTGCCTGCGCCGCCATGGTGGCAGGCGCTGTTTTGGGCGGCGAGGTCATAAGTTGGCTGGTCTGGACCATTCCGGTGGCCGGTGTCGCGCAGTTGGCGCTGGTGTGGATCGCCGCCAGCCGGACCGGTATACGCCTGCGCCCCGGCCTGCCCCGTTGGACGCCGCAGATGAAAAACCTCGTCCGTGTGGCGCTGCCGGCGGCACTGGCGATGGGGGTGACACAGATCAATCTGGTGGTCGGGCAGCAGGTGGCCTCTGACATTGAAAACGCGGTGAGCTGGTTGTTTGTCGCGGATCGTCTGTATCAGCTGCCGCTGGGGGTCGTGGGCATTGCCATCGGCATCGTGCTGCTGCCGGATCTGTCGCGCCGCCTGCGGGCGGGTGACGATGCGGGCGCACGCGATGCGTTCTCACGTGCCGGCGAATTCTCACTGCTGCTCACGCTGCCCTCAACTGCGGCTTTTCTTGCCGTTCCGTTGGTTCTTGTGTCCGTCCTGTATGAACGCGGCGCGACCGGTGCCGATGACGTGGCCGCCATTGCCTTGGCGGTTGCCATCTATGGCGCTGGCCTGCCCGCCTTTGTGCTGCAAAAGGTGCTGCAGCCGCTGTTCTTTGCCCGCGAGGATACGCGCTCACCGTTCCGCTACGCAGTGGTGGCGATGGTGATCAATGCGGTGCTGGCTTTTGGCCTGAAACCCTATCTGGGCTGGATCGCCCCTGCCATCGCAGCGACTGTGGCGGGCTGGACCATGGTCGCCTGCCTGTGGCTGGGCGCACGCCGCATGGGAGAGGTCGCGCGGTTCGACCAGCGGTTCTACGACCGGAGCCTGCGCATTCTCACCGCCTCCGCCATCATGGGTGCTGTGCTCTTTGGTTTGGTGCAGCAGTTTGGCTGGCTGTTCTACCTGCCCAGCTGGCGCTATCTGGCGCTGTTAGGTCTGATCGTGCTGGGCGCGGTGGTCTATTTCGGTGTCGGCCAGATCATCGGCGCGGTCCGTTTGGGGGATATCAAACGTGCCGTGCGTCGCGGCGGGACCCCAACCCAGTAAGGCCCCGTAAGCCACCGTAGCGCGAGAACCTGCCAATCAGGGTTGGCTGATCACTCCCTGCGGATATGATTGCGGATGCGGGCCCAGCCGCCGGGGGCGAGGAAGAAGGACAGGCCAAAGCCGGTGGCAAAGCCGCAGAGATCGGCGACCCAGTCAAGGGTGCCGCCGAACAGCAGGCCAAACAGCAGCTGGATCCCCATCAGAAAGGCAATCAGCGTAAAGGCGCGGCTTTGCTGCGCGCCGACAAGCGACAGCTGCCGCCACAGGATATAGGTGAAGGCCCCGATCAGCCCGTAGACCGCGGGAAAGCCACCGATCAGCGGCACCGATGATTGGGTCAGCAGCGCATAGCCAACAGCGCCGCCGATGCCGGAGACCAGAAACACCAGCACCATGGCCAGATCGCCAAAAATCTCGCCCACCATCTTACCCATGGCGAGCACGAAAACGCAGACAAACAGGGTCTGGGTGAATGCGACATGCACAAAGGGGTAAGAAACAAAACGGATCAGATGCTCCGTCGGCCATTGCCCGGTCTCCCACATCCACCAGAAGATGTCGGAAGAGAACGAATAGGTCTGAATTGCCTCCAGCCGCCAGCCGACGGCCTCAGGCCCGCCAAAGATCCCGCGCGCGCCAAGCGAAAACCCGGCTTCGATCCCCATGATGATCAGCACAAGCGCCACCACAACCGGCGGCAGCGGGTTCACCGGAGACGGCTCTTTTTGGTATTCCATTGTGATCTTGCTCCTGCTTGCCTGCTCTGCCGCCCTGCCCGGCGGCCCGGTTGATCCGCGCGCGGTTGACGATGGTTCCAGCCATGGTTAAGCCAGCAAGGATCCTAATTCCAGACGGGAGTTTATTGATGACCGAGACCACATTCACGCCCCGCGTGTTTTCCGGCATCCAGCCATCGGGCAATCTGCACCTTGGCAACTATCTTGGCGCGCTGAAGCGGTTCGTGGACTGGCAGGCCAAGGACGTGGAGAGCATCTACTGCATGGTCGATATGCACGCGATCACCGTCTGGCAGGATCCGGCGGATCTGAAGAAATCCACGCGCGAGCTTTGCGCCGGGTTCATCGCCGCCGGGCTTGACCCTGAACAGTCGATCCTGATCAACCAAAGCCAGGTACCCGAGCATGCGCAGCTGGCGTGGATCTTCAACTGCGTTGCCCGCATGGGCTGGATGCAGCGGATGACCCAGTGGAAGGACAAGGCCGGTAAGAATGCGCAGAACGCCTCGCTTGGTCTGTTCGCATATCCGGCGCTGATGGCGGCTGATATTCTGGTCTACCACGCCACCCATGTGCCCGTGGGCGAAGATCAAAAGCAGCATCTGGAACTGACCCGCGACATCGCGATGAAGTTCAATCACGACTACGGCGTCGATTTCTTTCCGGTGACCGAGCCGGTGATCGAAGGCGCGGCCACACGCGTCATGTCGCTGCGGGACGGGTCGAAGAAAATGTCCAAATCGGATGCGTCTGATGCCAGCCGCATCAACCTGACAGATGATGCCGACACCATCGCCAAGAAGATCCGCAAGGCCAAGACCGACCCTGACGCCCTGCCCTCCGAGGTTGAGGGGCTGGAAGGACGGCCGGAGGCACGCAATCTGGTCAACATCTACGCCGCCATGGCAGAGCAATCGGTTGATCAGGTGCTGGCGGATGTCGGCGGCAAGGCGTTTTCGGAGTTTAAACCGATGCTGGCAGATCTGTCGGTTGCGAAAATGAGCCCGATCACCACCGAAATGGCCCGGCTGATGCAACATCAGGACGAGATCGACAAAATTCTCGCACGTGGATCGGAGCGTGCCCGAGAAATCACAGCCCCCATCCTTCGCAAAACTTATGACATTGTGGGCATGGTCGCGCCGGTCACTCTGTGATATCAGGCCTTACGATCCCGCACCCTGCGGGGAGATAGATACTGGAGAATTCGGATGGCCAATGGCACCGTGAAATGGTTCAACGCAACAAAAGGCTACGGCTTTATCGAGCCTGAGTCTGGCGGCAAGGACGTGTTTGTACACATCTCTGCGGTTGAACGCTCGGGCCTTAATGGTTTGAACGACAACCAAAAAGTTTCCTACGAGCTGGAAACTGGTCGTGACGGCAAGCAGTCCGCAGGTTCGCTGGAACTGCTGTAAGGATCGCGGCGCGGGTTTTCCGCGCCCATCCATCTAAAGACATTCTGACCACAGCTTTCTGTGGATAGAATCACCCTAAGGCCGCCCGTTTCAGGCGGCCTTTTGCATGTCTGGGTTCAATTATTTTTCCGACGCCAGAGACCGCTGCAACCGGAGTGATCCGGACGGGATGCTATAGCGACCGGATGCCGTTCATGGTCAGATCTGCCACCATCTGTGCGTAATCTTCACGCGCCTCAGGTCCAGCGCCGGAATTCCACATGTAGTACCAGTTCAACATCCCGAAGACCGACATGGTGGCGGCACGCAGCTTGGCCGGATCTCTGGCGATGCCATCGGCAGCAACCCCGGCAAGCGCGTCACTGACCAGCTGCACCAATTCGCGCTGATACCCGCGCAGCAGTGCCTGCTGTGGCTCCGGCAGGGCTCCCATGGCGCTGATCTGCACCTGATGCTCGTGGTCGGCCCCCTGATAGGCCAGCAGGATTTCCGAAACGATGCAGCGCAGCCGCTGATCAGGGGAAAGCGCGCTGACGTCCACACCGCAGACCCGATCGCGCAGATCGCTCAGATAGGTGTCAAGGACGCCGAACAATACGGCATCCTTGCTATCGTAATAGTGGTAGATATTGGCCTTGGAGATCCCGCATTCCCGCGCCAGCTGGGTCATCGACGCGCGGTCAAATCCCTGCTCAGCAAAGACTTTGGCCGCAGATTTCAGGATCTGGGCGCGTTTCTCGTCGTGGTCTTTTGCAATGGTGCGGGCCAAGCGGGTTACTCCTTGCTGCGGTTGTCGACAACGCGCTTGGCCTTGCCCTGGCTGCGCTCCACCGATCCCGGTTCGCCGACGATAATCTCCGTCGAGACGCCAACCATATCCTTGATCCGCTTGGTCAGCATCCGGGCCGCCGCGGTCTTGCTCAACTCATCTGTGGCATCCGGGTTGGCCTCCACAAAGACCCGCATCGCGTCCATGCGGCCGGATTTATACAGCTCGATCTGGTAGTAAGGCGCCAGCCCGCCAGTGGCCAGCAGCTGCTCTTCGACCTGGCTGGGGAAGACATTGACGCCGCGCAGGATGATCATGTCATCGCTGCGGCCGGTGATCTTCTCCATCCGCCGCATCGAGCGCGCGGTGCCCGGCAGCAGGCGGGTCAGGTCGCGGGTGCGGTAGCGCACCATCGGCAGGCCTTCCTTGGTCAGCGTGGTGAACACCAGCTCCCCCATCTCGCCGTCCGGCAGCACCTCGCCGGTGGCCGGGTCGATGATTTCCGGCAGGAAGTGATCCTCCCAGATGACGGGGCCGTCCTTGGTCTCGACGCATTCATTGGCCACGCCGGGTCCCATGATTTCGCTGAGGCCGTAGATATCGACCGCATGCATGTCGAAAGCCTGCTCAACCTCGCGGCGCATCGCGTCCGTCCAGGGTTCAGCGCCAAAGACGCCGACCTTCAGCGAGCACTCGCGCGGGTCCATACCGACCTTGTGATACTGCTCCAGAATGTTGAGCATGTAGGAGGGCGTCACCATGATGCCATCGGGTTTGAAATCGGTGATCAGGCCAACCTGTTTTTCGGTCTGCCCGCCCGACATCGGCACCACGGTCGCACCCAGCCGTTCAATCCCGTAATGCGCACCAAGCCCGCCGGTGAACAGACCATAGCCATAGGCGTTATGCACCATGTCGCCCTTGCGCAGGCCAGCCGCCCGCAGGGACCGCGCCACCAGATCCGCCCAGTTGCTGATGTCATTCGCCGTATAGCCCACAACGGTCGGCTTGCCGGTGGTGCCCGATGAGGCATGCAGGCGCATGATTTGTTCCCGTGGCACCGCAAACAGGCCGAACGGATAGTTGTCCCGCAGGTCGTTTTTGTAGGTGAAAGGGAACTTGGCCAGATCGGACAGCTCTTGCAGGTCGTCCGGATGCACGCCCGCCTCGTCGAACCGTTGCTTGTACATCGGCACGTTGTCATAGGCATGGCGCAGCGACCACTTCAGCCGGTCCAGCTGCAGGCTGCGGATCTCGTCGATCGAGGCGATCTCGATCGGGTCCAGTTCACCCTTCTTGGGGCTCAGATCTTCCATGGCATCCTCCACGCCTTATTCGTCGAACAACTGGCCTTTGATCGCCCGGGAGAAACCCCGGAATTCCGCGATCTTCTGGCTGTCCTGATTGGTCACTGTCACGTCATAGATACCGCTGCGTCCGGTCAGAGAGACCTCATGCGCCGTAGCAATCAGCCTGTCGCCCAGCCGACCCGGCGCGGTGAAGCTGATCACATTGTGCTGCGCCACGGTCGACTGGTTGCGGCTGTTGCAGGCAAAGGCAAAGGCGCTGTCGGCCAGCATGAAGGTGACACCGCCGTGGCAGATGCCGTGGCCGTTGCAGTGGTGCTGGGCCACGGTCAGCTCCAGCGTCGCCTCGCCCTCATCCACATGGGTGATTTCCATGCCCGCCCATTTGGACGCATGGTCGTCCGCCCACATGGCAGCTGCGGATTTTTCGGCGCGTTCCTTGGGGGTCATGGTCATTTCCCCTTGAACGCGGGGGCGCGCTTTTCCAGGAAGCTGGCAACGCCCTCGGCATAATCCGCGCTTTCGCCGCAGGTTTTCATCGCGTCCGCCTCGATCTCCAGCTGGTCAGACAGCGTGTTGACCGCCGCGGCCTGGATGCACTGCTTGGTCAGGCCCAGCCCCAGTGTCGGGCCGTTTGCGAATTTCTCCGCCATGCCGCGCGCCTCGGCCATCAGTTCGTCATCCGGCACTGCCTTCCAGATCAGGCCCCAGTCCTCGGCCTTCTTGGCAGGCAGCGGCTCAACCGTCAGCGCCAGCCCCTTGGCACGGGCCTCGCCCAAGAGCCGCGGCAGATGCCAGCTGCCGCCGGTGTCCGGGATCAGGCCGACCTTGGAGAAGGATTGGATGAACTTGGCGCTCTCAGCCGCGACAACCACATCGCAGGCCAGCGCCAGATTGGCCCCGGCCCCGGCGGCGACGCCGTTGACGGCACATATCACCGGAAAATCGAGCGAGCGGATCAGGTTCACCAGCGGCGCGTAGAAGGTGCGGACGGTATGGCCAAGGTCCGGCGGGCCGTCCATCTTGCGCGGATCGCGGTCGCCCAGATCCTGCCCGGCACAGAAACCACGTCCGGATCCCGTCAGCAGTACAGCACGCGCGCCACCATCGCGGGCCGCTTCAAGGGCTGCGCGCAGGGCATGGTGCATCTCCTCTGTGAAACTGTTCAACCGGTCCGGACGGTTCAGGGTGATTTCCACCCATGTCCCGTGATCCTCCACCAACAGCGTCTCTGACATCGCAGCGCCTCCCCTCGTGCATCTGTTAACAAAGACCTTGCATAAACCGACCGGTTGGTCAATATATTTGCGACTTCTCATATTCAGACCGTGCATGTCCCGGTCCAGACGCAAAGGAACCCGCCCATGAGCCTTCTTGATGTTTCCAGCTTTGCCGCTGGCCAATGGATTGCCCCGGGTGCGGGTGCGCGCAGCATTGCCAGCGCGATCACAGGCGCACCCCTTGCTCAGGCGGGCAATGACGCGCTGGATGTGCAGGGGATGCTGGACTATGCCCGCACAGTGGGCGGCCCCTCCTTGCGCAAACTAACCTTCCATGATCGCGCCCGGATGCTGAAGGCCCTGGCGGGGCATCTGAACCAGCACAAACAAGCGCTCTACGATCTGAGCTTCAACACCGGCGCCACGCAAAGCGATCACATGATCGATATCGACGGCGGCATTGGCACCATGTTTGTTTTTGCCTCCAAGGGGCGGCGCGAGATGCCGGATGCCCATGTGTATCTGGACGGTGATATTGAGCAGCTGTCGCGCAACGGCACATTCCTTGGTCAACATATCTGTACGCCTTTGCAAGGGGTTGCGGTGCATATCAACGCCTTCAACTTTCCGGTCTGGGGGATGCTGGAGAAACTGGCGCCGACCCTGCTGGCCGGTGTTCCGGCCATTGTGAAACCGGCCACTGCGACCTGCTATGTCACCGAGCTGGCGGTGCGGCTGATGCTGGAGTCGGGCATCCTGCCTGAGGGCGCCCTGCAACTGGTTTCCGGCGGCCTTGGCGACATGCTGGACCATCTGACGATGCAGGATGTGGTCAGCTTTACCGGCTCTGCGCAGACTGCGCTGAAGCTGCGCGCAAAC
Organism: Phaeobacter inhibens DSM 16374; assembly: GCF_000473105.1. Lineage (NCBI taxonomy): Bacteria > Pseudomonadati > Pseudomonadota > Alphaproteobacteria > Rhodobacterales > Roseobacteraceae > Phaeobacter > Phaeobacter inhibens. The sequence continues at coordinate 189,202 of NZ_AXBB01000004.1, read as the reverse complement.
CCAGTGATTCTGGAGAATTCCATTCGTTTTGTGGCTGAACAGGACAGTCTGAATGCCTCGATCCTTGGCCCGGACGCGGGTCCCGGCACGCCGGAATTTGACCTGTTCGTCAAGGAAGTCAGCCGCGAGATGACCACCAAGGCGGGTCAGAAATGCACCGCCATCCGTCGTATCATCGCGCCGGACGCGCAGGTGGAGGCGGTGATCGAAGCCCTGTCGGCGCGGCTGGCAAAGACCCGGATTGGCGACCCGCGCCTGGAAACCACCCGCATGGGCGCGCTGGTCTCGAACAGCCAGAAACGCGACGTTCTGGAGAAGGCCGCGATCATCGGCCAGGAAGCAGAGCGCGTCTTTGGCGATCCGGAAAACTTCTCCGTTGATGGCGCCGATGCCGAAAAAGGCGCCTTTGTGCCGCCGATGCTGTTCCATTGCGCCGATCCGGACAAGGCGCAGCGTGTCCATGACACCGAAGCGTTTGGCCCGGTCTCAACCATCATGGGTTACCACGATCTGGATCACGCCATCACGCTTGCCAATCGCGGCGAAGGGTCATTGGTGGCCTCCGTCATCACCCATGATACAGAGGTGGCCCGCGAGGTCGCGCTGGGGGCGGGTGCCTATCACGGGCGGCTTTACTTCAACAACCGCGACTCGATGAAGGAATCGACCGGCCATGGCTCCCCCCTGCCCCATATGGTGCATGGCGGGCCAGGTCGTGCTGGCGGCGGCGAGGAGCTAGGCGGCGTGCGCGGCGTCAAACATTACATGCAGCGCACCGCCATTCAGGGCTCCCCCGACATCCTGTCGGCGATTGGCGAACAATGGGTGCCGGGTGGCACGGAGATCGCCGCCAAGGTACATCCCTTTACCCGCAAATTCGGTGATCTGGAGCTGGGAGAAACCCTGCACAGTGCTGCGCGCCAGATCACGCTGGAGGATATCGAGACCTTCGCCAAGTTCACGGGCGATACCTTCTACGCCCATATGGATGACGAAGCTGCCGCGCGGAACCCGTTCTTCCCCGGTCGTGTGGCCCATGGGTATCTGTTGATCAGCTTTGCTGCCGGTCTGTTCGTGCAACCCGATGAGGGGCCGGTGCTGGCCAATACCGGGATCGACAATCTGCGGTTCATGAAGCCTGTTTCTGCAGGCGACAGCATCAAGGTGCGTCTGACCGTCAAGAAGAAGACACCCCGCAACGAAGACTACGGCGAGGTACGCTGGCATGTCACCCTGACCAATCAGGATGATGAAATTGCCGCCGAATATGAGCTGCTGACCATGAACGCGTTCTGATAGGGCCCTGTCATCAGACGGTCGTCCGGTCTGGCCTATCCGGGCCGGGCGACTTATCTATTATATATGACAGACGCACAGACCTCCTGGTTCGACACCACCGTAACTGCCCTTAGCGACCCGCAGAACCAGCGGGTCTGGTCGATTATTGTCTCGCTCTTTGGAGATCTGGCGCAGCGGGACGGGGACCAGATTGGCGGCAGCGCCCTCACCCGGATCATCACCCCGATGGGAATCAAGCCGGAGGCGATCCGCGTTGCATTGCACCGGCTGCGCAAGGACGGCTGGATCGACAGCACGCGATCAGGCCGCGCGTCGGTGCATTTCCTGACCCCGATGGGCCGCAGCCAATCCGCTGCTGTCACCCCGCGCATCTATGCTCCAACGACACTCGCCCCCGAGGATTGGCACCTGCTGATAGCGCAGGACGGACAAGGCGGCGCGCTGGACGCCCTGCTGCAGCAGCCAAATTATGTTGCCGTCAACCGCTCTACGGTGCTGGGCCATGGCCCCCTGCCACGGGAGCGGGACCAATTTCTGGCGGTCGACCATCCGGATCTGTCAGTGCCTGACTGGCTGCGTCAGCGGCTGTTTCCAGAGGATCTGAAACTGGCCTGTGCCCGGCTCGACAGCACCTTGAGCGGCGTCAAACCGCCGGAGACAAGCCGTGTTTCAGATGCCCTTGACCCGACACAGATCGCCACGCTGCGCACCCTGATCGTGCATCGCTGGCGGCGTGTGGTGCTGCGGCATCCGGATCTACCGCCCCGGTTTCATCCCAATGACTGGGCCGGAGAACACTGCCGCCAGCGTGTCGCGTCGCTGCTGCAGCACCTGCCGCGCCCCCGGCTCAGCCCAAATGGTGAACTGATCGCTGCCGAAGACCCCTGAGAGGCAGCACCAGCGTGCGACCGGCCGCGCAGCTGTGATGATTTTTCCTTTACAAACCTCGGTGAGAAATCTACCCAAAGTCGCAGATGGTTCCCACGGCCCCAAAGCGGTCACGGGATGAAAAGGGAACGTGGTGTGGTGTAGCCAAAAGGCGCCAAATCCGCGACTGCCCCCGCAACTGTGAGCGGTGAGCGACCTCGATAGACCACTGGCCCCTTGGGCCGGGAAGGCCGAGGCCCGCAGCAACCCGCAAGTCAGGAGACCTGCCATCCACAGGAAACCTATTGGACCGGACGGGGTGTTCCGGCGGGCAGGATGATACGGCACGACACTCACGCGTGGCTGGTCCCCTTCCCCCTTTGCCCCCCTGACCGGATTGCGCGGAGGGCGCTATGGACGGGACAGCACGGCACCGTATTCTGGTGTGCACATCCTGCAAAGGGACAGACCCCGGCACCCGTCCGGGGCCGCAGCTGATTGACGCCTTGCGCGACGCGCTTGACCAGCGCGGCGATACCCTGGTGGAGGTGGCAGGTGTCGCCTGCATGGCGGGATGCAGCCACCCCTGTACTGTCGGATTTCAGGCCGAGGGCAAAGCCAGCTATGTGTTTGGCGACCTCACCCCTCAGGACGATCTGGCGGATATTCTGCAATTTGCCGATCTCTACAAATTGCTGGCGGACGGCTGGTGCAGCTCGGTTGATCGTCCCGGCAAACTGCGCCGCTCCACCCTGTCGCGCATCCCGGCCCTGTTCCCCGCGGCCCCGATAGAGGCCAAAGCGGCAAAAACAACCGCGCCCATGGAGCCTGCCGAATGACCGCAGCCTCACTCACCGTTACAGATGTCAGCTGGGGACCGGGCCGTGCGGCGCCGCTCATCCTGCAGCCAATCAGCTTTCACCTCGATGCAGGCCGTGTGCTGGGTGTGGTTGGCCCCAATGGTGCCGGAAAGTCCAGCCTGCTACGGGTGATTTACCGCTTCAACCAGCCGCGCAGCGGCAAGGTTGAGGTTGGTGACAGTGATATCTGGGCCCTGCCTCCAAAGGCTGCAGCGCAGCGCGTTGCTGCGGTGCTGCAGGAACAACCTACCGATTTTGCCCTGACCGTGGCGGAGATCGTTGCCCTGGGACGGGCGCCCTATCGCTCAGGGTTTGCGACACCGGGCGCGCGCGATGCGGCGATCATTGAGGGAATGCTGGACCGTCTCGATCTCTACAGCATGGCTGACCGGGCCTTCGGCACCCTGTCGGGTGGCGAGCGTCAGCGGGTCATGGTGGCGCGGGCACTGGCGCAGGAACCCTCACTTCTGGTGCTGGATGAGCCGACCAACCATCTGGATATCCGCCATCAGCTGGACGTGCTGGACCTGATCCGGGATCTGGATGTGACCATTGTCACCAGCCTGCATGATCTCAACATCGCAGCCGGCGCCTGTGATGAAATCCTGTTGATGTCCGAGGGCCGCCAGCTGGCCTTTGGCACGCCCCATGACGTACTGAGCGAGGACACCGTTAGTCGGGTCTTCAACGTCGCTGCCAGACGCGAAACCCTGACCCCCTCCGGGCAGGATCACCTGACCTTTCACCTCCCTGTTTCATGAGGATATCCCTGACTATGACTGCCCGTTTTTCAACAGTGACGCAGCTGCTCGCCGCCGGTGTTATGGCCATCTCCCTCGCGCCGGTGGCGCAGGCCGAGACCACGGTACAGAGCTGCAACCGCAGCGTTGCATTTGATACACCGCCGCAGCGCGCCATTTCCAATGACGTCAATCTGACCGAGATGATGCTGGCGCTGGGGCTGGCCGACCGGATGGTGGGCTACACAGGGATTTCCGGCTGGAAGACCCTGGATCCGGTGATGCGCGCTGGCGTCGCCGAACTCCCGGAACTGTCGGCAAAATACCCCTCCAAGGAGGTGCTGATCGGCGCCGATGCGGATTTCTTCTTTGCCGGCTGGAATTACGGCATGAAGGTGGGCGGTGAGGTCACGCCAGAAACCCTCGCCCCCTTTGACATCAAGGTCTATGAGCTGACCGAAAGCTGCATTCACATTGGTGAAAAGGCAAAGGTCAGCATGGATGACATGTATAACGACCTGCTGAACCTCGGCCGGATTTTCGCCGTTGAAGAAACCGCGGAGGCACTGGTTGCGGGCTACAAGGATGAGTTGGCCGCCTTTTCCAAGGATCGTCCCGAAGCCAGCGATCCGCTGCGCGTCTTTGTCTATGACAGCGGCGAGGACACGCCGTTCACCGCAGGCAAATATGCCATGCCCACCGCGCTGATCGAGGCGGCGGGCGGCAGCAACATCATGGATGATCTGGAAAAAAGCTGGGCCACTGTGACCTGGGAAGCCGTGGTCGAGCGCAATCCTGAGGTTATCGTCATCGTGAACTACGGGTCGGTCACCGCCGAGGAAAAACGCGCCTTCATGCGCAGCAACCCTGCATTTGCAGAGGTCGACGCGGTGAAGAATGACCGTTTCGTGACGCTTGAGTATGTCGAAGCCACGCCTGGACCGCGCAACATCCGCGCAATCAAGACGTTGGCAACCAGCTTTGACGCGGCGCAGGCGCATGCGGTAAGCAACTGATATGTCCACCGCCCACGCACATCCCGCAACTGAGCCGCGCCTGAGCGCGCGCGCCCGGCGGCGCCTGCGCGGGCGGCTGGCCTGGATCCTGGGCGGGGCCGTACTGACGGCCCTGACCCTGTCGATTGCCGTCTCTGTAGGCGCAGTTGGCATTCCGCTCACCTCCGTGTGGGGCATTATCGCCCACAAGCTGACCCACGGATCAGCGTTTGCGGCAGACAGTGTCTTCGGCGCGAGCTGGAGCAAGGGACAGGCCGCGATTGTCTGGGACATCCGTTTCCCCCGCGCCCTGCTGGCGATGATGGTCGGCGCCGGGCTTGCCATGGTGGGGGCCAGTCTTCAGGCGGTGACCCGCAATCCGCTGGCCGATCCGCATCTGCTGGGCATCTCCGCTGGCGGCGCCTTTGGTGCGATTCTGGCGCTGCTGCATACCGGGCTGTTTCTGGGACTGCTGACCGTGCCCTTGCTGGCGTTTGTCGGCGCCCTTGCGGCCACGGCGCTGGTGCTGGCTGTTTCCCGCTTTGCCGAGGCGACCACCGCCGACCGGCTGGTGCTGGTGGGAGTGGCGGTCTCCTTTGTGGTTATGGCAGGGGCCAATGTTCTGATTTTCCTCGGGGATCCGCGCGCCACGCATACGGTGGTCTTCTGGATGCTGGGGGGGCTTGGCCTCGCCCAGTGGAGCCATCTGGCCTATCCCCTGGTGGTGCTGGTGCTCTGCGGCAGCTGGCTCTGGTCCCGCTCCGGCGATCTCAACGCGATGACAGTCGGGGACGAGACAGCCACGACGCTGGGCATCCCGGTGGCGCGGTTCCGCCTGATGACCTTCTGCGTCGGTGCGCTGATCACCGGGGTGATGGTCGCGTTTTCCGGCATGATCGGCTTTGTCGGGTTGATCGTGCCGCATGTGGCCCGGCTGATCGTCGGCGGTGATCATCGCCGGGTGCTGCCGGTCTCGGCGCTGTTTGGCGGGCTGTTCCTGGTCGCCGCCGATATCGCCGCCCGCACCCTGATGGCGCCGGAGGATATGCCGATCGGGCTGGTCACCGGGCTGGTGGGCGGTGTGTTCTTCATCTGGCTGCTGCGGCGGCGTTAGGGCTGCGGCGACAACAGACACTTAAGGCCCCGCGCGCATCGGGGGCCTTTTGCAGTTTCAGACGTCAGGCAGCGGCGACCACGATCATTTCCACCAGCAGCTCAGGCCGCGCAAGCTTGGCTTCGCCGCAGGCCCGCGCCGGGGCCGCGCCCTCAGGCACCCAAGCGTCCCACACCTCGTTCATCGCTGCGAAGTTGGCCATATCCGAGAGCCAGATCGTACATTGCAGCATGCGGGATTTGTCGCTGCCTGCCTCTGCCAGCAGCGCGTCAATCTTGTCGAGGCAATCCTGCGTCTGCTGGGCGATGCTGGCCCCTGCAGTACCAACCTGACCGCACAGGTAAATGGTCTCGCCATGTTTAACGATTTTGCTCATACGCTTGCCAATATGATGGCGTTCGATTTGTGTCATATGTTCCTCGTTCGGTGACGGCCACGCCGGAGGGCGGGTCTGCTTCAGGGATATCGATCCGGTCGTGGCAAAGCAATGCACCCCGCGCCGGACATCAGATGGCAGCAGATCACCTCAGGCAAGCCGTTCAAATACCGCACAAATTTTGATGTTTTAATTCATCCTTGCCGAAAAGAGAAGCGCGCCCCTATAGTTTCCCCTGCGGAACATATGGCGCGTATTGCCGGGGTCACGACCGACCCCCTAGCGTCGACGACACGCGGGCACGACCGGCGACGTTCCAAAAAGAGCCTGCAACATCGCAGGGCCATCGACAGGGGGAAATGACATGACATCGACCAAGACCCGCGCGCGGATGTCGCGCCGCCAATTTTTGCTCAGCTGCGCGGCTGGCGCGCTGACCGTTGGTTTGGGCGCTTCGCTGGCTGAGCAGGGGCACGCCGCAGAACCAATCAAAGTCGCTGGTATCTACACGGTGCCCGTCGAACAGCAATGGGTCAGCCGCATTCATGTTGCCGCCCTCGCCGCGAAGGACCGTGGCGACATCACCTATACATTCTCCGAGAACACCTCGAACACCGATTACCCGCGGGTGATGCGTGAATATGCCGAACAGGGCCACAAGCTGATCATCGGTGAGATTTTCGGCGTGGAGGCGGAGGCCCGCGAGGTGGCAGCGGATTATCCGGATGTGGCCTTCCTGATGGGGTCTTCCTTCAAAGAAGACCCGGCGCTGCCCAATCTGGCGGTGTTCGACAATTATATTCAGGATGCGTCCTACCTGTCTGGCATTGTAGCCGGGGCCATGTCTGAGAGCGCCAATATCGGCATGGTTGGCGGCTTTCCCATTCCTGAGGTGAACCGCCTGATGCATGCCTTCATGGCAGGTGCACGGGAGATGAACCCCGATATCACATTCCAGGTCTCCTTCATCGGCAGCTGGTTCGATCCGCCCAAGGCCAAGGAAACCGCCTTTGCGATGATCGAGAACGGCGCGGACATGCTCTATGCGGAACGCTTTGGCGTCTCAGATGCGGCCAAGGAAAAGGGCGTTCTGGCCATTGGCAATGTGATCGACACGCAGGGCGACTACCCCGACACGGTGGCGGCCTCGGCCCTATGGCATTTTGAGCCAACTTTGAATGCCGCGATTGCCAAGGTACGGGATGGCAGCTTCACAGCAGCAGACTATGGCGTCTATTCCTTTATGAAGGAAGGCGGCGCATCACTGGCACCTTTTGGCACCTTTGAGGGGAAGATTCCGCAGAAAGCGCTGGATCTGATCGCCAGCCGCACAGCGGCCATCAAGGATGGCTCCTACGAGGTGGAAATCAACGACGCTGAGCCTGCGTCCTCCTGACGGGAGGCCGCCAATGGCGTCCGATAAAATGGGACAGGCACCGGGTCTCACCCCGGTGCTGCGCCTTCAGAACATCACCAAACGCTTTGGCAGTGTCACCGCGAACGATGACGTGAGCTTTGACCTGTTTCCGGGTGAAGTCATTGCCTTGCTTGGGGAAAACGGCGCGGGCAAAACCACGCTGATGAATATTCTGTTTGGTCAGTATATGGCCGATACAGGCGGCGTGGAGCTGTTCGGCGCCCCCCTGCCGCCCGGTGCGCCACGCGCCGCCTTGGATGGCGGCGTCGGCATGGTGCATCAGCATTTCACGCTGGCGGATAATCTGACGGTCTGGGAGAATATCACCCTTGGCGTGGAGCCGCTGCTGGGTCTGGGCCTGCGGGCAGGACCGGCCAAGGCCCGCATCCGCGCGCTGGCCGAGCAGTTTCATCTGAAGGTCGATCCCAACGCGAAGGTTTCGCGGCTCACCGTTGGCGAGCGTCAGCGGGTTGAGATCCTGAAGGCGCTGTACCGGGACGCACGGATCCTCATTCTGGACGAACCCACAGCGGTCCTGACGCCACAGGAATCCGACGCGCTATTTGCCACCCTGCGCGAAGCCATCAACCGGGGCCTTTCGGTGATCTTCATCTCGCATAAACTGCATGAGGTGATGGCGATTTCCGACCGGGTTCTGGTGCTGCGCCATGGCAAGCTGGTGGCCGAACGGCAGACCGCTGATACAGACAGTGACGCGTTGGCTGCGCTGATGGTCGGTGCCGATGTCGTGCCTGCGAAATTTGCCGCCAACACACCCGGCCCAGCCCTGTTGCAGTTGCGCGATGTCACCACACCCAGCGCCGGGGCCAGCCCCGGTTTGCGGCATGTCTCGCTTGATCTGGCCGCGGGTCAGATCACCGGATTGGCCGGAGTGTCCGGCAATGGTCAGGCGGCACTGTCTGATCTGGTCTCGGGCCTGATCACGCCGCAGTCCGGCAGTCTGACCCTGAACGGCGCCGCCCCGGCAGGCTGGTCACCGCGTGAGGCCATCACCGCCGGGATCGCCCGCATTCCAGAAGATCGCCACAAGACAGGCACCATCGCGGATTTCGATCTGACGGAGAATGCGATTCTTGAAACCTATGCCACCCGTTTCAGCCACCGGGGCTGGCTCGACTGGCGGGCCGCGCGTGACTTCGCAAAGACTGTGATCACAGGCTATGACGTGCGCTGTCCCGGCCCCGACACCCGCATCCGGCTGCTGTCCGGCGGCAATATGCAAAAGCTGATCCTTGGCCGTGTGCTGGAACAATCGCCGCAGATCATCCTGGCCAACCAGCCAGTGCGCGGGTTGGATATCGGTGCAGTCACCTATGTACATGAACAGCTGGCCAAAGCCTGCGCACGTGGGGCGGCGGTTCTGCTGATTTCCGAGGATCTGGACGAGATAATGCAGCTTTCTGATGTGATCCATGTGATCAGCGAAGGACGCCTTAGCCCCGGGTTCACCCGAGGTTCTAAACAGCCAGAAGAACTGGGGGCCTGGATGGCTGGTCATGGCTTTGACACCCCACAGACGGAGGATGGCCATGCGGCTTGAACCGATTGCCGCACCGAGCTGGCAGCGGCGGCTGATGCCGCCTGCGCTGGCGCTGCTGGCGACCTTTGCCCTTGCCGCGCTGCTGGCACAGATCGCGGGCGGAGAGCCGCTGTCGATTTTTGGCCTGATCCTGACTGGGGCGTTTGGGTCGAAATTTGCGCTGCTTGAGACGCTGAACCGGGCCACCCCGTTGATTTTTACCGGCCTCGCTATTGCCGTCGCCTTTCGTGCCAAGCTCTGGAATATCGGAGCCGAGGCGCAGCTTTATGCGGGGGCTGTGATCACCGTTGTTCTCGGCACCGGCGCGCTGAACCTGCCTGCGCCGCTGTTGCTGCCCCTACTCGGCGCGGCGGCGCTGATCGCGGGGGCGGTGCTGCTGCTGGGGCCTGCGCTGTTGAAGACACGGCTGGGGGTGGATGAGGTGGTTACAACGCTGCTGTTCAACTTCATATTCCTGTTGTTCGTCTCCTACCTTCTGGAAGGGCCGCTGAAGGATCCGATGGGCATGGGTTGGCCAAAATCACCACGGCTGAGCGCCGACGCGCGGCTCCCCCGCGTGGTGGACGGGCTGCGGCTGCACTGGGGGTTTGCGCTGGCGCTTATTTCGGCTTTGGTGATCTGGGTGATCAACACCCGCACCACGCTGGGCTATGAGATGCGCGCAGTTGGCCAGAATGCCGAAGCCGCGCGATTTGCGGGCATCCCAGTCACAAAGGTGATCCTGAAAACCGCGCTGTTGTCTGGCGGTCTGGCCGGATTGGCGGGCTATTCCGAAGTATCAGGCCTGAAAGGGGCTCTGACGCTCGATCTGAGCCCCGGTTTTGGCTATACGGGCATCGTTGTGGCCATGCTGGCGCTGTTGCATCCAATTGGCGTGATTTTTGCAGCGCTGTTTGTCGCCGCGATTTTTGTCGGAGCGGACAGTATGAGCCGGGCCGCAGGTGTTCCCAGCTATCTGGCCGATATCATGTTGGCCTCTGCCCTGCTGCTGATGGTGCTGGCGATCCTTCTGAGCAAATTCCGGCTGCGGAGGGACTGAGATGGATATCCTCGAAATCCTGCTCTCTGCCAGCTTCTGGGCCGCCGCGATCCGCATCGCCTCGCCGCTGATCTTTGCCACGTTGGGAGAGCTGATCTGCGAACGCGCAGGGGTGCTCAATCTCGGGATTGAGGGGATCATGGTCGCGGGTGCCTTCTCCGGCTGGATCGCGGTCTGGGCCGGGCTGCCGCTCTGGGGTGGGGTTGGTGTGGCGCTGCTGACCGGCATGGCCTTTGGCCTGCTGCATGCGACGCTCAGCGTGCCTTTCGGGTTGTCGCAGCATGTGGTGGGCATCGGGCTGACACTGCTGGCCACGTCGCTGACCTTTTACACCTACCGCGTGGTGCTGCCGGAGGTGTCCTCTCCGCCCAAGATCGAGGCGTTTCAGCCCTATGAAATCCCGCTGCTTTCGGATCTGCCGCTGATCGGCCCGGCGCTGTTTTCCCAGACACCGCTGACCTATGCCGCCTTTGTGCTGGCGGCACTCTGCGCCTACACCCTGTATCGCACGCCGCTGGGGCTGGCGGTGCGCGCGGCGGGTGAGAACCCATCGGCAGTGGCCGCGCAGGGGCTGTCAGTGACCGCGATCCGCATGGGCGCGGTGGTGGTGGGCAGCGGGATTATGGCGGTTGGTGGCGCGTTCCTGACGCTCTCGGCCTTTGACAGTTTTTTCTTCGATATGGTGAATGGGCGCGGCTGGATCTGCATTGCGCTGGTGGTCTTTGGCGCGTGGCGGCCGGGCAAGGCGGTGCTGGGGGCGATCCTTTTTGCGGCCTTTGATGCGCTGCAGATCCGCCTGCAACAAACCGGTATTGGCGCGGTGGTGCCCTATCAGCTGTTCCTGATGCTGCCCTATATTCTGTCGATACTGGCGCTGATCCTGATGTCACGCCGCGCCGAGGTGCCCGCCGCGCTGATGGTGCCATTCAACAAGGGAGAAAGATGATGTTGGATCTGTTGATCAAGGGCGGCACCCTGCCCGATGGCTCTGTCGCGGATATCGGCATCACCGGTGACACGATCACCGAGGTGGCGCCGTCCATTGACGCGACAGCCGGGGAGACCATCGAGGCCAGCGGTGATCTGGTCGCGCCGCCCTTTGTCGATCCGCATTTCCATATGGATGCGACGCTGTCCTACGGGCTGCCGCGGGTCAATGCCTCTGGCACGCTACTGGAGGGGATCAGCCTATGGGGGGAGCTGCGCGAGGAGGCCAGTGTCGAGGATATGGTCAACCGCGCGCTCACCTATTGTGACTGGGCGGCCAGCATGGGGTTGCTGGCAATCCGCACCCATGTCGATACTACCCCCGACCACCTGCGGGGCGTGACCGCGATGCTGGAGGTTCGCGAGGCGGTTAAGGATTATATTGACCTGCAATTGGTCGCCTTTCCGCAGGACGGGTTGTACCGGGCAGAAAACGGGCGTGAGAATCTGATCCGCGCGCTGGATATGGGCGTCGATGTGGTGGGCGGCATCCCGCATTTCGAACGCAGCATGCAGGACGGCGCGGAGTCTCTGCGCGATCTCTGCCGAATAGCGGCGGATCGGGGGCTACAGGTCGACATCCATTGTGACGAAACCGATGATCCGCTGTCGCGCCACATCGAGACACTGGCGCAGGAGACGCTGCGCCACGGGTTGCAGGGACGGGTGGCCGGCAGTCACCTCACCTCAATGCATTCGATGGACAATTACTACGTCTCCAAGCTGTTGCCGCTGATTGCCGAGGCCGGGATTGCGGCCATTCCCAACCCGCTGATCAATATCGTATTGCAGGGGCGGCATGACAGTTTTCCCAAACGGCGCGGGCTGACCCGGGTGAAGGAATTGCTGGCCCATGGGGTCACGGTGGGCTGGGGTCAGGATTGTGTGCTGGATCCCTGGTACAGCCTTGGCACCGGGGACATGCTGGATGTGGCCTTCATGGGGATGCATGTGGCGCAAATGACCCACCCGGATGAGATGGCACAGTGTTTCACCATGGTAACCGAGAGCAATGCCGCCATCATGGGGCTGGACGGCTATGGCCTGAAGAAAGGTGATCGCGCGTCTTTGGTGGTGCTGGATGCCGCCACCCCAACCGAAGCGCTGCGTCTGCGGCCTGCGCGCCTTGCCGTCGTGGCCAAGGGCAAGGTGGTCAGCCGGAGCGCGCGCGGCGATGCGGATATATCCATCCCCGGCCGCCCGGCACAGGTGCGGCGGCGCCATCAGATGCCCGGATGACCTGACATCAGATCAACAGATACGGCAGGCCAACCCCCGCCGCCGTCAGTAACAGCAGGGCTATCAGCATCACCAACCCGTCGCGGGTCAACATCGCAACAGCGAGGCTGCTGACCACAATCCCCAGTGTCGAGGAGCTGAACGGCACCAGCTCAAGAAAGGGCATCGCCAGCCCGCAAAGCGCGCAAATCACCCGCGGGACAGTCACAAAGGGCTGACGCAGCAGAATTTTGACACGGGCCTCTGTGTGACGATCCAGAAACCGCGCCATGCGGCGCATCGGTCCCAAGACCTTTCGCGCGCGGTCGGAGGAGACCCGCTGCCTGCGAAGCCAATCCGGCAACCAAAGATGATCGCGCCCCAATGCCATCTGCCCCGCAATCAGGAAGATCAGCATCCCGCAGATGGTCGAAAACAGCGGCACCCCGCTGAGAGGGGACACAACGGCCATTGCAGGGAGCAGCAGCGTCGCCGACATCGACGAATGGCCCAGATCCTCCACTACGTCTGCCACGCTGATGCTGTCTTCCTCCAGCAGCTCTGTTGTGGCGTCGATCATCTCGGCAACGGGGTGGTTCTCGGCGGTCATTCTGTGCAGGCTCCTGTTCAGCGGCACGCAGTTGGTTCACGGGCAAAACGTGTTCGGCCCGCCGTAGTTCCGTGGCATCTGCGCCTCGGCCCGCCTGTTCAGACCCACGAGCCAAGCTTCAGTGCCAAACCCGTCTGCGTTTTCTCAAGGAACCCGCCAAATCTGCGGGAACCGTTTCCTGATTCGGAACGTTACCCCAGCGCAACCCCGTGATGAGACGGGACGGGCCCCGGCTGATCGGGGCCAACCGGGGCCGCGACCGGGCACCTGCCCGCGCCCCATCCTTCCGCTGGTCTCCGACTGGCGTGCATAAGACCGGGAGATATTCCGGATTGGAGACGGCCCAGCGCCGCGAAACGAAAGGAAATTGATATGCGACTTTTCATTGCTGCTCTTGCCCTGGCCGGGTTGGCCGCCTGCGAAACCACCGAAGGGTTCGGCCGTGACGTCTCCGATCTTGGCAACGCGATTACCGAAGAATCTCAGGAAGCGCAGTAAATCAGCTGCGCCGGAACACCCTGTCAGACCCGTTCTGGCGGGGTGTTTTTGCATTTAAGGCAGAGCGTGCAAATTTTATCGTGACATCGGCATCTGTCTGCGGTTGACCTTGCCCTGAAGTCACAGAACCATTGCGGTGCGGCAGCCCGCCTTGGCTTTGATCAACTGCCGACATGTTCCAGATGCGCCCCAGACCGAGGATGCCAATGCCTGACTGCCCTGCCCGCCGCCCATTAAACGCAGCATTGGGCGCGCGCCCTACCGTGGCGTGCATCAGCTGCCTCGGGCGCGCTCAGCAGATGCTCCTGCACGTTCTGGCGACAGCAACCCTGCTGGTGGTCTTATGGATGCCCGTACTGGCAACAGCCCAGACCAGCAGTGAACCGGTTCAGACTGACAGTGCGATCCAACTGGACGGCAAAGCGGCTCCGGATTCGCAGATCCGCCGCCGGATCGTCGAACTTCTGGGGGAAATCGACGGGTTTGATAAGGTCGGTGTCTCAGTCTCCAATGGTGTGGTGACCCTTGCGGGCGAGGTGCTGGATAATGCGCGCCAGACCCAGCTTACCACCATGATTGAGCGGATTGACGGCGTCGTGGCGATTGAAAACCAGACCCTGGTCAACGGTCGGCTGGACGAGCGGCTGGACTCTGCGTTTTCAAGACTGAAAGAGCGGACCCGCAATATCATTGCCAATGCGCCGATCTTCTTTGTTGCGATGCTGGTCTTCGTGATGATCTCCGCCTTTGGTTGGCTGGTCACCACCCGGCTGCGGATCTGGCAGCGTCTGGCGCCCAATTCGTTCATCGCAGAGGTCTACAGCGCCGTTGCCCGCATTGCATTCATCATTCTGGGACTGGTGGTGGCACTGGATATCCTTAATGCGACCGCGTTGTTGGGCGCGGTTCTGGGGGCTGCGGGTGTGGCGGGTCTGGCCGTGGGTTTTGCGGTGCGTGACACGGTGGAGAATTTCATCGCCTCGATCCTGCTGAGCCTGCGGCAACCCTTCCGGCCGAATGATTTTGTCGAGATCGCAGGCGATATGGGGACCGTGGCCCGGCTGACCTCGCGTGCAACCATTCTGATTTCGCCGGAGGGCAACCATATCCGCATCCCCAATGCGACCGTCTTCAAGGGGCGGATCGTCAACTATACCCGCGATGCAAACCGGCGGTTCGAGTTTGAACTGGGTGTTGATGCCGACGCCGATCTGGCGGCTGCGCTGTCGACGGCGGTCGACGCATTGCAATCGCTGCCCTTCGTGCTGCGCGATCCGTCGGTCGGCGCCTGGGTCAAGGAAGTGGGCGATTCCAACGTGATCCTGACTTTCACCGGCTGGGTGGACCAGACGCGCAGCAGCTTCCTGAAGGCGCGCGGCGAGGCGATCCGCACCGCCAAGACCGCTCTGGAGAGCAACGGATTTGGCCTGCCGGAACCGATCTACCGTCTGCGCGTCGATGCCAATGCAGCGGCCAGCCTGTTGCCGATCACCGATCAGCCGCGTGACGACGCCGCTGCTCCGTCGCCGCATCCTGCACCAGCTGCGGCAGAGACCCCCCTTCCGGCAGCCGCTGATCCGGCGCGGGTTGAAGACGCCAATGAGGAAGCCGCCACCCGTGAACGCAACGCCCCCGACGGCGGTGGCGATCTGCTGAGTGAGGGTCAGAAAGCGGAATAAACTTCGCACAACGCAACCGTGTGGGCCGATGTTTCTGCGGAACAATCGCTGATGTCTCTGCGTTGCCCCAGAGACAAAGGAGCATCCCATGGCAAAAACCCACAGCCCCTCCATTAAGAATGACAGCACCTATGATGCCCTGCGCGACAAGGGCTATAGCAAGTCCAAGGCCGCAGCGATCGCCAATGCCCAGGCCAACGACAATATGGCCCCCTCTGAAAAAGGCGGCAAAGCGCCCCCATATGAGGATTGGACCAAGGATGAGTTGATGGAGCGTGCCCGCGAGCTTGAGATTGAGGGGCGTTCGACCATGAACAAAGATGAACTGATTAAGGCTTTGCGCAACGGCTGACACGGTCAGGCCCCCGCTGCGCGGTCTCTAACCCCTTTAAATCAGGAGACATGATAGATGGTAGAATATGCTGGAATTGGCGGGCTTATTGTCCTGCTGCTATCGATCTGGGCAATCGTATCAATTGTCGGATCCAACGCCAGCACGGGCAAGAAGGTCATCTGGGTGGTCTTTGTTCTGATCCTGCCCATATTTGGGTTCATCTGCTGGCTGCTTTTTGGTCCGCGCGCGCGCTAGCCGCTGCGCTTTATTTCGATGAGACAAAAACAGCGCCGTCTTTTGCGAGACGGCGCTGTTTGTTTTGCATGTTCGGGAGGGCCGCAACAACCTTAGGTATTGAGCTGAAGCACGTGGTGTACGCCGACGTCCGGGTGGCCTTCGGTCTCGCTCATGCTGGCGCGCAGCAGTTTGAGACCAACCAGAACCGCGTTGCCCTGCGAGGCCCAGACCGCCGCCTCCCGCGGGGTCATTCTCAATAGCGTGACCTTTGGATCATCGCGCCCCTTCTCGAACCAGGCACCGACTGCAAAGCTCCACAGCTCATCCAGCTTATCAGGGTCGTTGGTGACCTCAATCGGGCCGCGTACGCTCGCGTGATAGTCCTGACCATCCGACACAAAGGTCAGCTGCGCATCAGCGCCAAGGCCGGTTGCCTTGACCAGATCGCTGTCGGATGAGCTGATGAACCAGATCGCGCCGTTCTCAGCATCGGCGAAATGAGTCATCGGCTGCGGGTGCTGGTCGCTGTCGCGCACCGCCAGCATGGAGGTGCGGCGTTTTTCCAGCTGATGCCAGAGTTGAGAAATCGCGTCGTCTTTTGTTTCGGTCTGTCGTGCCACGGCTGAAATCCTTTATTTATATGCTCGCGCCTGTTCCAGGGCTTACGTGGAGGGCGGGCATCGGCCCGCTCCCCTTGCTGCTGTCAGCTATTGCTGTCGTCAATGCTGGCGCGGTCAGACAGAGGCGAAGAATTTATCCAATTCACGCTCCGCCTCTTCGCGGGCCTTGCCGTATTTGGTTTGCAACAGGCCGACCAGCTGCTCGCGGTCGCCTTTGGCTTGCTCCACCTCATCATCCGTCAACTCGCCATAGGCTTCGTGGAATTTACCCTTGAGGGTCGCCCAATTGCCTTTGACCTGGTCCTGATTCATAGCGTGCTCCTATCGTTGCGGTATCGTCGCCTAACCAACGTGCCGATATCGGCTTGGTTCCCGGAAATTTTCCTCCCGCGCCACCACCGGCGCCCCGTGCCAGATCTTCTGACAGTTGTCTTGGCTGCGCCCGCCAACTGAGCAAAGGATCGGGAACCAACCGCCACAGTCGGCGTTGAGAGCATGAGCCATCCAGACAAAACAGGAGAGGCAAATGACTGATCACAGCACCACCCCGCACCCGATTGAGCGGGCCAAGCACCATGCCAACGAATTGGCCGAACAGGCGCAGGATACGCTGCGAAGCGAGGCGCGCGCCCGCGCCGAAGAGGCTCAGGCACAGGCCGCAGGTGAAGCCGCTGCAGTGGCCCGCGCAGCGGATGCCGCAGCCTCCGAACTTCCGCAGGGGTCTTTTCAGGCCGAGGCGGCGCAACAACTTGCACAGGGCCTGGAGCAATTCGCAGATAAAGTCCGGACTGCCGATCTCGACAAGGTGCTCCGCGACACCGGTGATTTTGCCCGCAAGAACCCGATGCTGTTTCTTGGTGGGGCGGCGCTGCTTGGCTTCGCTGCAACCCGGTTCCTGAAGTCCACGGCCCCCGAAGAGGACCGCGCCGCAACTTCGGCAGATGACGTCACCGATGATCCTTGGGGCACCCATGAGGCGGGCCACGCATATTCGGCCAGCAGCGACGACACCGACCGCAGTGCCATGGCACGCGAGACCGGCAACGTATCTGCCCACGGCGCCACACGGAGGGCGTCATAATGAAAGAGCAGAATACAGCAGCCAGCCCCTCCGAGGCACCGGGCATTATTGTGACCGTGCTGAAGCAGATGTCGCAACTGATGCAGGATGAGGTCCGCCTGATGAAGGCCGAGATGTCCCGCAACCTCTCCCGCGCGGGCGTGGCGCTTGCGATGATTGCCGTTGGCGCTGTGCTGGCCATCGTGGGCCTGCATGTGCTGGCCGCCGCTCTGGTCGCGGCAATCGCCGCCCTTGGCCTGAGCGTCGGCACCGCCGCGCTGATCGTCGGCGGGCCGCTGATCGCGCTGGCGGTTGGTTTGGTCATGCTGGGCGTCAACCGTCTGTCGCCGGCCGCCCTGATGCCCGACCGCAGCCTGCGCAACGTCCAGCGCGATCTGAAGACCCTGAAGGAGACCACACGTCATGCCTGAGACATCTGAATTGACCGACCTTGAAAGCGAAGTGGCCCGCGACCGCGTAGCCCTGTCCAAATCTCTTGATACGCTGGCCGTCAGCCTGTCGCCTGATCGTATTGCAACGCAGGTCTCGGCCACCGCATCGCACTATGGCGGCGAAATCTCGCAGCAGCTGTTGTCAACTGCGCGGGCAAACCCGGCCGCACTGGCCCTGGTGGGCACCGGCATTGCGCTGCTGATGTCCGGCGCGGGTCAGCGCCGCGCGGCTGGCCCGCGCCCGCAACCCGATGTCCCAATCCGGACGCCTGCAACGCCGGCGGTACAGCCAGTGGCGAGCAAAGGTCCAAGCGCCAAACGCCTGCGCGCCGCTCTGGATCACGGGCTGGACAAGTTGCCGCCCAAGGCCCGCAAGCAAATCCGCAAGGCGCGTCTGGCCGCGATCCATATTCAGGAAGATCTGGAGCGTCGCGCTGCCAAACTCAGCCGGGCCTCACAGGAGGGGGTCGCTGCCCAACCTCTGGTGGCCGGGGGGCTGGCCTTCGGCCTTGGTGCCATCGCTGCAGCGCTGCTGCCGCAGACCCGGCAGGAAGATGCGCTCCTAGGTGAAAAGCGCGATGCGCTGATGGCGGAGGCCCGCGACATCCTGCAACAGGAGATGCGCAGTCTTGCAAACAAGGGCGAAACCGCCCTGCACGAACAGGTCAGTAAAGGGCGCGACGCTCTACATGCCTCGCTCAACTGATCTGGCCACACACCCCCTTCGCCCTGTCAGGGACGGAGGGGGTCTCTTTGAACAAGGCCTTTGCCAATGTTGAATTCCATGCTCTCTGACCGGGCAGCACGTATCATGCTGCTCATCGTGACAGCCCTTGCACTTGGCCTTGCGCTCTTTTTTGCAAAACCCGTTCTTGCGCCTGTTATTTTCGCGGTAGTCGTCGGGATCGTGGTCTCTCCGCTTGCCGACCGGCTGCAGGGGATTGGCGTTGCGCGCGTGATCGTAGCAGCCAGCCTATTGCTGTTTTCATGCGCCATTATTGTCCTGCTGTTCCTGTCGCTCGAACCGCTGATATCCGGCGTTGTCGAAGATCTGCCAAAGATCAAACAGGAGATTAAAAGCTGGGTTTACATGATGTCCGGCCTACTGCGCGGGATTGAGGCGATTAGTCAGGAGATTGAGCAGACGGTCGGCACCGGCGCGGCGGGACCCGATGTCAGCACCGGCTTTCCGACGCTGATGGATGCGCTGTGGGTTGCCCCGAACTTTGGCGCGCAGGTGTTCATCTTCATCGGAACGCTGTTCTTTTTCGTGCTGACGCGAACCGATATCTACGCGGCGGCCGGATCACTTGGCAAACGGCTCTATCGCGCGGAGCATGAGGTCGCGCGCTATTTTGCGGCTGTGACGCTGGTCAACGCAGGCTTGGGCGTCGCCACCGCCATTGGCCTCGCGACCCTTGGGATTAACAGCGCGCTGATCTGGGGGCTCGCGGCGATGTTGCTGAACTTCATCCTCTACCTTGGGCCATTGATGATGATCACAGGGCTGACCTTTGTTGGGATGACACAGCTGGGCGGGGCCGCAGCGCTGATACCACCGGCGTTGTTTTTGGCGCTCAATCTGATTGAGGCACAATTTGTGACGCCAGCCTTTGTCGGCCATCAACTGCATCTAAGCCCGCTGGTGGTGTTTCTTGCCATTGTTTTCGGCCTGTGGATCTGGGGACCCGTCGGCGCTATCGTCGCCTTGCCAGTGATGCTCTGGATCGGGCAATTGCTGCGCTCCTCGGCGGAGGCGCGCAGACTACAGGGCGAAGAGAACCCGACAGGCTGAGCCGCACAACCCGGGCGGGGCGTCAGGCTCAGTGGCTGCCATCACACCACATCTTCGGTCGCGCCCGGCAGCGATTGGTGCAAATCCGCCATCTTCTGCGGATCATGCGGCACCAGAAATCCGCTGCGGGTCTGTGGCAGGCGAACGCCGTTGCGCTGAATCTCACGGTGCCACCAGTCTGCTGCTGTCTCGACAGCGCGGGCCTCTGCCGGCATCTGCTCCCGATGCCACCAATGGGCACACATCGCCTGCCAGGTTTTAGCGACGCGCTGCTTGTCTGTGATCCGAAGCGCCACCTCCGTGTCCCAGCGCATTGATCGCCCATTCATATTGGCGGATCCGATCATCGCAAAACTATCATCTGCAATCAAAACCTTGCTGTGCACATAGATCACGGGTGACCCTGCCAGAACCGATGGCGCTTCGCGCTCCGCCAGAAATGGCTGCACCGGGCTTGCGATTGTGGCCCGCTCGCCAAAGGCTGTCTGCACCGTCTCCAGAGCCTGCCCCTGCAACGCCATGCCATAGCGCGCATCCAGATCGCGATTGCCCTCAAACGCCACATCATCCGGCAGCGCTGGCAGGACCAATATCAGCGAGAGATCCGGGTTACGTTTGGCGGCGGCGGCCAGCCCATCAGCCAGCACGCTGGACCGCAGGAACTGGGTCTCCAGATAGATCAGGCGTTCTGCCCGTTCGAAAGCGGCCAGATAATCCTCTTCGATCTCGCGCAGGACCGTACGGGGTGATACCGCCCAGAACCCAAAGCGGCGCGGCGCAGAGATCGTGCGCCGAATGAGCTGTCCTTCTGGCGGTGTTTCTTTTCCGGCGACATAGCGCTGGAAATGACGCAGGTAGTGGGCCGCCTCCCGCGCCTCGGGGCCGCTGACCAGAAGTTGCACATCCGCCCAGGTCTCCTGCGATGGCAGATCATGTTTCAGCGTGTCGCGGCGTCGATCATTCAGATCCAGCCCGCCGACATACAGAAGACGCTCATCAATCACCGCCAGTTTTTGGTGATGGGTGACGGGGCGGACCTCCGGGAGGACCTCATCGCCTGGGGCATCCTCCGACGGGGAGGACTGGCTTTGGTCGAGGTTCTGCGTCTTCTTCATCTTGACGAAAGGACCAAAGGCAAGGCGCGGCAGAAGGCCCGCGCGCGCCGGATGCATTGCACCCTCGACCTGGAGATGTCCCACCGGATCATTGGTGGCACGACGGGCTAGCCGTGCGGCAATGGCCTGCGCCTGCGCCACACTGCGCTTGGTCTTTTGATGCAGTTCCTGTCCCATGACCGGGTCAAAATCGCTGATCACCAGATGAAAATCGACACCCCGTGCCACAATATGTTCAACCAGATCGGCCCATGTTTCGCCGATGGCGCGGGCTTCGGGGCTGAGCAAAGCAGTCGAGAAATCGAATATACGGAAACTGGCACGCACCTCTTTTTTCGCGCCCAGCACTGCGCGTTCAAACGCAGGCCACGCCTGCGCCGCCGTTACCAGGACCTCAAAAACCTCTGGATCGGTCGCGTCACCCGGTGTGTCGGAGGTCCGCATTGTCATTTGCACCCTTTTGTTCCGCAATCGCCGCCGCTGCGGTGTCATCACTACGCGGGAAGACGACCTCGTAGGTAAACTCGGTCTCAGTTTCCGTAACCTTGGCGTCGCCGTTCAGCTGGGCAACAAAGGCCTTGATCAGCCGCGCGCCGAGCCCGCTGGTGAAATGGCGGTCTTCATGTGCCAGCCCGGACTGCGGATCCAACGCATTGTGGATTGCAAGACGGCACATACTGGCTTTCTCTTCGCCGAAGAAGACCTGAACCACGCGTCGTCCATCCTCAGTCGCGCCTGCGTATCTGACCGCGTTGGTTAGCGCCTCAGCGACCAGCATGGAGAGGTTTACCGCATCATCCTGATTGAGCGGAACCGTCTCCAGCTTGGTTTCGATGGACACAACCGCATCAGAGCCGAGCGACATGGCCGCGACCTCCTTTGCCAGGGCAGTGATCAGCTCAGCCGCATCGACGGTTGTGACATCCGGATTTGTGTTCAGAGAGCGGTGGATCGCCGCCAACCCGCGCACCCGGCGCTGAAGCTGCGCCAACACCGTACGCGCCTCATCTGACCGCGCCGACCGGGCCTGCATATTCATGATAGAGGCGATCAACTGAAGGTTGTTCTTCACCCGGTGGTGGATCTCGCGCAGGAGAATGGTCTTCTCGCGCAGATCAATTTCACGGCGCTCCTCCGCCTTGCTGAGGATCAGCACCATCCGGTTGAAGGATTGCTGCGCCTCGGCGAATTCACGTGGCGGGTTGATCAGCTCCAGTTGCGCCTGCTCGCGCTCGCCCAAGGCATAGCGCCGCATCGCCGCGCGCAGATCGCTGAGGTGGCGGATCACCAGACGGTGCAACCCAAAAACCCCGACAACCATACCCGCCAGCCACATCAACACCGGAAAGGCCAGTGTAAAGACCCAACCGCCGGCGCCGGTGGCCATCTTGGCCTGCGCTGCGGGCCAGCTGCCCACAACCGCAATCTGGCCCGGGATAATATCGCTCACTGCAAAGAAACGTTCCTCGCCCGCGTTTGACACCGCAAAAAATGTTTCGCCGGATCGCGCCATCAGATCCTCGCGCAGTGATGCCTGTGGCAGGATCAACCCGGCCTCGGACCGAGGTTCGGAGGCAGACAGAACGTCGCCCTCCTCATTGATCGTGGCGAAGCGGATCCCCTCCAGCTTCCAGTCATCGGTGAAGAAACTGCTGGTCAGCCGGTTCGGGATTGCCAGAACGAGATAGGCTACTGCCCTGCCCGCTTCTTCAATGGGACGTGTGAGGGACAGCTCAAATCCATCGCTGCCGTCAAGATTCCGCCCAACGCCATAAGACGGCGTGTCACGGGACAGGGCGCGTTGGAAGATCGGTGTATTGGCGATACTCGCCTGCCCCCCGCCTGAACTGCAGACCCGCTTCCCATCCGGGCGATACAGGCCCGCGAAGGAATAGGCCGCCTGCTCTGCCACAAACGACGTCATCATCGCATTGCATGCACCGGGCTGATCGCTGAGTGGAAGCGCTATCGCACTGAGCGCCTCCGCAGCGCCGTTGGTCCGCTGCAGAAGCTCGCGCTCCGCCAAGGCCGCATTCTCTGCCCGCGCCAGAATGGCGACGCGCGACAATCGTGCGGCCTCGTCTATCACTGAATAGGTCTGATAGATGGCAATCATGCCCAGCGGCAACAGGGCCAAGGTCATGAGAGCGGCGAGCCTGAAAAACAGACCGCCGGCCAGTGCCCGCCCCAACCTCATGTTATGCCACGCTTTGCTGCGACACGATGCCAGCCGTGACGGTATCCGTCAGCTCCATCGGCTCATCTTCGTCAAGGTGCATCAGTTCAGCCAGTCGCGCACGCCCCCGGTTGACGCGGCTCTTGATCGTGCCGACCTTGACACCGCAGGTTTCCGCCGCCTCCTCATAAGAGAAGCCGCCTGCGCCGACCAGCACGAGCGCCTCGCGCTGCTCATCGTTCAGCTGCGCAAATGCCGTGTTGAAGTCACGCATGTTCAGGCGTCCGTCATGGTCCGGTTTCTGTGACAGCTGTTCGGACAGGACCCCGTCGGCGTCCTCGACCTCGCGGCGGCGCTTACGTCGCAAGGAATAATAGGTGTTGCGCAGGATCGTGAAGAGCCAGGCCCGCATATTGGAGCCTTCCTCAAATTTTTCGATATTGGTCCAGGCCTTTACCAATGTGTCCTGCACCAGATCATCGGCCATCGCTGTGTTGCGGGTCAGGCTGATGGCAAAGGCGCGCATGGCACCGAGGTGGTCGACCAGCTCGTCTCTCGGGTCACTCATTGGTGTCACCGGCGCCGTTGCCCGAGGATTTCGCAGGCTCTGAACCCTTTGCCTTGAGCTGATCCAGCAGGTTGGCGAAGCGATCAGGAATAGGTTCGGAGGCCAACGTATCGAAGGCCTTCTTGAGATTGCTATCGATCTCTCGCTCGACCGCATCGCTGCGTGTTTCGGTTGCCTTGTGCTTTTCCATACGATCCAACTATATTTTTTTACGTAGGCTCTGGAACCAAACGCAGTTACCGAGCGTATGGTTCCATATGTATTCAGAAAAAAAGGGACATATCAAATGACCGCCCCGACGGGAGAAGTTCTTGCTAATCAGATTGGGTCTAACCTGCCATTTCTGCGTCGTTACGCCCGTGCGCTGACAGGGAGCCAGACAAGCGGTGACACCTATGCCCTTGCTACTTTGGAGGCGATCCTGGCCGAGCCCGATCGTTTCGAGCCGGAGCTGAAGGCCAAGGTGGCCCTTTTTCGCGCTTTCCATATCATCTGGAGTTCCAGCGGGGCCCCGCTGGAGATGGATGAGCCCGACAACGGGCTGGAGACACAGGCGCAGAAGCATTTGCGCAGGCTGACGCCCAACACCCGCGAGGCGTTGCTGCTCCACACGATTGAAGATTTCAGCACCGCCGAGGTGGGACAGGTCATGGATATCAGCGCCGCAGAAGCGGGAGAGCTGGTCAAGATCGCCTATCAGGAGATGTCTAAATCCACCTCCGGCCGAATTATGATCATTGAGGATGAAGCCATCATCTCCATGGATCTTGAAGGTATCGTGTCGGATATGGGCCATCGCGTCACGGGCATCGCCCGCACGGAAGATGCCGCGCTGAAACTCGCGCAGCAGGAAACGCCCGATCTTATCTTGTCGGATATCCAGCTGGCGGACAATTCCAGCGGCATCGACGCGGTGAACAAGATTCTGGCGGCGCATTTCGACTGTCCTGTCATTTTCATTACCGCCTTCCCCGAGCGGCTGCTGACCGGCGAGGGACCAGAGCCTGCGTTCCTGATCTCAAAGCCATATACAGAGGATCAGGTCCGTTCGGCTGTGAGCCAGGCGATGTTCTTCTCATCGACCGAGACGCTCAAGGCCTGATCAACGCCCGATGCTTGAGCTCTGATAGCCGCCTGGAGACAGGCGGCTATTGCTTTTGAGTATTTATGGAAAGGTGACAGGCCGGTCGCGGGAAGGTCGCCAACCGTTGATGCAGCTGTCACCGGGCCGGGCGGTGTTACCCCTTGGCAATAGCGCGCAGCATCCAGGCCGCCTGCTCATGAAATGCTGAACGCGCGGTGGCCAGATCTTCGGTCACGATGTCTTTGCGATCGCCAGCCAGCTCAGCCAGTGCGTGCAGCCGGTGCGCCACGCGCTCATGGCTGTGCGCAAGATCTTCGACCATTTCCGCTGCCGTCAGCCCGCCAGGTTTGTCCTCCAGCTTCGAGCGGCTGACGATATCGGCAAGGCTCGACGGCGCCAGATGGCCCAAAGCCCGGATCCGCTCAGCCAGATCGTCAGCGGCGGCAAACATGTTCTCGTATTGCTCTTCGGTCAGCTTATGGACCGAGTAAAACGCCGGACCTTCGACGTTCCAGTGATAGGCATGGGTCTTGAAGACCAGGCGGTAGGTGTCAGCCAGCACATCGGCAATGCCGCTGGCGATCACGGATGTGTCGCGGACACCGGTGGCAACATCATCACGGCTGGGCACAACTGAGAGCGCTTCGCTCATCTTATCGTCTCCTTTGTCTGTGTTAATATCGCTGACCCAACGTGTGCAGCTGGCGGAGGTTCCATCTTTTCTAACTGCGGTACGGACCCGCCAGAACGCCACATCCATACGCCGCGCCGCGTGGACCTCAGCATGGGAAACGGGCGGAAGTCAGTTCCTCCGCCCGCATCAGGTCAGGATCTGATCTCTGCATGTCACCTGCCCTTGATCACCCGAAGCACCATCGCGATGGCAAACAGGATGAGGAATACAAAGAACAGGATCTGGGCGATCCCCGCAGAGGCCGACGCAACCCCGCCAAAGCCAAACAGGCCAGCGATGACTGCGACGACAAAAAATAACAATGCCCAATAAAGCATGGCCGCCTCCTTCATATCGTGTTGCGCTGTGATACCTGCCCAACTCAGGTCGCGCGGCGATAGTTCCATGGAACCTTCGCCGCATTCTGCACGTTGAGAGGGGGAAAGGAGATTTCATTATGCCCGCGACCCAGACACAGACTGAGACGAAAAAATCACCCGCAGCGCGCCGCGCCGGGGGGAACAAAGCCGAGGAGACACAACCGATCGCCGAGAAGGTGAAAGAGGTTGGTGAGCAGCTTGAAGATATGGCTGTGCGCAACGCACAAGCTGTCCGTGAAATGGCCAGCGACGGTGCCAAGACCACATCGCAGGCCGTCAGTGATCTGGCGAGCCAAAGCGAGGATTTCGTGAGGAAGAACCCTGCCCTTGCGGTGGCAGGGGCACTGGGCGTCGGCGTCCTGATTGGTATGGCGGTGCGCAACCGCTACTGATCCAATGCGTAACGAACGGAGAGAAGGGGGCCTGTCGGCCTCCTTTTTTATTTGAGGAGATCTTCAGGGTGACCTGCGGCGTAAGAGCGACCATCAGGTGAATTTTCGGAACAGCCGCGTGGTGTCAAAAATCGTGTCCAATTTTTCGTAACGCGCGCGCGTCTCATCCCAGCGCTCTTCCTGTGCGGCAGAGATCATCGCCTCCAACAGCATCATGGTCGAGATATTGGAATCCCAGGCTGAAGGGATCTCCACCCAGCAGTTGAACGTTTGGGCCGCCACCGATCCGATGGGGCTCGACCATTGATCGGTGATCAGGATCACCTGCACGCCACGTTCCGACGCCAGTTCCGCCAGCCGCTGCAGATTGGTTTCATAGCGGCGGACATCGAACATTAGCAGCGTGTCCCCTTCGACCATATCCAGCACGTAGTGGGGCCAGGTTGCCGATGAGGACGTCATATGTGTGACCCGCTGTCGGATCGCCTGAAAATGGGTGAACGCATAATCCGCCAGCGCCCGTGTGATGCGACCACCGACCACATAAAGCCGACCTTCGGTGTCAGCCAACTGACGAACGGCAGCGTCAAACTGTTCGGAATCGACATTGGAAAACGTCTGGCTGAGGTTGTCGGTGACTGCCTGTGCAAATCTGTTCAGCAGATGCCCGTCCGGCGCCTCAGACGCCCAGTTCGCCCGGCGTTGGGTTGGCCCGGATCCTTTGGCCTCCAACTCCTTCAGCAAGGCCTGATGAAACTGGGGATACCCTTTGAAACCAAGCTTTTGCACCATGCGCGCCACGGTGGGTGTCGAGACGTCAGCATTGGCCGCAACAATGGTGATGGAGGCCAGACCGGCCGCTGGGTAATTCGCCAACAAGGCGTTGGCAAATTTGCGTTCCGCCTGTGTCAGACTCGCATATTGCTCCCGGATGAGTTCGCGCACGGTGGCGGGCGGTTTTGTCACAGTCCGGCTATCCCTCTGCTTTGCCTGCAATTTAAGCACAGCTCCGAAACGAGAGCCATTCAAATCTCAGGTCGTCAAACTGATGCTGAAAAGATATTGACACAAAAAGTTGTACGTGAAAACATTTTTCCAAAATCAGGGAGTACCCAATGTCACTGAGCGATTCCAACGCTCCATCTGCCGCCTCGCCAGATCTGCCCGACCGGGCGGTGGACGTCTGGAATGCGACCGGAACCGGCGAGGTGCTGGTGCTGTGCGAACATGCCAGCAACCATATCCCGGCCCGATACGAGGGGCTTGGCCTGTCTGAGGAAGATCGCATCAGTCATGCCGCCTGGGATCCCGGTGCATTGGCAGTCGCCAAAGGCCTGTCGGCAGCGCTGGACGCGCCATTGGTTGCAAGCTGCGTGTCGCGACTGGTCTATGACTGCAACCGCCCTCCCGAAGCCCCAAGCGCGATGCCCGCCAAATCGGAACTGATCGAGGTGCCGGGCAACCGCAATCTGGACGCAGCGGCGCGGGCCGAACGGGTGGCAACCGTCTACGATCCTTTCTGTGCAGCCGTGGCCAAGGTGATTGCGGATCGCAAGGCTGCTGGTCGTGAGACGATGCTGGTCACCATTCACAGCTTCACCCCAGTCTACTACGGCAGCCCCCGCAGTGTTGAAATCGGCATTCTGCATGATCATGATACCCGGCTGGCGGACGCGATGCTGGACGCGGCACCCGCGCTGCCGCACCGCCAGGTTGAGCGGAACGCGCCCTATGGTCCGCAGGACGGCGTCACCCATTCCCTGGTCCTGCATGGGCAGGACAACGGTCTGGCCAATGTGATGATTGAGATCCGCAACGATCTGCTGCGCACCCCTGAACAGGAAACCACCATGACCGAAGAGTTGCTGTGCCTGCTGCGCCCGGCTCTGGCGACCCTCGTCACAAAGGGGGCAGCCAATGCCTAGAGCCATCAAAAGCTACGTGCGCGCCATTGATGCAATGAACCGGCTGATCGGCCGCTTCGCCATGTATCTGATCTTCGTGCTGGTGGGCGTGTTGCTGTGGTCGTCGATCTCCAAGACATTCTTTAACCCGTCGCTCTGGACGCTGGAGACCGCGCAGTTTGTCATGGTCGCCTACTATATTCTGGGCGGGCCTTACTCCATCCAGATGGGCAGCAACGTCCGCATGGACCTGTTCTATGGGTCCTGGTCGCTGAAGACCAAAGCCTGGGTGGATGCCTTCACCGTGCTGTTCCTGATGGTCTACCTGGGTGTGCTGTTTTACGGAGCCATCAGCTCCACCGCCTATTCTCTGGGCTACTTCGGGTTGGAGCCATTTCAGTTCTTTGGCGATCTGGTAATGACCCTTGTGACCGAGGGTCTGGAAGCGGCCAGTGCCAAACTTGGCTATCTGGAACGCAGCTCCACCGCCTGGCGCCCGTTCATGTGGCCCATCAAAACCATCCTCTGTTTCGGCGTCTTTCTGATGCTGCTGCAATGCCTTGCTGAATTGTTCCGTGATCTCGGACGCCTTCGCGGAGACGACTTCTAATGTCCTATGAACTCATCGCCATTATGATGTTTGCCGGCATGATGCTGATGCTGATGACCGGCCAGCGCGTGTTTGGTGCCATCGGATTTGTCGGCGCTCTTGCGGGCATGCTCCTGTGGGGCACCGGCGGCAGCGAAATCCCCTTCTCCGCAGCCATGAAGCTGATGAAATGGTATCCGCTGCTGACGCTGCCGATGTTCATTTTCATGGGCTATGTGCTGTCGGAATCCAAAATTGCCGATGACCTCTACCGGATGTTTCACGTGTGGATGGGCCCGGTCAAAGGTGGGCTCGCGATTGGCACGATCGGTCTGATGGTCCTGATTTCTGCGATGAACGGCCTGTCGGTGGCAGGTATGGCGATCGGTGCCACCATCGCGCTGCCCGAGCTGTTGCGCCGCGGCTATGACAAGACGCTGGTCACCGGCACCATTCAGGCCGGATCCTCATTGGGTATTCTGGTGCCCCCCTCGGTGGTGTTGGTGCTCTATGCGATGATTGCGCGCCAGCCTGTCGGGCAGCTCTGGCTTGCCGGTGTGGTACCGGGTCTTCTGATGGCGACGATGTTCATCATCTATATCTATCTGCGTGCCCGCATGCAGCCTGAACTTGGCCCAGCGATGAGCCCTGAGGATCTCGCCGAATACGAACGTATCAGCGATCATCCGCTGCGGTTGAACTACGTCGTGCTGGCGTTGCTGGTGCTGGTGCCGCTGGTGGTAAAACTGGGTATCATCGAGGCAAAGCCCGCAATCGGCGTGGCGCTGGTCGGGTCTGTTCTGGCCTTTGTGACCCGCAGCATTCCTGCCTTCTATCACGATGTCTTCATGCGTGAAAAATATCGCCTGCTGTTCTCCGGCGTGCTGCCGCTGGCGATTTTTGCCGCGATGATGGTGCCCTTTGTCAATGGCTGGACCTCGCTGGTGGAAAGCTCCGCCATTGGTGCGATGACCGCCTTTGTCGCAGCCATTCTTAAGGGACGTATGAACAAGGAAGTCTTTGAAACCTCCGTGCGCTCGACCTTGGGGATTTCCTGCATGTTCATGTGGATCATTCTCGCCGCGCTTGGCTTTGGCGCCATCTTTGATGGTTTGGGCGCGGTGAAGGCGATCGAGGATCTGTTCACCACGCAGCTGGGCCTGTCGCCCTGGATGATCCTGATCCTGATGCAGCTGAGCTTCATCGTGATGGGCACCTTCCTGGATGACACCGCGATGCTGGTGATTGTGGCGCCGCTTTACGTGCCGCTGGTGGGCGCGCTGGGGTTCGATCTGATCTGGTACGGTGTGCTCTACACCATCACCACCCAGATCGCCTATATGACGCCCCCCTTCGGCTATAACCTGTTCCTGATGCGGGCCATGGCGCCACCGGAGATCGGGCTGAAAGATATCTATGTCTCAATCATCCCCTTTGCGGCGGTGATGGTCGTGGCCCTGGCGCTGGTGATGATCTTCCCGCAGATCGCCCTATGGCTGCCGGAATATGTTTACGGAAAATAACCTTCAGAAGAGCCCCGCAAGGGGGCCGGACATTCAACATGGAGAAGAGATATGACGACAAGACGTAAGTTTATTCAGACTGCCGGCGTCGGTGCCCTCGCCGCCCCGCTGGCCACCCCCGCGCTGGCGCAATCCAAGATCACATGGCGTATGCAGACCTATGCCGGTGCGGCGCTGGCCGAACATGTGGTGAAACCCGCCATTGACATGTTCAACAAGATCGCGGGCGACCGTATGCAGATCGAGCTCTACTATGCCGATCAGCTGGTCCCGACTGGTGAATTGTTCCGCGCCATGCAGCGTGGTACCATCGATGCGGTGCAGTCCGATGATGATTCAATGGCCTCCCCGACCGATGTCACCGTTTTTGGCGGCTACTTCCCCTTCGCCTCGCGCTACTCGCTCGATGTACCGGTTCTGTTCAACAAATACGGGCTGAATGAGATCTGGGACGAAGAATACTCCAAAGTCGGCGTCAAGCACATCTCTGCAGGTGCCTGGGATCCCTGCCACTTCGCCACCAAAGACCCGATCCGCAGTCTGGCAGATCTGAAGGGCAAGCGCGTCTTCACCTTCCCGACAGCGGGTCGTTTCCTGAGCCAATTCGGCGTCGTTCCCGTAACCCTGCCATGGGAAGACATCGAAGTCGCCATGCAGACTGGTGAGCTCGATGGGATCGCATGGTCCGGCATCACCGAGGATTACACCGTTGGCTGGGCAGATGTGACCAACTACTTCCTGACCAACAATATTTCGGGTGCATGGGCTGGGTCCTTCTTTGCCAATCAGGGCCGCTGGAACGAACTGCCGGAAGATCTGCAAACGCTGTTCCGCGTCTGCTGTGACCAGTCGCATTACTACCGTCAGTGGTGGTATTGGGGCGGCGAAGCAGACCTGCGCGTCAACGGCCCGAAAATGGAGCTGACCTCGATCCCCGATGAAGAATGGGCAACGGTTGAGGACGCCGCCTATAAATTCTGGGACGAAATCGCCGCAGAAAGCCCGACCAAGGCACGCGTTGTCGAAATCATCAAGAAATACAACGCGGACATGCAGAAAGCCGGGCGTCCCTACCGCTACGGCTAAGTCTAAGGTCTGAAAAACCGGAATTTGGCCCGCATGCGGTGGGCCAAATTCCTTTCAAAGGAATTTGCCAAACTTTTTTGTCAAAGAAGTTCTGGCCTCAATACGCAAAGGGCTGCTCATGCTCTCCTTCGACACTCTTAAGGACCAGGTTGCCGACGGCACGGTTGATACAGTTCTCGTGTGCCTTGTGGACATGCAAGGGCGGCTGATGGGCAAGCGTTTTCACGCCAAGCATTTTGTGAATGGCGCTTGGGAAGAGACCCATTGCTGCAACTATCTTCTGGCCACCGATTTGGCGATGGCGACACCGGATGGCTATGCCTCGACCAGCTGGGAAAACGGCTACGGCGATTACGTGATGAAGCCGGACCTCGCAACCTTGCGCCCGGTGCCCTGGCTCGAAGGCACGGTGATGGTGCTCTGTGACGTACTGGATCACCACAGCCACGAAGAGGTGCCGCATTCGCCGCGCGCCATCCTCAAACGTCAGGTGAACCGTCTCAAAGAGATGGGTTTTGACGCGATGTGCGCCACCGAGCTGGAGTTTTTCCTCTTCGAGAAGAGCTTCGATGCGATCCGCAAATCAGGCTTCCGCGATCTGGAGCCGATCTCGGGCTATAATGAGGACTACAGCATCCTGCAGACCTCCCGCGAGGAGCACGTGCTGCGCCCGATCCGCAACCACCTGTGGGATGCGGGCCTGCCGATTGAGAATTCCAAAGGCGAGGCCGAGACCGGTCAGGAAGAGCTGAACATCAAATACGCCGCCGCGATGGACACGGCCGCCTATCACACCATCGCCAAACATGCGGTGAAGGAAATCGCCCAGCAACAGGGCCATGCGGTGACCTTCCTGCCGAAATGGAGCCACGAGAAAGTCGGCTCCTCCTCTCATGTGCATCAGTCGCTGTGGCAGGACGGCAAGCCCGCGTTTCATGACCCGTCGGATGAGCTGGGCATGTCGCCGCTGATGAAGGCCTACATGGGTGGCCTGCTGAAATACGCGCCGGATTACACCGCCTTCATGGCGCCCTATATCAACAGTTACAAACGCTTCATGAAGGGCACCTTTGCCCCCACCCGCATCATCTGGTCGGTGGACAACCGCACCGCAGGCTATCGTCTCTGTGGTGTCGGCAGCAAGGCCATCCGCGTCGAATGCCGTATTCCGGGCTCGGACATGAACCCCTATCTGGCCATCGCAGGCATGCTGGCTGCGGGCATTGCAGGCATCGAGGAAGGGCTTGAGCTGCAGGCGCCCACCACGGGCGATGTCTATCAGGGCGACACCGGCATGATCCCCGGCACCCTGCGGGATGCGGCGACGGCACTCAAAAGCTCGGCCATGTTGCGGGCCGCCATGGGTGATGCGGTGGTTGACCACTACGTGCGCGCTGCCGAAGTGGAAATCGAGGATTTCGAGCGGATCGTGACCGATTACGAGATTGCCCGCGGGTTTGAGCGCGCCTGAGGCGCGCAGAGCCTTCGGCGAGAGTATTTTTGGAAAGATGACGACGGGGGCGTGGCCTCCGTCAAACCACATGAGGAAGACCATGGGCCAGACCCTGAAATGTATCTCACCGATCGACGGATCGGTCTATGCCGAGCGTGAGACGCTGCCACCGGAGGCCGCAGCGGAGCGCGTGACCGCAGCCCGCGCGGCCCAGGCCGCCTGGGCCGCGCGCCCCCTGCAGGAGCGGGTTGACCTGGTGATGGCCGGTGTGGCGGCTGTTGGCGCGATGAACGACGATATTGTGCCGGAACTGGCCCATATGATGGGGCGCCCGGTGCGTTATGGCGGCGAATTTGGCGGCTTCAACGAGCGCGCCAGCCATATGGCGCAGATCGCCGCCGAGGCGCTGGCCGATATCCAGGTCGGCGAAGACGCAACCTTCAAGCGCTACATCAAACATGTCCCTCATGGCGTGGTGTTGGTGGTGGCGCCCTGGAACTACCCCTATATGACCGCCATCAACACCGTGGCTCCTGCCCTGATTGCGGGCAATACCGTGGTGCTGAAACATGCCACCCAGACCCTGCTGGTGGGCGAGCGCATGGCGCAGGCCTTCCAGTCGGCGGGCATTCCGGCAGATGTGTTCCAGAATATGTTCCTCGACCATGACACCACATCAGCACTGATCGCAGACCGCGCCTTCGACTTCGTGAACTTCACAGGTTCCGTCGGTGGCGGTCAGGCGATGGAGCGCGCGGCTGCAGGCACCTTTACCGGCGTCGGCACCGAGCTGGGCGGCAAGGATCCGGGTTATGTGATGGAAGACGCCGATCTTGATGCGGCGGTGGACACGCTGATCGACGGCGCCATGTTCAACGCTGGCCAGTGCTGCTGCGGTATTGAGCGGATCTATGTCCATGAGAGCCTTTACGACGCCTTCGTCGAAAAGGCTGTGGCCATCGTCAACACCTACAAACTGGGCAATCCGCTGGAGGCAGAAACCACCATCGGCCCGATGGCGAACGTACGCTTTGCAGCTGAGGTGCGCAGCCAGATCGCCGAGGCGGTTGCGGCGGGGGCTGTGGCCCATATCGCGGCTTTTGCCGAAGATGACGGGGGCGCCTATCTCACACCGCAGATCCTGACCAATGTGACCCATGACATGCGGGTGATGCGTGACGAAAGCTTTGGCCCCGTGGTGGGCATCATGAAAGTCTCCTCTGACGCCGAAGCCATCGACCTGATGAATGACAGCGAATTTGGCCTCACCGCCTCGCTCTGGACCGGGGATGTAGAGCGCGCGACCCGTGTTGGCGATCAGATCGAAACCGGCACCGTGTTCATGAACCGCGCCGATTATCTGGATCCGGGCCTGTGCTGGACCGGCTGCAAGAACACCGGCCGCGGGGGAGGCCTGTCAGTCATCGGCTATCACAACCTCACCCGCCCGAAATCCTATCACCTGAAAAAGGTCACGGGCTGAGCCCCGTCATCTTTCCCGAAATACTCCGGGGGGCTTGCCGCAGGGCAAGCGGGGGCAGCGCCCCCTCCCCGGCTTCATCACAGGAACACACCTATGACTCTTGTTGGAAACTGGTCCTATCCGACCGCAATCAAGTTTGGCGCTGGCCGGATCAGGGAACTGGCCGAGGCCTGCGCGACAGCGGGCATGAAAAAACCGCTGCTGGTCACGGACAAGGGGCTGGCCGATCTGCCGGTCACCCAGTCCACCCTCGACATCCTGGAGGCCGCGGGCCTTGGTCGGGCGATGTTCTGCGAGGTTGACCCCAACCCGAACGAGAAAAACCTCGAAGCCGGTGTTGCCGCCTATAAGGCAGGCGATCACGACGGGGTGATTGCCTTTGGCGGCGGCTCGGGGCTGGATCTGGGCAAGATGGTTGCCTTCATGTGCGGCCAGACCCGGCCGGTGTGGGATTTTGAGGATATCGGCGACTGGTGGACTCGCGCCGATGCCGATGCCATCGCGCCGATCATCGCGGTGCCGACCACGGCTGGGACCGGTTCCGAAGTGGGCCGCGCCTCTGTGATCACCGACAGCGTGACCCATCAGAAAAAGATCATCTTTCACCCCAAGGTGCTGCCCACCGTGGTGATCTGCGACCCCGAACTGACCGTCGGCATGCCGAAGTTCATCACCGCAGGCACCGGTCTGGATGCCTTTGCGCATTGTGTCGAGGCGTTCTCCTCGCCCCATTACCACCCGATGTCCCAGGGTATCGCGCTGGAGGGCATGCGCCTGGTGAAGGAGTACCTGCCGCGCGCCTATGCTGATGGCACCGACATTGAGGCCCGCGCGCAGATGATGTCGGCCGCCGCCATGGGCGCCACCGCCTTCCAGAAAGGGCTGGGCGCGATCCACGCCATGAGCCACCCGATCGGGGCGCTCTTCAACACCCACCACGGCACCACCAACGCCGTCTGCATGCCCGCGGTGCTGGCCTTCAACGCACCGGAGATCGCCGACCGCTTCAAGACCGCCGCAGATTATCTGGGCATCGACGGCGGCTTTGAGGGCGTCTGCGCCTATGTGCAGGAGCTGAACGACAGCCTCGGCATCCCACGCGGATTGTCCGAACTGGGCGTCACCGAAGCCGCCATTCCAGAACTCGTCAAAGGCGCCCTCATCGACCCTTCCTGCGGCGGAAACCCGGTCGTCCTGGACCAAGCAAACCTAACCCAGCTGTTCAAGGACGCTATGTGATCCCCAGAGCGCATCTGCATAACTTCTGCTGCTGCGCTCGCACCGACCCCCGGCTGAGCGCAGCGCATTGATGCGGCGGTGCGGCTATTACGCAGCACAGGCCCATCAAGACTGCGGCCCCTCTCTGAGTTGAGAGGGGCCGCTTTTTTACACTGCAGTCAGCTCAAACCTCAATCAGACACCACAGTGCCGGTCGACCATCCGCTGCACCATCGGTGCGAAGTGCCAGAAATCGGGCGTGACCATGCCTGCCCGCTTACCCGCCTCATCAAGATAACGCACTGCGATGATCTCTTTCAGGTTTGGATTGGCCTCAAACGCTGCGATTTCCTCCGCGTTCATCGGCCCGCCCTGCAGCTCCAGCGTATGGACGGACGCTGGGGAAAGCCGTTTGAAATACTCAGGCTTCGTCGCGCAGAGATACCGTTTGGCAGCGACATGATAGCGACAGCAATCAGTGATCACACTGGGAAAGAAACGCTCCAGCACCTCGGCCCCGGCGTCCTCATGATGTCGATCCTCGGTATCATCGGGATGGTAGGTGCCAAACTCGGACGTGAAATGGCCGATATCATGCAGCAGCGCGCCCACGATGATCTCTTCTGGCTGGCCGTTCTGTTCTGCGATGGTGGCGCCTTGCAGCATATGTTCGCCCATGGTCACCGGCTCGCCCAGATATTCCTCCCCGCCGCGCCGGTCAAAGATTGAGCCGAGGAAAGCGACAATCGTCTCACGGTCCAGCGTGTCTGGCGGGACATGCGTGGCTGCTGGCTGTGGCTGGCGGCTGGTCATTCTGCCGCCTCCGCCAGCGCCTGACGTCGCCGCGCGTCATAGACAGAACGCAGCCCATCCTTGTCAGCATAACAGCCCTGCAGCCAGCGCGTCCCCTCACCCGAGTAGCCCTTGCGCGCGTGCAGGACGCGGGTGTTGTCCACCACAAAGGCCTCACCGGGATTAAGACGGAACGTGACCTCCATCGCCGTATCATCGATGATCTCGCCAAACCGGCGATAGGCTGCATAATAGAGCGCCATCTTCTCAAACGGGACATCCTGCACCGCTGCGAGTGACCGGTTGTTGAAACGCACCCCGATCAGCTCCCCATCGGGTGCCAGCTCGATCATGGGGCGACGAGAGGTCAGGCAGACCCCGGCTTCGCCTGCGTATTCAAAACGCGCACAATGTTCCGCCAGCACATTGAAATAGGCCTCATTCTCGGCCTTGAGACGCAGAGCGGCGGCAAAGCCGTCCACCACCATGTTTTCACCCCCGGCAGCGGAGCTTTCGAGGCAGTAGAGCACCTGAATGGTTGGCACCGGATCGCGATAGGGATTGTCGGTATGCGCCTGCAAGCCCAGGCCGGTGAAGGCGAGGTTGGTCGGGTTGACTTCGGTGCGAACCTCGAAATGGCGCCCGTAGTTGGTCTCGCGGACATGCCCGAACAGATCGACCACGCGGAACAAGGCGCCATCTTCAACCGGCCCGTTGACGACCTTGCCGAATCCATAGCGCGTCACAGCGCCCAGCCAATCGCCCAGCGCCGCACCGCCTGCTTCCAGCGCCGCGAAATCACCGGTGGGCACGCCGTCCATCAGCCCCGCGTCCCAGGTCTCAACCCCATCTGCAAGCCAGCCCGCCTTTTCGGGCTGGGCCTTGTCATAGGTATGGGCTTGCAGCCACGAGAGATCATAGGCAACGGTTTTATTCTCCGGCATAAACCGCAGGCGAAGCCTCTCGCCGTCCAGCGTGGCCTCTGCAATCGTGGTGTCCGCCGGAATGTCCCGCAGCGCGATCAGACGCTGGCCGTTGGCCTCAGCCCGGGTGTCGGAGTCGTTGGCATTGTCACGCAGCCAGATCGCGTGAAAGCGCATGTCGGATGCCCCGTGAGACAGGGTGAGATAATCGCCCGCAGGGGCAAGAGTAACTGACGGCATGGTATCCTCATTGGTGGTCCGCAACGCGGAAGATGACTCTTGTGCGCATGTTGCCATTGCCTCTACATAATCTCAAATTACGAATTTCCGCACTAAGGCCAAGGTCAGCTAATGCAACAGCAGCGCCCCACCCTGCCGCCCCTGGAATGGATCCGCGCTTTTGAAGCGGCGGCGCGCTGCGGTAGCTTTACCGCGGCGGCAGCGGAAACCGGGATCACCCAATCCGCCATTTCGCAGCGTATCGCCCAGTTGGAGAAACGGCTGGGCACTATGCTGTTTCACCGCCACCCCCGCGCCATCACCCTGACCGTGGAGGGCGAAGCCTGGTTGCCGCACATCCAGTCGGCACTGGATACGATGCGCGACAGCTCCGAGGCGCTGTTTGGCACCGGGCGGCGACAGCTGACGATCTCTGCAAGCCAATCAATCATCGATTTGTGGCTCACCCCGCGACTCGCCGCCCTGAGCGACATCGCAGGTGGCCAGTTGGCGATACGAACCATGGTTTTGGGCGCCCATGATGCAGTGGAGGACGAAGTGGTCCGCATCCGCTACGGCGTTGGTGACTGGCCCCACGCTTACAAACTGCCGCTCTATTCTGAGGGGATCGTCCCCTTGGCCTCCCCGGAGTTGATTGGCCGCAGAGGCGGGCACTGGAGTGACTGGCCACGGATCGCCTGTTCCGGGCCTCGGCCGGGATGGCCGGATTGGGTTGCCTGCCACGGCGGTGGATCCACGCCGGTGCCGCATCTGCGATTTGATACGTTTCTGTCCGCTCTGGGGGCGGCCCGCGCCGGCACCGGCGTGCTGCTTGGGTCTCTGCCGCTCTGCGATCAGGACCTGGCAGCTGGGCGGCTGGTACGGAAGGGTCGGGACCGCCTCGACCACCACGCCACCTATTGGATGATTGCCGGACAGGATGCTATCAGCCGCACCCAATGGGCGGAGTTGACCCGCATTATGACCTGATGGTGTAGCTTTAGAAACAGGCGCGTATTGTCGCGCTGGCAGTCTGCCACATTGCCCCGCTGCAGTGGACCCGACATTTTCCGTACCCAATAGATTCTCGAACCGTTTGGAGCATGAACGCGCATGAATATTTGGCTCTTGGCCGCTGGCGGCCTGTCGGTCGTCAACACTCTGTTACACATTTTTGCCGGCGGCCCCAGCGTCGCACGCCCCCTGCTGGAGGCACGCGGCCTGTCCGCCGAGGTGCGCTACGTCAATTATTACTGCTGGCATCTCGTGAGCATAAATCTGGCGGCTGTGGCGGCGCTCTTCCTCTGGCCTGCATGGTCG
Organism: Phaeobacter inhibens DSM 16374; assembly: GCF_000473105.1. NCBI lineage: Bacteria > Pseudomonadati > Pseudomonadota > Alphaproteobacteria > Rhodobacterales > Roseobacteraceae > Phaeobacter > Phaeobacter inhibens. Next base: position 150,546 of record NZ_AXBB01000004.1, on the reverse strand, counting down.
GGCGAAGCCGAAATCGCTGCGATCCTCGCCACTGGTCTGGCCGCTGCCTACGCCATCTGGGGGCTCGCCCTGCCGGTTCTGAATGGTCAGCGCTACAAGGACATTCCGCAGGGTTTTTTGTTCGTACCGGTGACGATTTTGGGAATCGCCGGCCTCACGCTCTAGCAGCACGTCGCCGTCCGAGACCCAGGCAGAAACGATTTTGCGGGAAAATTACGGTCGGTGATATCCGGGAAATACCATCGGCCTCAAACAATTTCATAGATAAAATATATTCAGAGAAACCTCAGAAATACTGAGGCCTCTTATGCGATCGCCCCATGAAAAGAGGAGAAAAACAGCCTTAACAGCTTATGAACATGGGTGTTCAGCTACTTGAAGATACACAACTCAAAGCTGTCTGGTTAAAGTCTTAACGACAGTTGGTGGGCATATTAATCGTTCATTAGGGCTGAAATGTCAGTTTCTGGCTACAGTCTTTGGAAAGGGCGTCACGATGAATGGTACTGAGGTTACGATGGAGACCAGCCACCCGACACTGCCCTCCGGCAACCTATGCGTCTTGGTGCTGGACGACAGTGAATTTGACCGGACGCGAATGCGGCGGCTCATTGCGCAGGCTGATCGAACGGTCGAGGTGATTACATGTTCGGACATTCAGGATCTCGAAAAAGCACTGGACGAAAACGTTGTTGATCTCTGCCTGATTGATCACCAGCTGCGCGATGCCTCTGGCCTTGACGCGGTCGCCGTGGTCAAAAAACAGCTGGAGACCGAAGAGGTGCCGGTGGTAATGATCTCTGGCCGCGAAGATACCGAAGCAGTGGTCAGCTCGATGCGCGCTGGCTGCGTGGACTATGTCGGCAAGGGCAATCTGACCGCGGAAAAACTGCATGGAGTGATCTACAACTCCATTGCCGAGACATTGTCAAACCCGGCGATGAAATCTGAAGTGCAGGACGCCACACGAAACGTGATCCGGGGCATGGCGGAGGGCTGCATAAGTGAATTGCAGCCAAAACTGCGGCGCATGTATCGCCAGATCTCCTTCATCCGCGGCTGCCATAACCAGGGGCTGACACCATCCCCCGAAGCCCTTGATGAAATTGAAACACATTGCCTGAACATCTGGCGTTTCTTCGATGAGATCGAGAACTACAGCAATAGTTTCAATGTGGTCCACCATTAAGGTGGACCACATCACTGCCGTTCAATCGCGGTGATTTTGTTTCAGACGCAGTCGAATAGTCGCCCCGTCCCGCTTGGTTCGGGGCGGTAGTGCCTCCACAACACCGCCGTAGCTGTCAGCAAGACGGCGCAAGATCGCAAGGCCCATCCCTGCCCCACCGGTCTCCACGACCGAAAACTTGCTCATCGGATCAAAAACCCGCTCCAGTTTACCGGCCGGAAATCCGACACCGTTGTCACGCAGCATCATCTCCCAATATCCGTCGCGCAAGCACCCGGTCACAGCAACGCGCACCGGCTCCGCGTTGTGCTCAGCAGCATTTCCCAACAGGATCAGAAACATCGACATCAACGCATCGGGATTCATCTCGATTTCCGCCGGATCAAATCGTGCCCGCACCTGCATGTCACTCGGCAGGTTCAGTGCCGCAATCGCCCGATCAAGGCAGGTTCTAACGGAAACCCGCTCTGTCTCGCGATATCCGGTCTTGGAATACAGCGACAGCTGATCAAGCATCATGTTCAGCTTTTCCGCATGGCGCCGCATCAGATCAAAAGACTGCGCAGGTGCCTCCGGCAGCGACATGCCGACATCCTGCAGATCCTCTTCAATCCAATTCGGCAATTCAGCGATGGCCCGCACTGAACCACGCAAGTCATGAACAATCTTATAGACCACGTCCATCATGGCCTGATCGCGCATGGTCTGGCTCAGGGCTGGATCGGGTGTGTCATATTTCATCGGTAAGAGCCTTTCGCAGATCGGCAGGATAGGTGTCGCGCAGCGCCATCCAGCGGCGCGATTGCACCTCCAGGCCCACACGATCTGTGGTCGCCCGCCAGGATTGGGCAACATTGTCCAGCGCGACCTCGGCTGTCACATCCCCAGCCAGTGCGGCCAGCAGCCAATAGGACAACGCCTCAAAATATTCGCCACGCCGCGCCAGATAAAGATCCGGCATCGAGGCGCGCATCGCCTGCTCGTGAACAGTCAGAAACTGCGTGCCATAGGCCTTGATGATAGCTGGATCCTGGTACTGGTCGGTTCTGAACGGATCAAAGAACCCATCGGACTGGGCGATTGCTGCAGCGCCGACCTGCTGCGAGACGGCATTGACGCAGAACTGATACGCCAGCTCTCGCTGTTTTGAATTCTTGGCAACAACATAACTCCACCCCCAGTTGAAATAAGAGAGAGGAACCACCGCCCCGCCAATACGTCCTCCTGGCAACGACGCGTTGATCATATTGTCGCGCATTGCCGATCCGGGTGCATAGAGGCTCTTTTGCGTACCGCCCCAGCCAATATTGGCGTAGATATCGCCTTCCTGATAGCGCGCCCAGTTGGAAAACAGATCCAGATCTGCCCCGACAAGATGCGCGCCGGAGGCAATCATGTCCTCCAGCGCGGCGATGCCACGCGCTCCTGCGATCTGCGGTTCCATCGTGGGCGAAAACGGCCAGGCGCCCTTGGCATGAAACCGCGCCCACCATTCCCAGGCCACCTTATCCTCCGTGCGGAACAGGCAACCGCCATACCGACCCGCATCCGGATCGTGAAAAAACGCCATCTGTCGGTCCAGCTCGTCCCAGGTTTGCGGCGTCGACAACGCCGTACCAGTCTGATCCGCATATCGGCTCCCGAGGTCCCGATCCTCCATAAAGCTTTTGTTATAAAACATTAAAAAGACATCACCGTCGGTCTGATAGCCCCACAGCCGCTCGTCGAAGATATCGCCGCTGGTGTACATCATCGCGTCGGTCAGCCCTTGTGGCGCATATTGCTGAGCAAGCGCATCCAGGGGCAAAATTGCCTCCGCCTCGACAAGGTCTGGTATGCCAAAGGTGGCTGGCAGCGCCACATCTACGCCGACATCGTTCAGCATCGCTTCCAGTGTCAGAACCGCGTTCACCTCGCCAACGCCGACCACGACCAGTTCCGTGCGACACCCGCACATTTCCTCAAAACTCTTGGCCACCGGCGCTAGGTTTGCCTCCGCCCCATGGGGGACCAGAATACGAAGCAGATTAGGATGCTGGTGATCAACTCCGGCACGCGCAGCGGCAGGCAGACCGCCAACCCCGCCAAGCGCCAGGGCATGCGTCGTGAAAGCGCGTCTCGTGAACATGGGGATCCTCGCGTGTGGCTCAGTAGATTTAAGCCTATCTGCGCCCAGTTAAGGACTGGTAAACCTCTCAACCTTATGTTGAGCACACCAACAGCAAAAGGGGCCCGTAGTGTCGCTAACCGCACGCCTCAGATCTTGTGTCGTTATATGTCTCGCGTCGATTTGCGTCGCGATGTATGCGGAGTGGAACGACCTAAGCCGCATTGAGCGCAAGACAGAGAACCTGTCTGATCGGACGATTCCGTTGCTCGACAGGATTGCCGACCTTGGCGACCTGCAACACGGGTTGGAGGTAACGCTGGCTCGGGTCAGGCTGATCGACGATCTGGATGGGCTTGCCGGGATGGGGCGGCGCGTCGACAATCTCTCGCAGCTGTTTCGTGAGAATTTCAGCGACCGAGAAGATACAATCGCCGAAGAATTGTCATCAGCAGATGCTGATGTGTTTCAGAACGTGGTGAAGGGTCGCCAGGATATCGTCGCTCAGAATATCAGGATTAACGCCCTTGTTTCACAGGCCGTTGACAAGATCCTGGCGCTGGAAAAATCTATTGTTGTTGCGCAGATCGAGTTCGGCAATCAACAGCGCGACGCGCAATCCAGACAGGAGGGATCCCTGTCGGTCACCTGGGCAATCGATACCGCCAAGACTTTGGGAGAAATCTCCGGCAGCGTTGCCTCGCTCGCCATCCTGACCAAAGACTTCTCGCTTGAAACCGGTACTGGCAACACAGGCGCACGCCAGAGCCTGGTGGCAGAGATCAACATCCTTGCCTCTCGCCTTGCCCGGCTGAAAAATCTGGAAGCGCGTCACGACATTGCCGGTGTCTTGGTCGATTATCGCAATACCATGCTGGGCCCGGACGGGGTGGTCGAAGCGTTATCAGCCCTGCAAACGCGCCAAGCAGGTCAGGAACAGCTTTATGGTGAGGCTGAGGCTGTGCTCAACAACATCGGCGCCTGGACCCGGTCGAGCACCCAGCGGGCCGCAATGGAGTTTCGTCAAAGCGCAGCGGAAACGAGCCGCATTGTTGAGCGCATTCGGTTCGTCGATGTCGCCTTCAACATGTGTATGCTTCTGATTTCGCTTGCTCTTTTGTGGTTCATGATCGAGGTTCGGATGATTTCGCGGATTCACCGCCTGACGCGCCATATTCAACGTATGTCGCGTGGCCATCTCGAAGATCCGATCGACACCGCCGGGTCAGATGAGATTGCTGAGATCGCCAAAGCTGTGGAGAAATCCCGCCTTACTGCGGCAGCTCTGCAACGCTCAAATGAGGAACTGGAGCGGTTCGCCTATGTGGCGGCTCATGACCTGCGTGCGCCGCTGCGCGCCATCTCAAATCTGATCGAATGGACAGAAGAAGATTTCGCCGATGAGATGCCCGCCGACGCGCAGAAAAATATTGGATTGATCCGCAATCGTACGGACAGATTGTCAGGCCACCTGTCTGCCCTGCTGGACTACGCGCGGGCCGGCCAGATTGATGGCGAACATGGGGCCTTCAGCCTGACCAAATTTGCGGAAGAGCTGAGGCTCTACTTCAATTCCAACTCCGCTTTCGAAATCAGGGTGGAGCAGGATTGTGGACCCTTCGGCGCCTATCTGACACCGCTGAAGACCATTCTGATCAATCTTGTCAGTAACGCGAATAAGCATCACGACAGATCATCTGGCACGATCCGCATGAGCAGCGAGCTGTACCCCAACTACGTCGAGATCACCGTGGCCGACGACGGGCCCGGCATTCCGAAACAGTATCAGGACCAGATCTTTGTTCTGTTTCAGACACTGAAATCCCGCGACGAAGTGGAAGGATCCGGCTTGGGCCTGGCGCTTGTACAGAAACTTGCCCGATCGCTCGGCGGCAGCGTGTCCGTCGTCTCCAACCCGGATGTGGCCCGTGGCACCGTGTTTACGGTCCGTGTCCCCCTCAATACACCCTCAGCAAAAACACCGAATGACATCCAAGGATTGGCCGCATGACCAATAGAGAATCCGTTACGTTTCTGATTGTAGACGATGACGAGGTTGCCGTGATGGCGATCAAACGCGCGTTGAAAAAACTACGCCTTGTTAACCCAATTGAAGTTGTCGGCGATGGACAGGAAGCGCTTGATCTGCTGCGGGGGGTGAACTCCGCCGCGCTTGAGCGCCCGTACATCATCCTGCTGGATCTGAATATGCCGCGCATGGGGGGGCTGGAATTTCTCGCCGAGGTGCGCGAGGACAAAGAGCTGGCGAACTCGGTGATTTTTGTTCTGACAACCTCCGATGCGCCCTCGGATATTGCCGTTGCCTATGAGCATAAGATTGCCGGTTATATCGTCAAAGAGAACGCCTATGATGCGGTGAAATCTGCGGTGGAAATGCTGGGCGCCTATGTCGAGATCGTGTCGCTGAAAACAAATTGAAGTGAGGTTTGTTGCTGGCACCGACGCACAACACCTCTTCAGTCACCGCGCCTCCCCCGCACGACTGAAGAGACGCGCGGGCCAAGCTTGGTTTATGCAGTAAGGGACAGGATTGGTCGGTATATTCAACCTCGGCTTTTGGCCCACTCGCAGTCGGGCTCGACATGAGTAGGCCCCTTTGGCTGGCCACCCTTGCCTCCCCCATCAGCAACACATCTCAGAACTTATAAAAGCGCGCTGCGGTCTCAGCAAAAACCTGTGATCTCTGGCTATCCGGAACCAATTTTTCATGTGCGTGCAAGAGCGTTTCATAGTTTGAATAAAGGCTATCAACGGGAAAGTTGGAGCCAAACATACAGCGGTCAGCGCCAAATTGATCGAGGCATGTCTCAATGATCGGTCTGAAGTCCTCAACGGTCCAGCAGTGCTGAAACATCCCCAAACCTGAGAGTTTGCATCGTACATGTTGAAGACCCGAAAGCCATCTGAGCTGCTGACTCCACGCCTTTAGCCCCTCAGGACTTCGATCATGGGGGCTGCCCGCATGGCACAGGGCCACATTTGTTCGCGGGGCCTGCCCCAGAACGCGCGCGGTTTTCTCCATCAGCTCGGGGATAAGCTGCAGATCGAAGGACAGCCCGCGTTCTCCAATCAGCAGCAGCCCCTCCAGAAACCCTGGATCATCCAGAAGCGCATTGGTGCCGGTCTGCGCATCCTCACCCGGGGCGCGACCGACGATCTGGCGCACGCCCCGGACCGAGGGCAGCGCCTGAAAAACGTCGAGTTGCTGCGCCAGATCTGGCGCCGTCAGATCGCAATGCACCACCTGTACCATCGGCCAGTCCCGGTTCGCGTCGACGACGGCTTGAACCCATTTCGCCTCCGCCAGAGGATCCGCAGCGCCGACCTGAATGTGAACAGATCCGGTGATCCCAAGGGCCGAGGCCTCTGCGCGAAAGTCAGGCAATAGATAGTTGCGCTGGATCGGGCTTGGGTCGCCAAAGAACCGCGATACACCCTTGGCGGCCAGCCAAGGGTAATGCACCGCCGTCAGGTCCCACAGGTGATGATGCGCGTCGATCATGTCAGGGTCCCATCGCTCAGCTGTTGCAGGACATCATATCCCTGCCCTTTCCAGAAATGCAGCAGGTCAATGAAGATCCAGTTTTCCGCAAGTTTGTCACCGCTACGCCGGTAGATATCAATCACCCGGAATTCGCCCCGTTCATTGGTCGCCGTGCGACCCATGAAATCGCCGGTCAGACGCGCGGTGAAGTTCGGCCAGCCAGCGAAGCCACCGTAGGCGCCTTCCGCCAGGCGCGCCGTATGACCGGTCCTGGATCTGTCAGAGAAGGCCGCGCGAAACGGGCCGGAATGCTGCTGGGCATAGCGCTCGATGGTATAGGTGGCGCCGATGCCGGTCGGCCCCCACCACAACATGTGTTCACACCAGGTCTGACGCAGCTCATCCTCAAGACTGAGCTTGTTGTCCCACTGCCCCAGTTCACCAATCATGCGGTTGATCACGGCCAGCGTCGCCTCGCCTTCGTGGTCTGGTTGCGCTTCGAACAGAAGGCCATCATGCGTCATTGGCCCCGGCTGCACCAACTGCGCGGCGGTCTGACCGGGAAAGGCTGTGACACCAGCCTGCGCCATCAGATGCGGTAGGTCGAAATACATCGCGGTCTGTGCAATCTTGCCGTCTTCAACCCGGTGAAACTCGCAATAGCGCAGCATCGCAATCTTACCCGTTGGCGGGATGTTCACAAATGGCGCGTCAAACAGCCCCATCAGATGCCCCATGGACACCACCCAGATGCCTTGAAAATCATCCATCTGGTTGCGCCCGGCAAAGAAAATATCCTCACGCCGCTGCAACGATGTGAGACTTTTGCGCAGCGGCGCCCAGAACTGCCGAGCAACCTCAGCAGCCGCGGTCATCTCATTGAACGGGTGGAAACCACGCCACAGGTAGTCGGGCGATGTATGTCGAATCAGAGCCGCTTCAAGATTCGCATCCGGAGCATCCAGATCGGCATAGAAGGCGCGCACGACGGCTTTTGCTGCCTGAAGATCGTTCATTTCTTTCCCTATTTTACAGGCGCTTCACGCCACATTGCATACGATTGCAAAATTATCTTGCCAAATTAACGCAGCAAAGACTAACCTTTTTGCAATCGTATGCAAAATAGATTTCGCTGGGAGGCGGACCCGCATGGCACAGATAGAGCTGCGTAATATCAGCAAGCGTTGGGGCAGCTTTGTCGGGGTTGATAATTTCGACCTGACCATCGCAGACAAGGAGTTTCTGGTTCTCCTGGGGCCGTCGGGCTGCGGCAAGACCACAACGATGCGGATGATTGCCGGACTGGAAAGCGCCAGCGAGGGCGACATTCTGGTGGATGGCAATCGGGTCAACGAACTGGAGCCGAAGGACCGGGACGTCGCCATGGTTTTTCAGAGCTATGCGCTTTATCCCAATATGAACGTCTACGAAAATATCCGCTTTCCGCTGAAGGTGCGCGGTGTTGACGCCAAGACCCATGACGAGAAGGTCCGACGGGCCAGCGCCATGGTTGAACTGGACGAATTCCTGCATCGCAAGCCGGCCGAATTGTCAGGCGGTCAGCGGCAGCGGGTGGCTCTGGCCCGGGCCATCGTGCGCGAACCGAACGTGTTTTTGATGGACGAACCGCTGTCTAACCTCGATGCCAAGTTGCGGGTCTCTACCCGTGCGCAGATCAAAAACCTCAGCCATGAACTGGCCGTGACAACGATCTATGTGACCCACGACCAGATTGAAGCGATGACCCTCGCCGATCGCGTGGTGGTCATGAACAAAGGCGTCGTACAGCAGGTCGGTAGCCCGACAGAGATCTACGACCGTCCCGCCAATGCCTTTGTGGCTAGTTTCATCGGCTCACCTGCGATGAACTTGATGGAGGGCGGCCTGTCCGGCGGACGGTTTACCGCCCAGCATACGGATATTGCCGGTCTGAGTGGCCAGGACGGCCCGGTCACACTGGGTTTTCGGGCCGAGGACGCCAGCGTTGTGGACAGCGGCGGCCAGATCAACGCCCCGATCTACACGATGGAGCTCTTGGGCGATGCAACCATGGTTACGGTCCGCATTGGCGGCGTCCTGGTTTCGGTCAAGGCAGATAAGACCTTCCGCGCAGAGATCGACGATATGGTGTCGATCCACGTGCCCACCGATCACTGCCACCTGTTTGATACACAAACAGGTGCGCGGCTGGGGGGGTAATCCCCCACCACCGCCGCCTTCGTGCATGCGACGGGGGCAAAGACGGGGATGCTGTCCGGACGGCTTCCCCCTATAACAGGGAGACTACCATGAAATTCACACATATCGCACTTGCCAGCTCGGTTTTGGCTCTTGCCGCGACCGCAGGTTCTGCCTGCGAGATTTCGGCACGGGTCAATATTGTCGGCAATGAATTCCCCGCCATCCATTCTGTCGCCGATGCGGCCAAGGAGTGTACCGGTGGCGAGGTCAAGGCCAACCTGACAGCAGACCATCAGAAGATCAACGTTGCGGGCATGACCGGCAACCCGGCGGAATACACCTCTGCGATCATCGCCAACTCCTCCATCGTGGCCCTGATGAACGAAGACGTCATACGTCCGCTGGACGATCTGGTCGCCAAACACGGTGACGGGCTGCAGAAACCCCAGCTGATCACCATCGATGGAAAGATCATGGCCGTGGCCTTCATGGCAAACGCCCAGCATCTGGTTTATCGCGCCGACGTGTTGGAAGAGATCGGTGTTGAGCCGCCCAAGAGCTATGAGGACCTGCTGGCAGCCGCCAAGATGATCCGCGAAAAGGGCCTCATGGAGAACCCCGTAGGCGGTGCCTACAAGGCGGGTTGGAACCTCGCGCAGGAATTCAACAACATGTATCTGGGCCACGGCGGCAGCTTTTTTGAGCCGGGCAGCGCCAAAGTCTCGATCAACAATGAACAGGGCGTAGCCGCTCTGGAAATGATGAAGTCGCTGTCGGAATATATGAACCCCGACTTCCTGACCCATGACTCCAACGCCACCAACGCCGAATTCCGTGCCGGCAATGTCGCGTTGATGAACATGTGGGGCAGCCGCGCTGCAACTCTGGCCGATGCCGATGGTGTCGTACAGGAGGTGAAGGATCACATGGCCATCTCCGGTCCGCTGACCGTGGCGGGGGGATCTGATGCCGCCTCTACCCTGTGGTGGGATGGCTGGACTGTCGCCAAGAATATTCCCGACGCCGAAGCCGAAGCCACCTTCGTCGCGCTGACCCATGGCATCCGCCCCGAGATGCTGAACGAGGAAACCGAACCTCAGGCGGTCTGGCTGATCGACGGCTATGAGCCGACCGATGCGGCTCAGGGTGTCTTTGAGGCCGTGCAGATGAGCACCAGCCCCTACCCGATGCTGCCCTATATGGGTCTGCTGCATACCGCGCTGGGTGCTGAGCTGAGCGATTTCATGCAGGGCAAGGAAAGCGCTGAACAGGCTCTTGCTGATGCAGAATCAGCCTATACCGCTGCCGCCAAGGAAAAAGGGTTCCTCAACTAAGTTGAGGCCCAACCGGCAGAGGGGAGCCTCCCCTCTGCCACCACCACCTGAACTCTGGACATCGGTTTGTCATGAAACACCGCACCTTTTTCTGGTTCTTTCTGCCCACCGGGCTTGCGATGCTCTTGTTCATCGCGCTGCCCATCGTGTCGGTGTTGTTCCAGTCCGTTCACACGCCCCATGACGCCGTTTTGGTGACGGTTGAAAACTGCGGTCCCTTCGGCTGCAAAGAGGAAACCACCATCGACCAGGAGGCCACCCGTGCCCTGCGCGATGCGGAGCCTTTGGGCAAATTTGTTGGCCTGCAAATCTATTTTGATCGTGGTCATCTGGCTGTGGCCGAGGTGGCAGAAGCCTGGCGCAGCACCGACAGCATCGGCGCTTTCTTGGGCGAAATCAGCGACCTGCCCTTCTACCGCGCGATGGGTTTTACGCTGACCTATACCTTTACTGTAACTCCGCTGCTGATCGTGCTGGGTCTGATGATCGCGCTCGCCGTGAACTCGCTCAACCGGCATCTCAAAGGGCTGGTGATCTTCTTCTCGCTGCTGCCGATGATCGTGACGCCGCTGATTGGCTCCCTCATCCTGTTCTGGATGATCGACAGCCGTGGTGTACTTGGATCTGCGCTGCAATATCTGACCGATGATCCGACCCTATCGCTCAAAGCCTCGACCGGGCTGACCTGGGTTATGCTGATCATCTATGGGGTCTGGCACTCTGCGCCCTTCGCCTTTGTGGTGTTCTATGCAGGCCTGCAAACCCTGCCACAGGACCAGCTGGAAAGCGCGCAGATCGACGGCGCCACCCGCTGGCAGCGTGTCCGCTACGTGGTGGTGCCGCATCTGATGCCGCTGGTGACCTTTGTGGCACTCATTCAGCTGATGGACAACTTCCGCGTCTTCGAACCGATCGTCGGCTTCAACGCCGAGGCCCACGCGACGTCTTTCAGCTGGATCATCTTCAACGATATGGGCGGTGAAACCCGGCTGCTGTCCTCCGCCGCGACCACATCCGTTCTGACCATTCTCGGCGTTGCCGTACTGCTGACCCCGGTGCTGATCCGGACCTGGCAAGATTTCAAGGGGAAGACTTAACATGAGCAGTTCCGCCGCCACCCGCCGCCCATTGGGCCTGCGCCTGCTGGTCAATGGTTTCATCCTGTTCTGGCTCATTCTCGCGGCCTTTCCATTTCTTTGGACCTTCTGGGGATCCTTCAAGGTTGAGCTGGATTTCTTCTCCATCGCGGACTGGACAAACGCGCTGACCGGTACGCTGACCAAGGCAACCCACGGATCCTCGGTGACCGGCGTCGGGTACGAAGGGGCCTGGATCCAGGAGGAATTCTGGAAAGCAGGCATCAACACCACACTGGTCTGTATCTTCGTGGTGATGACCTCGCTGACGATCGGAACGCTGGGTGGCTATGCCCTGTCCCGCTCCGGTTATCGCTATACCTTCTGGCTGCTGATCACTGCGCTGATCTTCCGCGCGATGCCGCCGATTACCCTGGTTGCAGGCTACCTGCTGCCGTTTTTTGAATGGAACCTTTGGGGGCATCTTGCGACCACGGTCATCGTTCTGGTGGCGATCAACCAGCCCTTCACCCTGTGGATGTTGCATTCGTTCTTCCAGTCGATCCCGAAGGAACTGGACGAAAGCGCCAAGGTGGATGGCTGCACCCAGTTTCAGGCCTTCCGCCATGTGATCATCCCGGTGATGTGGCCCGGCGTCATCACCACCGGCCTGTTCTCTTTCCTGCTGGCGTACAACGACTTTGCCGTCACCTCGATGCTGCTCAGCAAGGACAATCAGACCATGATACCCAAGATCGCCAGCTTCATGGGGACCACCCAGACCGAAGGCAACGTGATGTTTGCCGTGGCCGCCGTGGTCTCTGCCACAGCCCCGCTGTTTGTGCTGGTGATGTTTTTCCAGCGTCAGATCGTGAGCGGCCTGACCGCAGGTGCGGTCAAAGGATGAGCGCCTCTTTCCGTCATAACGCCCTCGGCCGCCATCCGGCGCTGAACAGGATGCCAAGGGATTTTCTGTGTGCGGGATCTCCTCCCCCCATCACAGATTTTCCCTTGGTAGACTGAAAAGGATAAGACCAATGAAAGGGTCTCGCCCAGAACAAGCCGTGCTGACCAAAGACACGGATATGAGCAAAACAGAAGACACCCGCCGCGTCATCGAAGAGATGGTCGATGGGCTGAACGACCACCGCATCGGCGATATTGGCGAATTCTTTGCCGATGGGTTCCGCTGGATGGGGAATCAGGGATGCGGCACCAAGACCGGGCTGAAGGAATTTCAGGACAACTGGCAGCGCCCGTTTCAGGCAGCCTTCTCCGACAAGGTCTGCATCGACGAGGCCCGCCTCTACATGGGCGAATGGGCTGCGGCCTTTGGTCGGCAGGAAGCCACGCACAGCGGGACCTTCCTCGGCATAGCGCCCACCGGCAAACGGGTGGAGATCCGCTACATGGATTTCTGGAAAGTCGTTGACGGCAAAATCGTGGACAATTGGGTCAATGTCGATTTCGCCCATGTCGCCGCCCAGCTCGGCGTCGATCTGTTCAACGGCGAAGGCTGGGAAGCATTTGATCGTGGCGAGACGCAACCGCCACGACCCGACAACAAAGGATAAATACGATGGCGATTGACTATCTCAAACGCGGCAAACCCGAAGCAGACCGGGTCGAAGACGACGCCAAGACCGCCTCTGTGGTGGCTTCAACGCTGAAGGATATTGAGGCCCGTGGCGATGCCGCCGTGCGTGAACTTGCCTGCAAGTTCGACAATTACGACCGCGACAGCTACCGGCTGAGCGAGGCTGAGATTGAGGCGATCATCGCCAAGGTCTCCCCGCGCGAGATGGCAGATATCCAATTCGCACAGGATCAAGTGACCAAATTCGCGCAGGCGCAGCGGGACTCCATGCTTGACATCGAGGTGGAGCCGATGCCCGGTGTGATCCTCGGCCACAAGAACATCCCGGTGCAATCCGTCGGCTGCTATGTGCCTGGCGGCAAATTCCCCATGGTGGCCTCCGCGCATATGTCTGTGGCCACCGCAAAGGTCGCAGGTGTGCCGCGTATCGTGGCCTGCACCCCGCCCTTCAACGGTGAGCCGAACCCCGCCGTAATCGCGGCAATGCACCTTGGCGGTGCGCACGAAATCTATGTACTCGGCGGGATTCAGGCGGTGGGCGCCATGGCGATCGGCACCGAAAGCATCGCACCGGTGCATCTGCTGGTCGGCCCCGGCAATGCGTTTGTTGCCGAAGCCAAACGTCAGCTCTTTGGCCGCGTGGGCATTGACCTCTTTGCGGGTCCGACCGAAACCATGGTCATCGCCGATGACACGGTTGATGCCGAACTCTGCGCGACCGACCTTCTGGGACAGGCCGAACATGGCTACAACAGCCCTGCTGTTCTGGTCACCAACAGCCGGACCCTCGCCGAAGAAACGCTGAAGGAAATCGACCGGATCTTGGCCATCCTCCCCACCGCTGGCACCGCCCGCGTCAGCTGGGAGGACTACGGTGAAGTAATCCTCTGCGATACCTACGACGAGATGCTTGCGGTAGCCGATGATATTGCGTCGGAGCATGTTCAGGTCATGACCGACCGCGATGATTGGTTCCTCGACAACATGACCTGTTACGGCGCGCTGTTCCTCGGCCCGCGCACCAATGTTGCCAATGGTGACAAGGTGATCGGCACCAACCACACGCTGCCGACGAAGAAGGCCGGGCGCTACACCGGTGGCCTTTGGGTGGGTAAATTCCTGAAAACCCATTCCTATCAGAAGGTCACCAGCGATGAGGCCGCAACGCTGATTGGCGAATACGGCTCGCGCCTGTGTATGCTGGAAGGCTTCGTGGGCCACGCCGAGCAATGCAACATCCGGGTTCGTCGCTATGGCGGGATCAACGTCCCCTATGGGGAAGGCGCCCCTTACCGCGACGCTGCTGAATAAACATCCAAGATCTGCCGGGCGGGGGTATTCCCGCCCGGCATCAAAAGCCTCCTCTTAATTCGGACCAATGATGGACCACCCTAGCGCCCATAAGGCCCTGTTATCTCCGCTGTTCTCGGCGATGCGCGATTTTTCGGCGGACCCGGTGCAGAGCGCAATGACAGCGCTTTTTTCTGCCCAAGCTGAGATCCATCTTTGCCACCCTCTTGGTGATATGCGCGGCCCGGATGCGCTGTATCAGACGGCCTATGCCCCCTTGTTGCGGGCGATGCCGGATCTGGAACGGCGCGACTGGATCGTGATGGCTGGCGAAACCTCCCAAGGAGAGCAGTGGCTGGGGGCTGGCGGTCATTATATCGGAACCTTCATGGCGCCGTGGCTGGACATTCCCCCAACCGGGCACATCGCCCATATGCGGTACCACGAATTCTATCGCATCTCAGATGGCAAAATCGTCGAGATGCAGGCAATATGGGACCTCCCGGAGCTGATGATGCAGGCCGGTGCCTGGCCCATGGCGCCCTCACTCGGGCGGGAGTTTTTTGTCCCCGGACCCGCCACACAGGACGGGTTTGTTCGCGGCCCATGGGACCGGGATCAGGCGACGGCGTCCTGTGATCATATCGTGGACATGCTGGCCCACCTGACGCGCCACCCAGCGCAGGGTGGCCCGGAGGTGATGGAGATGGAACGCTTCTGGCATTCACGTTTCAACTGGTATGGCCCAGCCGGGATTGGGACTGCGCGCGGTGTTTCGGGCTTTCGCAACTGGCATCAGATCCCCTTTCTGAACGCGATGCCAGATCGTGGCGCCAAGGATGAGACGCTGGATTTCCATTTCTTTGGCGATGGCGATTATGCCGCTGTTACCGGCTGGCCAAACATGCGCCAGAGTCTGACATCGGATGGCTGGCTGGGGCTCCCGCCCACCGGCCAGATGATTGACCTGCGCAGTCTTGATTTCTGGCGGCTGGAGAATGGGTTGATCCGGGAAAACTGGGTTTTGGTCGATCTGCTTGACCTCTATGCACAGCTTGGCGTTGACGTGATGGCCCGACTGCGCGAGTTCAACAAAGCCCGCAATCCGGGCCCCATCCCACAAATCGGAGATCGCCCGTGACCCTGCCCCGCACCCCTTCCTTCCGTCTTGATGGCAAACGCGCGTTGGTGACCGGGGCCAGCTCCGGCATCGGCCGCGCCTGTGCCGTGGCCTTGGCAGAGGCCGGGGCCCATGTCACCATCGCTGCCCGTCGGATTGAGCCGCTGGAAGCGCTGGTCGCGGAGATGCAGGCAGCCGACATGCAGGCGGAGGTGATGGTTCTCGACGTCGCTGACATTGCCGCCACTCAGGCCGGCATCAGTGAGCGTATAACCCAAAATGGCGCCTTTGACATTCTGGTGAACTCCGCCGGGCTGGCGCGCCATAGCCCTGCCAGCGACACCACTGAGGGTGATTTCGACGCGGTGATCGACCTGAACATCAAGGGCGCCTATTTCCTGACCCAGGCAGTGGCCAAGGGGCTGATGGCGGCCGGCAAACCCGGTTCACTCATCAACATCAGCAGTCAGATGGCCAAGGTCGGCGGTCTGGACAGGGCCGTTTATTCTGCAACCAAACATGCGGTTGAGGGGTTCACAAAATCCATGGCCATCGAATGGGGGAAATCGGGTATCCGGGTAAATACCATCTGCCCGACTTTCATTGTGACGCCACTCACGCAGTCCACCTTTGACCGTCCGGAACGCAGGGCCTGGATCGAAAGCAAAATCCAGCTTGGCCGCATCGGTGAGGTTGAGGATATCATGGGTGGCGTGGTCTATCTGGCCTCTGACGCCTCGTCCCTGATCACTGGCACCGCGCTGATGATCGATGGCGGATGGACCGCAGAATGACCGCCGCAAAGATCACCTCTGCCGATGTGGCGCGGCTTGCGGGCGTATCGCAATCCGCTGTCAGCCGGGTCTTCACCCCCGGAGCCTCCGCCTCGAAAAAAACCGTGGACAAGGTGCGCGCGGCAGCGGAATCCCTCGGCTACAGACCGAACTCGCTGGCCCGGGCCATGGTTTCCGGTCGCTCGCGTATTATCGGGTTGGTGGTGGCCTATCTGGAGAACCATTTCTACCCGGAGGCTCTGGAAAAACTGTCCAACGCGCTTCAGGAACGCGGCTATCACGTATTGATGTTCATGGCCCCCAACACGGCCCACAGCATCGACAATGTGATTGAAGAAATCCTCGACTATCAAGTTGACGGCATTATCGCAGCCTCGGTTGCCATGTCGTCGGAACTGTCAGATCGCTGCCGCGCCGCCGGTGTGCCGATGGTGCTGTTCAACCGGTCGCAAGATGACCCGAGCATGTCAGCCGTCACATCGGATAACTATGCAGGCGGGCGCAAGGTCGCTGAGTTTCTGCTGGCCGCTGGGCATCGTAAGATCGGCTATATCGCGGGTTGGGAAGGCGCCTCGACCCAGCGCGACCGCGAAACGGGGTTTTGCGAGCGACTGGCCGAGGATGGGCTGACATTGCATGCCCGTGGCGTGGGCAACTTCAAGATGGAAACCGCCGCCGAAGCCACCCGCCAGATGTTCACCGGCGACCGCCCGGATGCGGTGTTTGTGGGCAATGATCACATGGCCTTTGCGGTGATGGATGTGCTGCGTTCCGAACTGGGGCTTTGCGTGCCGGGGGATGTTTCTGTGGTGGGATATGACGATGTGCCCACCGCCGCCTGGCCAGCCTATGACATGACCACAGTTCGTCAGCCCGCCAATCGCATGGTTTCGGCCACGGTGGATATTCTGCTGAACGAAATCAACGGCGCGCCGCAGAGGCCGCGCCGTATTGCCATTGATGGCCCATTGATTGTTCGCGGCTCTGCCCGCATTCCCGAAGGATGGAAAAATGAAGGGTTTTGATCCCAAATTCAAAGACTTCCCCGATTACATTGTCGGCATCACCAAAGAGATCTGGGAAGACCGGGGTATTTCCACCCTGCATGAGTATTATGCGCCCGAGATCGTTGTCAGAATGCCCGGAGCGGTCTCGACCGGAAATCAGGGCGTGATCGGTGCCACAATGGCAACCCTCGCCGAATTCCCCGACCGCACCCTGCTGGGCGAGGATGTGATCTGGTCCGGCACCCCGGAGCAGGGCATGCTGTCGAGCCACCGGATCATGTCTACGGCGACACATCTTGGCGACGGGGCTTTCGGCAAGGCGACGGGAACCAAGCTGAAATACCGGATCCTCGCCGACTGCCACGCCAGAAACAATGCCATCGATGACGAATGGCTCATCCGCGACAATGGCGCGATCGTGCGGCAAATGGGCTGGGAGCCGGAGGGTTTTGTCCGCGATCTGATCACTCGCGAAGGCGGTCCGGAACGGGCCGTGAAGCCACTAACGCCCACGACTGACCAGCCCGGACCCTATCAGGGCACAGGTAATGATAACGAATGGGGGCAACGCCATGCTGACCTGCTGATCCGCATGATGGCGGCTGATATGGGTGCGGTAGAGGATACCTATGATCGCGCGGTGCAGACTGAATACCCCGGTGGCATGACCGGCCATGGCCGCGCTGCGGTCGATCAGTTCTGGATGTCGCTACGCGCCTCCCTGCCCTCTGCAACCTTCACCATTCATCACCAGATTGGCCGCTCCGACACCAATATGCCGCCCCGCTCAGCCGTGCGTTGGAGCCTGCATGGCAAACATGATGGCTGGGGCGCGCTTGGAACGCCTACCGGCGCCGATATCTACGTGCTGGGCATCAGCCACGCCGAATGGGGTGAACTGATCGGCGGCGACATCCGGTTGCGGCGCGAATGGACCCTGTTTGACGAAACCGCGATCTGGAAACAGATCCTGCTACAGACAGGCGACCTCTGAGTGAATGCGCAGACCTCATATTTGAACGCCAGTCAGGCGGCACGGCGCTATCATACGCACCGAGCCTCTCTGCGGGCGCGCCGCCTGAACAACCGCCCTCCCGGGGTGCGGGTTTGAAACCTGTCAAACCCAAGATCCAAAACGGAGAAAACACATGAGCACCATTCAAAACCGCATCGTCCGCTACGGTGAGCTGCGCCCCTGCAAGACTGCCTTCATCGACGCCCACACCCCCGGCTCCGACCAGAAGGAAAACTTCACCATCATCGGCGGCGGCGTTTCCGAAAGCCCGGACCAGCATGTCCATATCACCGACCAGATCGGCTTCAACATTGGCGCCGCAGGCCAGCCGCCGAAATGCCGCAACTCGCTGCACAGTCACACAACCGCCGAAGTCTTCTTCGTGCTGAAGGGGCGTTGGCGCTTCTTCTGGGGCCGTCACGGGGATGCCGGTGAATTTGTCGCCGAGGAAGGCGATATCTTCAACATCCCCACTGGCATCTTCCGCGGGTTTGAGAACATTGGCACCGACTACGGGATGATCATGGCCGTGCTGGGCGGTGATGATGCCGGCGGCGGCGTCACCTGGGCCCCTCAGGTGATTGAGGACGCCCGCGACCACGGGCTGGTTCTGGGTGAAAACGGCGTGCTCTACGACAGCAAGAAAGGGGTATCCCTGCCCGACGGCATAAACCCGATGCCCTTGCTGAGCGAGGAGGAGCTGGCTGCATTCCCGGAGGTCCCCGTTGAGGCGGTGGTCCGTGACTATGTGGCGCGGTACTGGGATCTGATGGCGTTGGCCCGCGACAAACCGGCCAAGGTGATCGGTGCAGATGCGCTCCTCAAGGACAAGCCCGGTTTCTGCGTCGATTTCCTGACCCGCGGCTCCTTGCCTGCTGACATGCACAGCCATGATCAGCACACTGTGTTGATGCCGGTGCGCGGCCACTGGCGGCTGCGTTGGGAAGGGGGCGAAACAACCCTTAATCCCGGCGACACTGCATTGATCAAGGCGGGTGAGACCCACAGCCTGGAACCGTCCATGACCGGTGAGGCAAGCCTCTACCGGGTCACCGCCACCGATGATCCGGCCGGCGCGACCTGGACCGGCAACTAACGCAACTCCCTCCGCGCGGCGGCGAGCGCGGCGCGGAGGCACTATCAGGACGGCGGCAAGATCCCCCGTTGCAGATCTGACTTGAGGAGATTCGGCACATGGTCAAGACAACACACGTAGGCTCGCTCCCCCGCTCGCAAGACGTGGTCGATTTCATCTTCGCCCGCGAGCGGCAGCAGTCATTTGATCAGGCGGATTTTGATGCCTGCATGCGCGCCGCGGTCAGCGATACGGTCAAAAAACAGGTTGCGGCCGGCATTGATATCGTGAGCGACGGTGAGACCTCCAAAATCTCCTATGCGACCTACGTAAAGGACCGTTACACAGGGTTTTCCGGCGACAGCCCGCGCAATGCGCCTGCTGATCTGAAGATGTTTCCCGGTTTCCTGAAGCGTCTCGCTGACGATGGCGGCACCCCGCAATATGCCCGTCCCATGTGCACCGGAGAGGTCCGCTCCAAAGGTCAGGGAGAGTTGGAGAAAGATATCGCCAATCTGAAATCTGCGATGGCAGAGCATGGCGCAGATCGCGGGTTCATGAATGCCGCGTCTCCCGGTGTCATATCGCTGTTTCTGCAGAACGACCACTACCCCACGCGCGAAGCCTACCTCGCCGCCCTCGCCGATGCGATGAAAACCGAATACGAAACCATCGCCGGTGCCGGGCTCGACCTGCAACTGGATTGCCCGGATCTGGCGCTGTCGCGTCACATGCTGTTCACGGAATTGAGCGACGATGAGTTTGTAAAAGTCGCCCAAATGCATGTCGAAGCGTTGAACCACGCACTGTCCGACGTGCCCGCCGAGAAGGTCCGCGTGCATATCTGCTGGGGCAACTACGAGGGGCCACATTGCTGCGACATCTCAATGGAGAAGGTCTTTGCCCCCCTGATGGCAACCAAGGCACGCTATGTGCTTTTTGAAACCTCCAATCCCCGGCACGCCCACGAATGGACGGTGTTCCGCGACCACAAGGCGCAGATCCCCGATGACAAAGTGCTGGTGCCCGGCGTGGTTGATACCACCACCAATTTTGTTGAACACCCGGAGGTCGTTGCCCAGCGTATTGAGCGGTTTACCGATATTCTGGGTCAGGACCGGGTGATCGCCGGATCTGATTGTGGCTTTGGCACCTTTGCCGGATTTGGTGCGGTTGACCCCGATATCGCCTATGCCAAACTCTCGGCCCTATCCGAAGGTGCAAAACTCGCGGCAGAGCGCGCGTGACACCGCTCCTGCTGCTCCCCGGCATGATGTGCGACGCGCGACTGTTCCAGCCGCAGGTCGCAGCATTGTCGGGTCATGTCCCATTGATGACCGCCCCTATCGGGCAGGGCGACAGCATGGCGGCCCTTGCACAGGCGATACTGGAGATTGCCCCCCCACAGTTTGCCGTTGCAGGGCTGTCCATGGGGGGCATCCTCGCGATGGAGATAATCCGGCAAGCCCCGGAGCGCATCCTCGGCGCTGCTCTGATGGACACCAACCCGCGGGCCGAAGCGCCCGAAGTGCAGGCCCGCAGAGAGCCGCAGATAGCAGCGGCACGCGCCGGACGACTGGAACAGGTGATGCGCGAGGAGATGAAGCCCAACTATCTGACCGATGGACCAAACCGGGCTCAGATCCTTGATCTCTGCATGGCGATGGCGCTTGATCTGGGGCCGGAGGTGTTCGTCAACCAGTCCAAGGCGCTGCGGGATCGCCCTGATCAATGCGACACGTTGCGCCAGTTCGACCGACCTACGCTGGTGCTCTGCGGGCGAGAGGACTCGCTCTGCCCGCCGCACCGCCATGAATTGATGCACGACCTGCTGCCGCAGAGCCACCTGGAAATCCTCGATGGGACCGGTCATCTTCCGACGCTGGAAACCCCTGACCAAACCACAGCGGCCCTTCGTCGCTGGCTGGAGAGCTTATGACCCCAACACTTCTGGACCTGCTGCGCCAAGTCGATACCCCGACCGTCTGCAACGCGATTGAGGTCGCCGAAGGCAAACGTGGCTTCAATGCCTTCACCCGCGGCACCATGCTGGCCTCAGCACCCGAGGCAGGCGCAATGGTCGGCTACGCCCGGACCGCCAGGATCTCGGCTCTGGCGCCCCCGACTGAGCCGCCCGAGGTGATCAAGGCGCGACGCATGGACTACTACCGCCATATGGCCAGCGGCCCCCGCCCCGCCGTGACGGTGGTTGAGGATGTCGATTTCCCCAACTGCATTGGCGCCTATTGGGGCGAGATCAACACCACCGTACACAAAGGCTTCGGTATCAGCGGCGCTTTGACCAACGGGGTAATGCGTGATCTGGGCGACCTGCCTGAGGGCTTTCCTGTGATTGCTGGATCAATCGGCCCCTCTCATGGCTTCGTGCATGTGAAAGAGATCGCAACGCCGGTCACTGTCTTTGATCTCCAGATCAGGGATGGCGATCTGGTTCATGCCGATCGTCACGGCGCGCTGGTCATCCCACCAGCGGTTCTGCCGCATCTTGAGGGCGCAATCCGCAAGTTGCTGGAGACTGAAAAACTGGTGCTGGATCCCGCCCGTAAAGAGGGGTTCGATTTTGAGGCATTCGAGACCGCCTGGAGTGCCTTTGAAGCCGCGCGCACCTGACCAATTGGCAGCAGAAAACCTGCCGCAGCGGTGAGCTACGGCAGGGTGTTTTCAGAGACGACGGCGGTCTTACCCCGCGCTTGCCAGATTTCCCTCGGGGAATGCGAAGATGCTGCCCTTGTCTCCATCCGCTTCATCCTTGCGACGGAACCGTGCGCCGGCCCCATCTGTGAGCGAGAAAACCGCAGTCAGGCCATTGAGCGTATTGGCATCCGTGTCCAGCATCTGAGCGGCCGCCGTGGTCTCTTCAACCATGGCTGCGTTCTGCTGCGTGACGCCATCCAGTTGGGTGATCGCCGTGTTGATTTCAGAAATCCCGGTCGACTGTTCTTTCGTCGCCCCTGCAATTTCTTCCACCAGACCGTTCACACTGGTGATCTTCTCAATCATCTGTTTCAGGGAGCCAAAAGTTTTTTCAACCAAGGACACGCCGTCCTGAACATGTTGAGAGCTGTTGGAAATCAACCCTTCGATCTCATCCGAAGCAGACGAGGCCCGCTGTGCCAGCGCCCTTACCTCTGAGGCCACAACCGCAAACCCGCGCCCCGCTTCGCCTGCCCGCGCGGCCTCGACGCCGGCATTCAGTGCCAGCAGATTGGTCTGGAAGGCGATATCATTGATGACGCTGATAATTTGAGAAATCTTCTCTGACGATTCACGAATTTCAGCCATCGCCGAGATCGTTTGTTCCAGCACCTCTCCGCTTTCTTCGGCGCTTCGTTTGGTCTCACTGGCATAGGCATTCGCCTTTTCGGCACCTGACGCGGTGGATTGCACGGTATCAGTCAGAGTGGCGAGCGCGGCCGCCGTCTGTGCCAGCGTCGCAGCCTGCGTTTCGGTCCGCATCGACAGCTCACTAGACGACTGGTTGATTTCAGATGCACCGGATCGAATGCTCTCAGTGCTGGACACCACCGACTGAATAGCCGCCTGCAGCTTCTCCATAGCCGCGTTGAAATTCACCCTCAGTGCATCGTATTCCTCAGGGAAGGTTTCATTGATCCGCGCGGAAAGCGTGCCATCGGCCAGCAGTTCGAGCCCCTCACTCAGGGCGTTAACGACATCGGCCTGCTCTTCCCGGGCGCGGTTTTCGCGCTCTTGCGCAATACGATCCCGATCAAGGTGTGCTTGACGGAACACCACCAACGCCTGTGCCAGTTGGCCAAGTTCATGGCGTTGCTCCGCACCGACAATATCCACGTCTGTTTTACCCTGAGCAAGGCGGTTGGTTGTCTTGATGGCCTGACGAAGCGGCACAACAATCCAGCGTCCGACTGTCACCGACAAGAGAACAGCAATAGCCGTGCACAACAAACCAACGACGGGCACCAACACGAACATCCGGTCGACAATTGCCTGGCCATTGGGGCCAAGTTCATTTTGCGTTGCAACAATGGATTCAGCGAGCCGCTCAAAGCTGTTTTGCATCTCAGGGCCGATCTTATCCAGATACCGCGCACTGATCTCATCGACCTGGGTGATTGCCACCTGAATCTCCGCAAGTTGCTCCTGGAACAGCGCAATTTCCTCACTCGCTGACTCTGCCAGATCTTTCTCTTCCTGAGTGCTGGACAACACCACAACGCGCGGCAGACTATCTATCGCGGCAGAGATATAGGCGTTTGCCTCCTCGAAATGGGCTCTGTCTCTCGAAAGGAAGTATTTTTCGACGTAGATCCGGCTGAGCAACAGGTTTTCCTGAGCACGAGACGTCAGGTACTGAAGATCGCCTTCATGGCTTTTGTTCGCGGTAATGCTGAGCTCTGGTCTTGTCACGCTTTCGTGCCGCTCCAAGTGCTCGTTTAAGCCACCTTCCGTTCGAAAGCGACCGGGCTTATCCAGCCCAGTGCTGAGTGACGGCGTCGTGGATTGTAGAACCCGTTGATGTATTCGAAGATTGCCATCTCAGCCTTCCGCCGTGTCTCCCAAGGATGCCGCCAGATCAGCTCCGCCTTGATCGTCTTAAAGAAGGTTTCGACGGCAGCATTGTCGTAACAATTACCCTTGCCGCTCATGGACACCTTAAAGCCGTGCTGGCGCAGGATCTTCTGATAATCATGAGAACAATATTGCGATCCGCGATCGGTGTGGTGGATGCAGTCCTTGGGCGGTTGCCGGAACGCGATGGCCATGTTCAACGCTCGGATTGCCAAGTCGCGTTTCATGCGGTTGCTAACGGCCCAACCGATTACCCGCCTGGAATGTAGGTCCAGGATAACAGCCAAATACAACCAGCCTTCGCGCGTCCAGACATAGCTGATGTCACCCGCCCATTTCTGGTTTTGTTTATCAGCGTTGAAGTCACGATCCAGCAGGTTGGGTGCTATATTGAGCTTATGATCGCTGTCAGTGGTCACCTTGTGTTTGCGGGTCCGAACAACAGATATGCCGTTCTGACGCATCAATCTGCCCACACGGCGATGGCCAACATCCAAGCCGATCTCCTTCAGCTCTTCGGTCATACGCGGCCTGCCATAACTGCCTAAACTGAGACGCGACTGTTCTTTGATATGCGCCAGCGTGACCAGGTCAGATCGCTGTCTGCGGCTGGCTGGCCGACTGCGGAACGCACGCAAACCGCGCAGGCTGACATCCATAACCTGACACAGGCGCGCTGCCGGAAACGCATCCCGGTGTTCTTCGATGAACCTAAACCTCATGGCTTTTGGCTCGCGAAGAACTGCGTTGCTTTTTTTAGGATGTCCCGCTCCTCCTTGAGAATGCGGTTCTCACGCCTAAGCCGGTCATTCTCTTGAGCAAGGCTCAAATCTTCTTTCGACACCACGTCTGTATCTCTGTGCGCGGTGATCCATTTGTTCAGCGTCGACATACCGACGCCAAGATCATCCGCCACCTGCTTACGCGTTAGCCCGCTGGTTAACGCAATCCGCACCGCATCTTGGCGAAATTCGTCCGTCCGTTTTAGTCCCATAGTTCATCTCCTTTGGTGCAGTAAATGCTATCAAAGGAGCGGCATCAAACCGCGACAGGTCCACTTGCGCGCCGATTTTCCGAGTTCCAAAGCCGTGTGCTCCAGATCCTCCTCGCGGGCGACAGCAGCACGTAGATCTTCGAAATAAGCCAAATACTGCTGTGATGATTGCACCGCGGCTTCGATATCTCGGGAATAGGCCGCATTTCCACTGAAGACGGTAAGGTCATTTCCATCCCTGATGATTTCAGAGATGTTAGATTGCACCTCCTCAGAGCTTTCCTCGCTGCGGGTCGCGCGATATTTAAGTGCCGCGATCCGTGCCTGAAACAGGTCTTCGACAAAATCACTGGTCGCAATGCTCTGCTTGGCGGTCGCCCGGTACTGCAGATAGCTTTCGCCCAAATCCCGGACCACCACCAGCGACAAGCCCGCCAATGCAACGAGTAGCACTGTAAGTGCGGCAAATCCCGCGTTAATTCGGTTTGAAATAGATATCGATCTAAGCATTTTATACCTTTTTTCTCAACGCCATCGTGAATGAATCAAAAAATATGCTGCCCCAGCGGTAGCCTAGATGTCCTAGACATCTCCTAAAGCTGCGCACAGAAGTGCGCTATGCGGGCAGATTGAGTGATTTCCGATCACATACCGCTCTTTTACCCGGCGACCGATGCTCTGCCGAATAGTCGGTTCGGATATCAAACCGCACTGTCTTTGGGGCTGTTAAGGGTGTCTGCGATGCGCAGTGTGCTTAAGACACATGGGACGGGACCAATCGCCGCAGATCAGGAGACGTCTACTTTAATGCCACCACCACGAAAGCTGCGGCGGTAAAAGCGGCAAAGACCGAGAACCAGATGAGTTCCGTCAGCTGAGATGCCGTTTCCTGCTCAAGCTGACTGGCAAGGAAAACAAGTTCGGCTGTGACAGCAGCCTCTTCCTGTCGCAGGAGGTCAATCCAGGCCGTCGAAGCAGCAAACCATTGTGTGCGTGTGAAAGGGAGAGAGTCAGTAGTGGCATCGGCTGACAGAATGATCTCATGCAGGTCGTCCAACGCCACATATTGTCTTGTTCTCTGCAGTGTCGGCAGCCAAGCTGAGCTGCCTTTGATCGCGTCGACCTCGCTCAGGGTGGCAAGCTGTTCACGCCTCAAAGACGTCAGCTCTTCCTGCATCGAAAGTGAATACACCATGACGACACCTGCCGCACCCGTGGCCCGCTCCAACCCTGCCTTTTCCTTTGCTGAACTGATCAAAAAACGAGCCTGCCGCAGCGCGTGATATTCTGTAGATCTGTCAGATCCCGTACTTGCCTGAGCAAGCGCCAGCAGTGGGTCGATAAGGCGCGTATAGGAGTTGATAACCTCCTCAATTATGCGCTGCCCGTTTTCGTCCCATCCATCGATACGCTGCCTCACATGCGTCAAGGTCTGCAAACACGCGACGACGCGATCAAACTCCTCCCGATGATCTACCGCGATAAGGTCGATACCAGATAGTGCCGATGCAATTGTCTGGTCTGTCCGGTCGCGCTGTTGGGTCAACTCATCTGGAAAGGTCAGCCCATCAGATGACACATATCCGACCGAAAATCCCCGCTCCCTTTGCAGCTCATGGATCATGTCACTGATCGCACTGTCTTCACGGGCGGTCTGCGCCGTATGTCCAGATCGCATATGCAGCGCTCTTTGCTTGGCGATCTCGCTGTAGGCGAAATACCCCACCAGTAAAAACAGTGGTGCGACAACAAACAGCACAACAATTCGAAGCGGCATGGAGGCTCCCTTTGACCAGAGCAAATAACAATCATAGCGTGTATAAATTAGTATTAAATCACCAGAGAAGTCATGCATCTAATCGCCCGACGATGTAAGGTCATCAGAGATAGCTAAGCGGTGCGGGCAGTGAACCGGACCATACCACCGCCCCGCCACTCAGAGAATTTGACACCTGAAGCTTGCGTATCGAACGGGCTTGATTTTTGCCACTGTTAGCGATAACGATGCCGCAACTGTCAGACCACCGGGCGCGCCCGTCGAGGGCTGCACCCACATCATCACCGGAGTTGCACATATGACCCTGAAAATTGCTATCAACGGATTTGGACGCATTGGCCGTGGCGTTTTGCGCGCCCTGCTGGAGAGCAACGCCGACGATATCTCGGTTGTGGCCATCAATGATCTGTCTCCGGCTGAGACTCTGGCGCACCTGTTGAAATACGACAGTGTGCATGGCCGCCTGCGCGCATCCGTGAAGGTGGATGGCGACACCATGCATGTGGGCAACCACAGCATCCGCCTGACCGCGATCCGCAATCCAGAAGAACTGCCCTGGCAAGACGTTGATATTGCGTATGAATGCACCGGCCTGTTCACCAGCCGTGATACCGCCGCCAAACATCTGAAGAATGGTTCCAAGCGGGTACTGATCTCTGCACCGGGCAAGGATGTTGACCGTACCGTGGTATTTGGTGTCAACCATGATGATCTGACCAAGGACGACGTGATCGTCTCCAACGCCTCCTGTACGACCAATTGTCTGGCGCCTGTTGCGAAGGTTCTGGATGACACCTTCGGCATCAAAACCGGGTATATGACCACCATTCACGCCTATACCGGTGATCAGCCGACCCATGATACCAGCCACAAGGATCTCTACCGGGCTCGTGCGGCTGCCTTGTCGATGATCCCCACCTCAACCGGCGCGGCGCGGGCGATCTCAGAAGTGCTCCCGCATCTCAAAGGCCGTCTTGAGGGATCGGCGATCCGCGTACCGACACCAAATGTATCTGTGGTGGACCTCAGCTTCATTCCTGAGAAAGCTGCGACGGTCGACGCAATCAACGACGCAATGAAGGCGGCCTCCGAGGGGGCTCTGGCAGGTATCCTGTCCTATGAGACTGATCCCTTGGTCTCCATCGATTTCAACCACGACCCACATTCCTCCTGCTTTGCCGCCCCGCAGACCGCTGTCACAGCCGAAGGGCTGGTGCGGGTTGTCAGCTGGTATGACAATGAATGGGGCTTCTCCAACCGGATGGTCGACACTGGCCGCCACATGGGCAAGGTAATGAATGGCTGAACGCCAGAACTGCCATCTATGACTATGTAAAAAAGGGCTGCCTCAGGGCAGCCCTTTCTCATAATCGGATGATGCTGCCGACCTTGGCCGGATGCGTCCTCTGATGTGTTCAGATACGGAAGATCGGTTGCAGCAGGCGCGGTACCAGCGACCGGAACCGCAGCGCGGCGTCGGTCGCGGCCAGGCAAATGCAGGTCTCACCCTCCTCGGCGATCGGCGTGTGTTCCAGATCATCGTCGGCAACCTCCAGATCGCCGACGCCGAACCGCCCTGTTTCATCGCGAAACGCGCCCTGCAGCACCAATGTCAACTCAAGCCCATTGTGGCCATGGTCAGGCACCGCCTGCCCCGACGGGATGTACAACAGCCTTACACTGCCACCGTCGTCATGGCTCAGGATGGATTGGCGCA
Organism: Phaeobacter inhibens DSM 16374; assembly: GCF_000473105.1. Classification (NCBI taxonomy): domain Bacteria; kingdom Pseudomonadati; phylum Pseudomonadota; class Alphaproteobacteria; order Rhodobacterales; family Roseobacteraceae; genus Phaeobacter; species Phaeobacter inhibens. Next base: position 122,199 of record NZ_AXBB01000004.1, on the reverse strand, counting down.
CTCCCATACCAAGGGATTTCCACTTTGGCGGCAAGCCGCCAAGCGCCTGCATTACCGGTGCCGGAAAAATACCGGAGCGGCCAAATTGCGGCGTCTCTTCATAGGGCTCATCCAACTCGGCGAACACGCGATCCCGCAGATCGGTCGAAAGATCCCGCGTGCCGCAGGCTTCCAATACGGAGCCGCCGACAGCCTGATGCGCAGTCAACCGGGTGCGGCAACTGTCACACATCGACAGATGGGTCGCCACCACCAGAGAATAGGCATAGGGCAGGTTGCCGGAAGCGTAAGCCACCAACAACGGGTCAGGGATATGATGGCGTACGCCGGTCATGATAGTCCTTGTTCCTTCAACTCATGACGCAACCGCTCAAGTCCGAGGCGGATGCGGGATTTGATTGTTCCCAGCGGCAACCCGGTTTGCTCCCGGATATCTGCATGGGTCAGCTCGCCGAGGTAGGCCTTTTCGACCATCTCACGTTGAGCAGGTTTCAGCCGGGCCAGCGCGGCACGCAGCTTTGATGTCTCCTGATCCAGCGCCAGAATCTGGGCTGCATCTTCCTGTGTATCTTCCGGAAGCTTCAGCTCTTCCGGGATCGGTCGCCGCTCCTTGCGGATCACGTCAATCTGCCTGTTGCGGGCGATCTGATAAATCCAGGCCGACACCTGCGCCCGCTCCGGATCGAACATCGCCGATTTACGCCACACGGTCAGCATGACGTCTTGCACCACTTCTTCGGCCTGACTGGGCGGCATGCCGGACCGGCAAATCACCCCCTTGAGCCGCGGCGCGAAGTAGTCGAACAGCCGCCCAAACGCCACCTTGCAGCGACTATCACGCACGGCCAGCATCCAGATCGTCTGATCAGACAGGCTCTCCCGTTCCACTTTTTTCCTTTCGCACAATGCACTTGTGTCACGGTCTACCGTAACGGGCGGCGCAGGGGCTGCAAGAGGTGGATCGCTCAGCGTGGTCAACATGTATGCAATACGCGCGTTTTCCGGCGATGGATCACTCTGCGCTAAATTTTTTTCGTATTTTCCCAATTCACCAAAATCAGCTGTCACCTTTTTTGATCCGCTCGGGCAGAAGCCGCGTAACAAATTGAAATCACAGATGGAGACAGCATGTCCTTTGACGCATTATCATCCGCTCGCGAGCGTATCGCCGTCGTAGGGGGCGGGATTTCCGGGCTGGCAACAGCGTGGCTGCTGGCAAAGACGCATAATGTCACCCTGTTTGAGGCGGCCCCCCGGCTGGGTGGTCATGCCCGGACAGTGATGGCGGGGCGCAATGGGGATCAGCCGGTCGATACTGGTTTCATCGTCTTCAACTATGTGAATTACCCGCATCTGACGTCCATGTTCCGCGATCTGGAGGTTCCCGTTGTCAAAAGCGATATGAGCTTCGGTGCCAGCATCGGGGACGGACGCGTGGAATATGGGCTACGAGATCTTGGGGCGCTGCTGGGTCAGCGTCGCAACATCGCGCGGCCCGCATTTTTCCGCATGGTCAGAGACATTCTGCGCTTCAACGCCAATGCCGAACAGGTCGCCAAGAGCGACAGCGTCACCATCGGTGAGTTGGTCAATGATCTGAAATTGGGGGATTGGTTCCAGCGCTATTATCTGATGCCAATTTGCGGCGCGATCTGGTCCACCCCCCCTGATGAAATCCGTGGCTTCCCGGCCCAATCTCTGGTGCGGTTTTTCCGCAATCACGCCTTGCTCAGTTCCTCAGGTCAACACCAGTGGTGGACGGTCAAAGGTGGCAGCATCGAATATGTGCGCCGCCTGACAGCTCGGCTGGAACAGATGGGCTGTCAATTGCGTCCGGGCACTCCGGTGCGCAGTGTCGAGCGAACTGCAGAGGGCGTGTGCATCCATCTGCCCGATGGCACCAGCGAGAATTTTGATCAGGTGGTAATGGCCTGCCATTCGGACGACAGCCTGCGCCTGCTCAGCCAGCCAACGCGCGCTGAACAGGCAACGCTGGGGGTTATGCGTTATCAGGATAATGAAATGATCCTGCATCATGACAGCGCTCAAATGCCACGCCGCCGCGCCTGCTGGTCGTCCTGGGTTTACAAGGCCGACACCCGAGATGACCGGGCAGCCATCGGGGTCACCTACTGGATGAACCGGCTGCAGAACATCAATGAAAACGATCCGCTTTTCGTCTCCCTGAACCCGGTGAAAGACGTGCAAAGCGATCTGATCTACGATCAGAAAACCTTCCGTCACCCGGTTTTTGATACGGCTGCCCTGCGCGCGCAGAGCCAGATCGCAGACATCCAAGGCCAGAATAACACTTGGTTTGCAGGCGCCTACCTGCGCCACGGTTTCCACGAAGATGGGTTTGCCAGCGCCGTGCGCGTCGCGCGGGGGATTGATGCGCGCACCAGGGTGGTGGGATGACACAGTGGCCCGACCATATCGCCGGGCAGACCACACATGCCCGCTATGGCGCTATCGCCAACAGCTTCCGCTATGGCGTGGACTACGTGCTGATTGATCCGCGCGCCGAAAACGGCCCGCTGTTGTTCTCGCGCAATCGCTTCAACCTGCTTGCGGTCCATGATCGCAATCACGGCGGCGCGCCACGTCGGGGGGCGGGGCTGCCCTGGGCGGAACAGGTCTTTGCCGACGCTGGCCTGAGGATGGACGGGATCACCATCCGGCTGCTGACGCAACCAAGCTATCTGGGTCACATCTTCAACCCCGTCAGTTTTTGGCTCGCCTTTCGTGGTACCGCCCTGCACGCGGTGATCGCGGAGGTCAGCAATACCTTCGGCGACAGACACAGCTATGTCTGTCACAAACCCGAATTCACCGCGATTGCCCCGTCGGACAAGCTTCAGGCCAAGAAAATCTTCCACGTCTCTCCCTTTCAGCAGATCGCGGGCGACTACTGGTTCAATTTCGACATAGGGCCACGGCGGATCGCAATCCGCATCGATCACAAGAATGGTGACCAGGGGGTCATTGCCACCCTGACCGGCGCCCGCCAGCCGTTGAGCAACACCGCCGTGCTGGGTGCCAGCCTGCGCCGCCCTGCCGGAACCCTGCGCACGGTTGCGCTGATCTATTGGCAGGCGCTGAAACTGAAACTTAAGGGCGCAAACTATCGCCCCCGCCCTACCCCACCGGAACATGAGGTCAGCTGATGATTTTTCTTACCAAACGTGTGAAACACGACTTTCTCGACAGCTGCGCCCGCATCCGCAACGGCAGCCTTCGCCTGCATACGCCCGAAGGGGATGTGCATGATTTCGGCGCCGGTGCCCCGCATGCAGAAATTCAGCTGCACGACTGGAGCGCGATCACCGCAATGGCTGCCCGCGGGGATATCGGCCTCGGCGAGGCCTATGTTTCTGGGCTCTGGGATACGCCCAGCATCGAAGACGTGATTAAGGTGGCGTTGCTGAACCTCGATCATCTCACTGATTATGCCTACCCCAGCTTCTGGGCGGGCCTAAAATACCGGATGGTGGACCGGATGCTGCGCGCCAATTCGGTCAAGGGCGCGTCGCGCAACATCAAGGCACATTATGATGTCGGCAATGAATTCTACCAGCTGTGGCTGGACGAAAGCATGACCTATTCATCGGCGCTGTTTGCCCCCGGCGACAATGATCTGGCCCGCGCCCAGACCCGCAAATATGATCGGGTCCTCAGTCGTCTGAGCGCTGGCGACCGGGTGTTGGAGGTTGGCTGCGGCTGGGGTGGATTCGCCGATCGCGCAGCTGAACAGGGCCGCCATGTCACCGGCCTGACGATCTCTCCCAGCCAGTTCGGCTATGCTGATGCACGGCTGGACGGACGGGCCGACATCCGGCTCTGCGACTATCGCAAATCGGAAGGCAAATTCGACAATATCGTCTCAATCGAAATGGTCGAAGCCGTGGGCGAGCGGTACTGGCCCAGCTATTTTGCAACCCTGAAAAACCGCCTCGCGGATGATGGACGTGCCGTGGTGCAGGCGATCACGGTGCAGGACAGCTATTTCGATATCTATCGGCAATCCTCGGACTATATTCGCCAATACACCTTCCCCGGTGGCATGTTGCTGTCCGACGCGGTTATTTCACATCAGGCGCGCACCGCCGGGCTGAAAGTCACGGATAACTTTGCCTTCGGTCAGGATTACGCCCGCACCTGCCGCGAGTGGGCAGCGCGGCTTGCAGCAATGACGGCAAAAATCCAGGCACTGGGCTATGGCGACGCCTTCCTGCGCAACTGGCGGTATTATCTGGAAACCTGTGCCGCCTCCTTTGAGGTCGGGCAAACCGATGTCGTACAGGTGGAGCTGGCCCATGCCTGATCCAGGCCAGCCCCACGACACCAAGAGCCTCTGGACAAGTCATCGCTCAGCCATGGTGTCTTTCGCACTGGGGCTGGCTGTGCTCCTGAGCAGTTTCAGCACCCCAGCAACGGCGGATACCGGCCTCCAATCCCCAATTAAGCTGGGTGAGGTGACCTTCCGCTGGTTCGGTCTGCCGCTTTATGACGCCAGCCTGTTTGCTGAGGGTCAAGAGCGCTTCGATTGGCAAACACCTATGGCGCTGAAGCTCAGCTATCGGCGCGGGTTCACGCGTATGCAGCTGACCAAGGCGACCGCCGCAGAGTTGACCCGGCTGGAGGGACCGCGTGCGGATCAGGATCGGTTGCTTGCAAAGCTGGAACGCTGCTTTCGCGATGTGGCAGCCGGGGACAGTTTTGTCGCCACAACACGCGACCCGAACCAAGTGGCACTTTACCTGAATGGACGGCAGACCTGTGATGTGCGCCATGCAGAGGCCCGCAAACGGTTTCTGAATATCTGGCTATCTCCCAACAGCCGGTCCGCGCGCCTGTCCAGTCAGCTCAGAGGCAACTGATGCAAGCCACCCGTATTTCCCTGTTTGCCATGATGCTGGCCGCCGCCGGCCTGCCACTCTACATCCATCTGCCGCGTTTTGCGACGGCGGAACTGGGGGTGAGCCTGGCCACCCTGGCGGCAGTACTGGCAGGGATACGGGTGCTTGATTTCGTGCAGGATCCATTGCTGGGCTGGATCACCGACCGCTGGCCGCAGGAGCGGGCGACTTTTGCTGCGCTGGCGGCCTTTGGGATGGCTATGGGGTTTCTCCTGCTCTACACGTATCGCCCAGCTGCAGGGAGCGTCTTGCCCTGGCTCGTGATTGCACTGGTATTGCTGTTCACAGCCTACAGCTTGGGCACCGTGCTGTTCTATGGACAAAGCACTGCGCTCGCCGGCAGCCCGGAGGCGCTGATCCGCCTTGCCGGATTTCGCGAGGGTGGCACATTGGCCGGGATCATTCTCGCTGCCCTTGCCCCCAGCCTGTTGGGTGCGCTAGGCGCCAGTCAGGCCGGTTACCCCGCCTTTGGCGGTCTGCTTGCCGGACTTTGCATTACAGTTTGGTGGCTGACCCGCGGTCTGTGGACCGCCACACCGCGGCCGGAGCAGCCCCTGTCGATCACAGCCCTGCGTGAGGCTGGTGGGTTTCGCCTTCTCGCCCTGGCTCTGGTCAACAGCCTGCCCGTTGCCATGACCTCAACGCTGTTTCTGTTCTTTGTCGAGGATAAGCTCGCGCTGGCCGATATGGCCGGTCCCTTTCTGGTGTTGTTCTTCCTCGCTGCCGGACTTTCGGTACCATTATGGACACGAGCCGCAGACCGATTTGGGGCGCGCAATGTGCTGTTTCCGGCGATGATATTGGCGATACTATCGTTTGTTTCCGCAGCGTTTCTGCCTGCTGGTGCCGCGCTCGGGTTTGCCATGATCTGTGTCGGATCTGGTGCGGCGCTTGGCGCGGATATGGTGATCCTGCCGGTGCTGTTCTCGCGCATGTTGGCACGGGCCGGGTTGCAGGCAGGACAGGCCTTTGGGCTCTGGTCCTTCGCCGCCAAACTGGCGCTTGCTGCCGCGGCTGTTCTGCTTCTGCCGATGCTGCAACTCAGCGGCTTTACCCCCGGCGGCCAGAACAGCATCGCCGCGCTCCAGACCCTGACATGGGCCTACGCCATCATTCCCTGCTGTATCAAACTCATCGCCATCGCGATGGTCCTCCGACTCCCAAGAAAGGTCACCGCGCCATGAAATTCCTGCTTGTAGCGATCATCCTGGTGCTGCTGCTTGCACTGCTCCGGCCCGGTTTCGGGTTTCGCAGCCAACGCCCCCAGCACTACGCCGGCACCGGTCCCGACTTCGACATTCGCACACATCTGAGCGGCGAAATGATCTCCGAAGGCATGATCTATGGCCCAATGGGCCGCGTGGTCTCGCGTTTTGTCGCCACAATGAACGGAGCCTGGGACGGCAACACCGGCACGTTGAGCGAGGATTTCTCCTATGCCAGCAGCGGTACGCAGCAACGCAAGTGGTTTCTCACCATGGGTGAAAACGGGGCGTTCACCGCGACCGCAGATGACATCATCGGCACCGGCGAGGGTCAGCAGAGCGGCGCAACCGTGCGCCTGACCTATCGCATCCGCCTCCCCGAGAGTGCGGGTGGTCACGTGCTCGACGTCACCGACTGGATGTATCTGATGGAGAACGGCACCATCATGAACCGCTCTGAAATGCGCAAATTCGGCCTCAAGGTCGCAGAGCTGGTGGCCACCATCCGTCCGAAAGGAACCTAAGATGTTTGCAGGACAGACATGGTGGATCATCGGCGCCAGTGAAGGATTAGGCCGTGCCATTGCCCAAAAGCTGGATGCAGCCGGAGCGCGGCTTATGCTCTCGGCCCGCAGCGAGGAACGATTGCAGGACCTCGCGGGGGAGCTGACCAATGCCACCGCTCTGCCACTGGATGTGACCGATAGTGACGCCATCCGTGAGGCTGCTGCCCTGATCGGCAAGGTGCATGGCGTCCTCTATTGCGCGGGCGCCTACGATCCGATGCCCGCGCAAGAGTGGGATGCCGACAAGGTTGAACTGATCTGTGACGTGAACTTCATGGGGGCCATTCGTGTGGTCGGCCGTGTGGTGCCTCAGATGGTTGCTGCCAACGAGGGGCATATTGTGCTGATCGGCTCTCTCGCCGGTCATACGGGCCTTCCCGGCGCCACCGGTTATGGCGCTTCCAAATCCGCCGTTATGCATATGGCGGAAAACCTCCAGGCGGATCTGTTCCAGACCCCGATAAAGGTTCAGGTGATCAACCCCGGTTTCATCAAGACCCGGCTAACCGAAAAAAACGACTTCAACATGCCCATGATCCAGACCCCGGAAGAAGCGGCAGAGGCCTGCATAAAAGCAATGAAAAACGGGCGCTTCAGCACCAGTTTTCCGACGCCATTTGCTTGGGTGTTTACCATCGGCAAGCATCTGCCGCGAAAGCTGTTCCTGCGCCTGATGGGGGCCGGTAAATGAGCGCGCCACAGCATATCGTTATTATTGGCGCCTCCGGCGGTATCGGATCGGCATTGGTGGATCACTACGCGGCGCGCTCCCCCGCCAGCCTGACCGCAGTGGCCCGTAGCGCGTTGCCATCGCGCCCCGAAATCGACAGTCACCAGGTGGACATCACCGACGAAGCACAGCTTACCGAGCTGGCCGGCGCTCTGCGCAGCCGGGGGATTGCACCGGATCTTGTGCTTGTCGCAACCGGGGTGCTCTCCGATGAGACGGGTCTCAGGCCCGAAAAAAGCTACCGCCAGCAGGATGCCGAGGCCTTCCGGAAAGTATTTGAAATAAATACTTTCGCCCCCGCCAGCGTTGCCAAACACCTATTGCCGATCATGCCACGCAAAGGGCGTGCGGTCTTTGCAGCGCTGTCAGCGCGGGTCGGATCGATCAGCGACAATGGCCTTGGCGGCTGGCATGCCTATCGCGCATCAAAAGCGGCGCTGAATATGCTTATCCGCAACTACGCGATCGAGACAGCGCGCAGCAATGACCAGATGATCTGCGTCGGGCTGCACCCCGGCACGGTGCGAACACCGCTTTCGGGTCCCTTCTCCAAAAACGTCTCTGAGAGTGCTTTGTTCGAGCCGGCCCAATCCGCAGCATATCTGGCCAAGGTCATCGACGGCCTGTCCCCCGGTGACAGCGGACGGGTATTTGACTGGGCGGGCAAGGAAATCCCGGCCTGATAGGTGCCGGGCGGACAGGATCACCCTGTCCGGACTTGCCCAGCCGATCCGCATCATGCGACAGTTGGGCGATCCCGCACACCATGGCTTGCCCGCATCCCGATGTGCCTGCTGTCCACAGGAAATCGCCACCTTGAAATCTGTTCGGCTTCGCCTCCTTCTGCTCGCGCTCCTGCCGCTCAGCGTGGTGATGCCGCTGCTTCTGGTCGTGGCGATGGCCAGGTGGAACGCCGACTATGACAACGTCCTGATCGTCAACGTGGAAAGCGACCTGAAAATCGCTGACCAATACCTGCGGCAGCTACAGGCAAACAGCGGCGATGATCTGGCGGCCATCGCCAGTTCGACCCAATTTGCCAAGGTACTGCGCGCGCCGCTACAGGATCAGCTGAGGTTTCTGGATCAACGCAGACAGGCGCTCAGGCTCGATTTCCTCTACTACCTGCCGATGCGCAACATTGACCGTGATGCCCGCCGCTGGCCGGTCATCAGCCGCGCCGCCCAAGGGGATCTGGCCTCGGAAATCGACATCTTCGCTGCCGCAGATCTTGATGTGATCTCTGCCGACCTGCGCAACCGCGCCCGCATTCCGCTGATCGAAACCGAAGCTGCCGCGCCCACCACCCGCCCCGCCGAAGATCGCGGCATGGTGATCCATTCTGCCGCCCCAGTGACGACCCCCGGCAGCGAAGGCGTGCTGGTGGCCGGGAGGCTACTGAACCGGGATCTGGATTTCATCGATACGATCAACGCCTTGGTTTATCTCGGCGACAGTCACCGGATCAGCCGCAAGGGCACCGCCACGCTGTTTCTGGATGACACCCGTATTTCCACCAATGTCCGCCTGTTCGAGGATGTCCGCGCCCTTGGAACCCGCGTTTCGCAAGCCGTACGGGATGCTGTTCTTGGTGACGGGCAGACCTGGCTCGATCGCGCCTTTGTTGTGAACGACTGGTATATCTCCGGCTATCTGCCACTGACCGACAGTTTCGGAAAACGGGTCGGCATGCTTTATGTGGGCTTCCTTGAGGCGCCGTTTGCCGCGGCCAAAGTCTCCGCGTATTGGACCGTTGTTCTGTCTTTCCTATCGGTTCTGCTACTCTCGGCGCCGCTGTTTTTATGGCTGGCCAAAGGGATCTTTGCGCCACTGGAGCAGATGAGCCACACCATGGCCCGTGTGGAGCGTGGCGATTTGGCCGCCCGCAATGGAAATGTGGGGCGGCACGATGAAATCGGTCAGGTCGCGGCCCATCTTGATAGTCTGCTGGACCAGGTACAGGACCGCGATCAAAAACTGCGCGACTGGGCGGGTGAGCTGAACGCCCGCGTTGACCAGCGCACTGCGGAACTGCGCGCCGCCAATGAAAAACTGGAAGCCACCTATAAGCAACTGGTGATGAGCGAAAAACTCGCCTCGATTGGGGAGATCACTGCCGGTGTCGCCCATGAGATCAACAACCCGATCGCGGTCATTCAGGGCAACGTCGATGTGATGCGGATGACACTGGGATCTGCAACAGAGGAGGTGGAAACGGAGCTGGCACTGATCGACGATCAGATCCTGCGGATCAGCGCCATCGTCGGCAAACTGTTGCAATTCGCCCGCCCGACCGAATTCGGCACCTTTGAGGAACGCCTGGATCTGGCACCGGTGGTGTCCGACTGTTTGGTGCTGGTGGACCACGTGGTGACCAAACAGGACATCGCCGTTACCAAACAGTTCGGCGAGACACCGGCGGTCCGCATTGATCCCGGCGAGCTGCAACAGGTGGTGATCAATCTGATCCTAAACGCCGTGCAGGCGATGGAGGGCTCCGGCCAGCTCTTGCTGACCTTGCGCGAGATGGATCGGGACAATGTCAGCGGTGCCTGCCTCGAGGTTGCAGATACCGGATCAGGCATTGCGGCGAAAGATCTGCCCTCAGTCTTCAACCCGTTCTACACCACCAAACTGGGCGAAGGCACTGGTTTGGGTTTGTCGATCAGCCAGACCCTGATTCAACGCGCAGGCGGGGTAATCTCGGCCGAGAACCGTGTTGAAGATGGGAAAATCGTCGGCGCTGTTTTCTCAATCTGGTTGCCCGCGGTCGAGGCGACGTCCTAGGCACAAGACCCCAAGCCACAAACGGCAGGCGCATCGCCCGCCGCTCTCTCTCAGATCAAAGACCCCAGCTTGCGCATTTGCGATCCACCGTCTTGCGCGAGACACCCAGCCTGCGGGCTGCCTCTGCCCTGTTGCCCTCGCAGGCGTCCAGAACATGCATGATGTGGCGTTGCATCACCAGATCCAGCGTATCCATCGCGGCTGAACCAGTCACCGCTCCGGTGCCTGCAAACTCCTCTGGAAAGGCGCCCAGAATGACCGAGCGTTCGATCAGATTGCGCAATTCGCGCACATTGCCGGGCCAGTGGTAGCGGCTGAATTTCAGCAGGGTATCCGCGTCCAGTTCAAGCGCGGGCATCGCCAGCGTGGTGGAAAACTGCTCCATGAAGAGCGCGGCCAGTTCCACAATATCCTCAACCCGCTCACTCAGCGGCGGCATCTGGATATTCACAACGTTGATCCGGTGGTACAGATCCGCCCGGAACCGTCCTTCGGCCACCGCCTGTTGCAAATCGGCATTGGTGGCAAACAGGAACCGCAGGTTCAGCGGGATGTCGCGTTCGGCACCAACCGGGCGGATGCGCTGATCCTCCAGCACCCGCAACAGGGCCGCCTGCACCTGCTCCGGCATCTGCGCCACCTCATCCAGGAACAGCGTCCCCCCATCGGCATAGAGAAACAGCCCGTCCTGACGGCGGTCCTGCGCATCGACCACCCCGAACAGCTCATGCGCAATCCGGTCTGGGGCGATGGCGGCGCAATTCACCGCGACAAAGGGTTTTTCCGCCCGGTCCGACAGCGAATGCAGCGTCCGCGCGGCGATTTCTTTGCCCGTCCCGCTGGCACCCGTGAACAGAACTGGTGTGGGCAGAGGCGCCAGCCGGGTGATCATGTCACGCGCGGTCTGAATGGCAGGGGATTTGCCCAACAGCCGCCCCCGTGCTGCCGTGCCTTCGGCTGACAGCGCATGCTTCAGCAGATAGTTTTCCCGCCGCAGATGTTTGCGATCCAGCGCGCGAGCCACGGAATTCAGAATCTGATTGGCGCGAAACGGTTTCAGCACGAAATCCGCGACGCCGACCCTTAGGGCCTGAATGGCGGTTTCCAGATCCGCATAGGCGGTGACCAGCACCGTGTCCGCAAACAGGCCGACCTTATGCTGCTCCTGCACCCACTCAAGCCCGGTTTTCCCCGGCATGATATTATCAAGGATGATCAGGTCGAAATGCGCCTGATCCAAGATGTTCGAAGCCTCTGCAGCCGAAGCCGCCTGCTCCACCCGTTTGCAGCGAGGGGTCAGGATTTTGGTCATGAAATTGCGCATGCCAGGTTCGTCGTCGATCACCAGTATCGACGCACCGGCAAGGTTTTCCCCATATTCGTCGCGGGGTGGCGGTGCGGTTGTCAGCACGGTCAATCCAGTCGAACAGAAGGTCCGGAATGCACCTCTTGCGAGGCAAACCCTGCCTGATCCAGCGCAAAATTCGCACCGGCGGCAATCACGATGATGGCGGCAAATCCCGTCAACATGGCTTTCATTTGGTCACTTCTCCACCTTGGTTGCGCGTTTCAGAAACGCAATCAAATCACGCCGGTCCTGCGGATCGGTAATCCGCTGCATCGGCATTTTGGACCCCGGAATATAGTGATCCGGGCCCAGATCGAAGAGGGCATCAATCGTCGCCTCTCCCCAGATTATATCAGATCCATCAAGGACCTCTGAATAGCGGTAACCTGCCAGCGTTCCCGCCGGGCGGCCAAAGACATTGTAAAGACTTGGCCCCGCCTTGCGGCTGTCTTCGGGGCCAAGCGCATGGCAGATGGAACATTTGCGCATAAACTGCCGCTCTCCGTTGGTCATCGTGGCCGGATCCTTCAGGAACCCGCGATTGCCTGCCATCTGCGCCTCTGTCTCTCCCATCAGCGCGACTGGCCAGCCATAGGCCAGATCATCCAATCCCGCGGCCCAGACCGTCCGCCCGTCCGGTGCAAACTCCAGTGCCCAGACCGGCCCATCACGGGTGGCGCGAAAATCTGCGCTGATGCGCCAGGTCTCCGTATCTACCATCATGATATAGCCCTGCCCGTCCCCAACGGCGAGCCGTGCTGTACCTTCGTGATATGCCATCGCCAAAATAGGCCGCCGTTCCAGCGTAAAATCCGCTACCGGATCGCCGGTCTGACTGTCAACAACGCGGGTGGCACCATCCACAGCCCCATAGGCCAGCCAATCACCATCCGGCCCCAGCACCAGCTGGTTGATGCCAAAGCCCTGATCCACCAGCCGACGTGGCGAGCGGTCGGCATCCTCGTAGACGAGGATCTGCCCACTCATAGTGGCCGCATAGACAGCCCCGTCCGCTCCGACAGCCACATCGTTGACGCCGCTGCCAACCTTGATCCGCTGTTCGGAGCCATCGCCAAGCGGCCAAAGGCCGATTTCCCCATCCCAGCTGCCCGACACAAGGGTGTCACGGTCCGGTGTCACCGCAAGCGCCCGGATCTTGCCCAGATGCCGCCCGATCAACTCCCCTGTATTGCTGCCCTGAGGCCAGAGGTAGAGCGCAAAATCATCCCCTGCGGAGACCAACCGCCCGGCATCCATGAACGCAAGCGCGGTAACAGCCGCTTCGTGGGCCTCCAGCCAACGCGGGCTGCGGTCACGCCATAGGCCAATCGCATTGTCGAAACTGCCCGTCGCCACCTGCCCCTCCGGCGAAACCGCCAGCGCCATGACCGGCCCGCCGTGCCCCTTCAATGTGGTGAACTCATCTGCGTCAGCGTGATCACCGACGACCATCAGCGACAGCGCTGCCGCACCGCAAATAGCGCAGGTTTTGCGGGACACATCGGCGAGTGCTGACATGTGGCGGGCCACCGCCGGTCACTCTGCAGGTGTTGCGCCCTTGGCGCCACCGCTGCTCGTACCGTCCGGGGTGACTTCGCCCTTTTCACGCATCTCGTCCAACCAGAGAGAATGGTGCTGATGCGCCCAGGCTTCGTCGACATCGCCGCTGCCCATGGCGTCAAACGCGCCCTCCATACCAAGCGAACCGATATAGATATGTGCCAGAATGATCGCCATCAGCACAAAGCTGAGAATCGCGTGCCAGCTCTGCGCCAGCTGCATTTCCTCCTGCGGTGCCAGCTCAACCGGCAGCGTGCCATAGCCCACAAGCTGCGGCAGCCCCAGATCGTTCAAAATACCAAAAGTCTTGGCAAAGAGCTGGATTTCAAACGGGAACAGCAATGACAGGCCCGAGAGAGAAATAGAGGCGCCAAAGACAATCACCGACCAGAAGATCAGTTTCTGGCCAAAGTTGAATTTCTTGGCTGGCGGGTGTGATTTGCCCACGATGCCGCCCATTTGGCGGATCCACACCAGATCGGTCCGGTTCGGAATATTATGGGCGACCCACATGACAAACACCATGACCAGCGCCAGCATAAAGGCCCAGGAGACGTTGTTATGCACCCATTTGCTCCAGATCAGCAGGCCTGCATTGATCTCCTTGCCCAGATAGGGCGCGATCACCATGCGACCGAACAGGCTGGCCAACCCCGTGAGGCCAAGCAAGATAAATGACCCCGCCAGCATCCAATGGGCAAAGCGTTCAATGAACTGAAACCGTGTCACGCTGCGCCCGGTTGCGGGCTCGTCAATGCGGATGCGACCGCGCAGCAGATAAAACAGGGCCAGCGCCGCGATTGTTCCCAGCAGCAGCCAACCGCCATAGGTGCGCAGCGGTCCTTCCCGGAAGGTCAGCCAGCGCATACCTCCATCCTGCACAAGCACGGTGGCCACATCGCCCCCGGCCGAGACCCTTAGGTCAGCAGCATTATAGCGGATCGCGCGCCACAGCTCGGGATCTGATGCCCCGCCAAGCGTGCCCAGTTGCTCGGTCAACCCGGCCCCCAAAGCCGCGGCGCCCGTGTCATCGCTGCGAAAGCTGTCGTCGATCTTCTCCCCGCGCTGCCGCGCCAGAATATCCTCAAGCGTCTGCGCCCCGCCCGTGGCACTGCGGTCCGGCACAGTGTTCGCCGCAGGGGCATCCGGGGCGTCCTGCGCCGCAGCGATCCCAGCCATCAACGTCAGCTGCATCAGAATAGCAAAGGCGATGCGCAGCATGGGCCACACTCCTTCATGGGTTGTCTTGAAAACTGAATAAGTAAACAGGACGGCCCGCGCGGGCGGGCCATCCCATCATGTCAAAGGAGGCTGTGATCAGCCGCCCTTCTGGTCATAGGCTGTCCCCCAGCCCCAGGCACCGGAGCCGAAGCCGCGCGCCACAACACGTTCGCGGTAGACGGCTGAGACGACATCACCGTCCCCGGCCAGCAGTGCCTTGGTGGAGCACATTTCGGCGCAGATGGGCAGCTTGCCCTCGGCGATCCGATTGCGGCCGTATTTGGAGAATTCCGCATTGGAATGCGTCTCCTCAGGGCCACCGGCGCAGAAGGTACATTTGTCCATCTTGCCACGGCTGCCAAAGTTGCCTGCCTGCGGATACTGCGGCGCGCCAAAGGGGCACGCGTAGAAGCAATAACCGCAACCAATGCAGAGATCCTTGGAGTGCAGGACCACGCCTTCTTCGTTCTGATAGAAACAATCGACCGGGCACACCGCCATACAGGGCGCGTCCGAGCAATGCATACAGGCGACCGAGATCGACCGCTCACCGGGCTTGCCATCATTGATGGTCACCACCCGACGCCGGTTGATACCCCAGGGCACCTCGTGCTCGTTCTTACAGGCCGTCACGCAGGCGTTGCATTCAATGCAGCGTTCGGCGTCACAGAGAAACTTCGCTCTTGCCATATCTCTTTCTCCTTATGCTGCGCTGATCTTGCAGAGAGTACACTTGGTCTCCTGCATCTGGGTCACGCTGTCGTAGCCATAGGTCTGTGCGACGTTGCAGCTCTCGCCCAGAACATAGGGGTCAGCGCCATCGGGGTATTTGTCGCGCAAATCCTCGCCTTGGTAATGACCGCCAAAGTGGAACGGCATGAAGGCAACGCCCTCTCCGACCCGCTCTGTGACCATGGCCATGACTTTGACCTTGCCGCCCTCCGGGCCTTCGACCCAGACCTGAGACCCATCCCGAATGCCGATATTGTTGGCATCACGCGGGTGCATTTCGACAAACATGTCTTGCTGCAATTCTGCCAGCCACGGGTTGGACCGGGTCTCTTCGCCGCCACCTTCGTATTCGACCAGGCGACCAGAGGTCAGGATGATCGGATATTCCTTGGAGACGTCGTTTTTCTGGATCGACGCATAGAGGGTCGGCAGCCGGTAGGAATGACGGTCCTCATATGTCGGGTAGTCTTCGACCAGATCCCGGCGGTTGGTGTAAAGCGGCTCGCGATGGATTGGCACCGGATCCGGGAAGGTCCAGACCACGGCACGGGCCTTGGCGTTGCCGAATGGCGCACATTCATGCGCAATCGCAACCCGCTGGATACCACCGGACAGATCCGTCTTCCAGTTCACCTTCGCAACCTTGTCGTCATAGTCCGACGGGAAGGGCGACATGCTTTGTTCACCAACCTCATGCGTGTAGTCGGCAAAGCCGTCCACTCCGGCTGCCTTGGCGATGAACGCCCGCTCACTCGCGGTCAGCTCGGTATGCCAGCCTAGATCCTTCAGCATCTGATAGGTGAACTCAGGGTAGCCGTCCTGAATATCAGAGCCAGCAGAATAGGCACCCTCGGCCAGAAGGTTGTCACCATCCCGTTCGACACCAAAGCGCGCGCGGAAGGTCAGGCCACCTTCGGAGACAGGTTTGGACATGTCATAAAGGTTGGGCGTCCCCGGGTGACCCATTTCAGCGGTGCCCCAGCAAGGCCAGGGCATACCGTAGTAATCCCCGTCAGCAGGCCCACCAATGGCACGCAACGTGGTGCGGTCAAAAGTGTGCTGATTGGCCATATGCGTTTTCATCCGCTCCGGCGATTGACCGGTGTAGCCGATGGTCCACATACCCTTGTTGAATTCGCGCGTGATGCTTTCGACATTCGGTGTTTCGGCATCTTCCATCTCGATATTGCGGAAGAACCGGTCGCCCCAGCCGAATTTATTCGCGAACTTGGCGATGATCACATGATCCGGCAGGCTCTCGAACAGCGGGTCGACGATCTTGTCACGCCACTGCAGGGACCGGTTAGACGCAGTGACCGAGCCACGGGTCTCGAACTGGGTGCAGGCGGGCAGCAGATAGACACCATCGGTGCGATCATGCAGCACGGCAGAGACGGTGGGATACGGGTCGACAACGACCAGCATGTCCAGCTTCTCCATCGCCGTCTTCATCTCCGTCATACGGGTCTGAGAGTTTGGCGCGTGGCCCCACAGAACCATGGCCCGCACATTGTTGGGCTGGTCCATGTTATCCTTGTCTTCAAGGATACCATCAATCCAGCGACTGACCGGGATACCCGTCAGGTTCTGCAGCGATTTATCCTTGCCGTCGGCACCTTTGATGGTGTCGAACTGACCGGCAAGCCATTCGCCGTCCTCACCCCAGACACGGCCCCAATGCGCCCAGGCGCCTTTGGACAGGCCATAGTAGCCGGGCAAAGTGTGGCTCAGAACGCCAAGGTCGGTTGCGCCCTGCACGTTGTCATGGCCGCGGAAGATATTGGTGCCGCCGCCCGATGTACCCATGTTCCCCAGCGCCAGCTGAAGGATGCAATAGGCGCGGGTGTTGTTGTTGCCGGTCGTATGCTGGGTGCCGCCCATACACCAGATCACGGTGCCGGGACGGTTGTTGGCCAGCGTCCGTGCCACGCGCTTGAGCTGGCTACCGGGGGTGCCGGTCACACGTTCGACTTCCTCGGGCGTCCACTTGGCAACTTCTTCGCGGATCTGATCCATACCCCAGACACGGGTGCGGATGAATTCCTTGTCTTCCCAGCTGTTGTCAAAGATGTGCCACAGGATCCCCCAGACCAGCGCCACATCGGTGCCGGGACGGAAGCGCACATATTCATCGGCATGGGCCGCCGTGCGGGTGAAGCGCGGATCGCAGACGATCAGCGGCGCGTTGTTCTGTTCCTTGGCCTTCAGCACGTGCAACAACGAGACGGGATGCGCCTCTGCCGGGTTGCCGCCGATAATGAAGATCGCCTTGGAGTTATGGATGTCATTGTAGCTGTTGGTCATGGCGCCGTAGCCCCATGTATTCGCAACACCTGCAACGGTGGTCGAGTGACAGATCCGCGCCTGATGGTCGACGTTATTGGTGCCCCAATAGGCCGCAAACTTGCGGAACAGATAGGCCTGTTCGTTGTTATGCTTGGCCGAGCCGAGCCAATAGACAGAATCCGGTCCGCTTTCTTCGCGGATCTGCATCATGCCGTCGCCGATCTCATTGATCGCCTGTTCCCAGCTGATGCGTTTCCATTCTCCGCCTTCTTTCTTCATCGGGTACTTCAGACGGCGTTCGCCATGGGCGTGTTCGCGCACAGATGCGCCTTTGGCGCAATGGGCACCAAGGTTAAAGGGGCTGTCCCATCCCGGTTCCTGACCGGTCCAGACGCCGTTTTGCACCTCTGCCACGACGGTACAGCCGACCGAACAATGAGTGCAGACGGATTTGATGGTCTCAACGGCACCGGCCGCAGCGGTTGCCGCATTAGCCTTGGTGACAGATCCACCTGTGGCGCTGATGGCGGCAAGGCCACCAATGGCCAAACCGGATCCACGCAAAAACGCGCGGCGGTCAACAGAGCTTTCTGCAACCTTGGACAGGATACTGGTCCGCTGGGGGCGTCGCGCAACCCCGTTGGTCTTTTTCCTAAGCATATGTTCCTCCCTTGCTTCCCTTACGGGTTCGCTGGGTTATCGGGGGCCTTTGGCAGTCGGGCGTCACGCAACCAGTCGCCGTGGGCGTTCATACATCACCGGTGTGTCAGAACCGGAGGCTGTCGTAGTAGGCGCGGGTATGCGCGGTGTCCTGCATCACCTCTGATGTCAGGTCTGGCTCGGCCGCCTCGGCCGTTCCGCCGGTCGTTGCAACCGCCACCGCCGCAATCGGCGTTGTGGTCGCTGCCAGCTTGAGAAAGTCGCGGCGGCTGGTGGCCTCCTCGGTCTTTCTGGTCATGTGATCCTCCTCCTCAAATGGTTGGTTCACGGGGTTATGGGCCGGCGCACCGGCCCGGCTCAGGCGGATTGCTCCGCGCTCATCCGAAATCCTTCGGCTTCGATTTCCATGAACACCCGGCCCACAGCACCGACAGCGGCATAAAGAACCGAGTTCTTGGCCGCCTCCAGATCGGAAAAGAAATGCCCGGCCCAGGGGCCGATATGTTTGTTGAAGAACTGTTTCTGGTCGCTCAACGGCGCGGCGTCCCCAAATCTGCCCGCAATCAGTGCCCCCATCATCTCCATCAGAGAGGCAATGTTGTCCTCCGGCTCATAGACGTTCTGGGCGCGGGTCATGCCCCGTACCGCCATGTCCTGCCGCAGGGCCGCCAGCGGTTTTTCATTCAGGAAACCTGTCAGATAGTAACTGGCATAGGGTAACAGTTCACCGCGCCCCATACCGATGAACAGCTTGTTGAATTCTCGCTCTGCGGCCGCCGGCTTGGTCAGCTTGGCCAGTTTCGCCAGCGCGTTGATGGCAGTGCCAAGATCGCTGTCATCCCCAGTCAGCGACGCCATCTGGGTCAGCAGCATCTCATCCGGCGGCGTCGCCAGCATCAGCCCCAGAAAGTTGTAGAGATCCGCGCGCAAACGATCCTCGTCGCGCGGTGCCGCCAGTGGTTGGGCGGTTGTCTCTGTCTGGATTTGCTCGGCGGTCATAGGTGTCTCCTCAACACGCGTGGTCTTTGGGGCATCTCTTTGGGGAACCTGCTGCCAGCGGCCTGCATCAGACCGAGGCAAAGGCAGATGTGTCGCGGCGACATCATGTGACGCCCCCGTCGCCATGGGTTTCGGCTGCGAAACGGAAGCGCATCCGCCGCGTGGCCGTTGGCGCAGGTTCGAGGTCTGAGACCACTGCTACAGCCGCATCCGCTGACACCTGCGCGGCATCCTGTGGCTCCACCTCGACCGCGTCCTCGGCTGAGCGCAGTGCCGTTGTTGGCGGGCGAGTGGTGGACATCGCAACCGCGGTTTCATCACCTGGATCCTCCTCAAGCGCCGCCACATCGGCCTCCTGCACATCGGCGATGTCCGTCTCGTCCGTCGCAGCCTCGGCGGTGGCGGCCTCTTCGGCTTGGCGCGCCAGCTCCTCAACATGGGCCGTCATGCCCTTGCCCACCTGATACGCGGTCTGGAGGTTCTCGATCACCATGGCGCTGTCAGAGAAATCCTCGCCGTAGTCCAAAAGGCCATCGACATTTGCGAGCACCGGATTGCTGATCCACAAACGACGAAGCGCGCGGGTCCGCAGCCGCGCCGGAATGGTCTCTTTCAGGAAAACGCTGAAATCATCCCCCTGCTGCATCTGATCCGGATCCGGAAGGTTCAGCTCTTCCAGGATCTCGGCGTCGCTCTTCTCCTCAAGCGCCTGCACTTCTGCCGCGCGTGCGGCGGCTGCGGCCTCGACGACCTCCGCCTGCTGCTCTGCCGCGACCTTCGCGCGTCGTTGGGACCAGAAATTACCCCCGCTCATGACAGGCGCGCCTTCTTCATCGTGGGTGACCGATAAACGTCGGTCAGCTGCGAAATGCGCGGATCCCCAATGCCGTCCTCATTCGCATCGGTTTTCACCCGATCCCGGCGCCGTTTCTTGAACGGCTCATCATGGAAATGCAGCTGTGCGAAATCCCGGATCCAGGCCACCAGCCCATCTGGCATCGGCACTTTTTCAACAAGATCCTCGCCGTTGTCAGCATAGTCCTGCGCCTCGTAGGGCGAGGCCGTCACCAAGAGCACATCCAGCGGCCGCTCCTCCGATGCGCCATCGCGCAGGATTACATAGATACAAGGCGGCTCGGCGGTCAGACCGTGCAGATAGGCCTCAGCTTCACTCCGGTGCAGCTCCAGCGGCAATGTGGCGGCGTGAAACTCGCTGATCTCACCCGCTTCACGCAGCAGCTGCCAATCCGCTGGCGCTGCCCCAGGCAGAACCGAGGTCACCTTCCACGACCAGCGCGCCCAACGCGTCACACCCGGCTGGCGCCGCACCACGACACCCAGCGGCATCACACACGTCTTTGCACTGCGATCTACGGTTTCGGCCAAGTCAAAGCCCTGCTCATGAATTCGGATGCACCAACAGTGCCGCATTCCCGAGCCGTGCCGAAAGATAACTTTTGCTGATGGCGCATTAAATCAACATCAATGGTCAAATTGACCAGCCGGATATGGCACCGCAGGACAGCCCGGACGAAAAGTCTATTTCGACTAATTCACTCAGGCTTAACGCTGGGACAACTCAGGCTGCCTGTGCCGCGAATCACCGGCTTGATTTGCCGGGAACAGAGCCCCCTTCACGTTGCGAATTGCGGTTTACCTGCTTGCGCAAACATGCCTAGTCTGAGCGCAAGGCGGCGGATTTACGCTGCCCTGAGCGACCACTGAATACACGGGGAACCCATGCCTAAGACATTGATTTTATGTGATTGTGCTGGATCGCAATCTATCGATTCCGAGGCATTGTCGGGCAGCACCGGCCTGCCCTGCTCCAAGCTTCATTCAGCGCTTTGCACAGACGAGATCGATCAGGCCGCTGCTGCCCTGACGCAGGGGGATGCAATTATTTGCTGCGCGCAGGAGCACCGTATTTTCGAGGCTCTGGCAGAAGAAATCGACGCCCCCGCACCAGGGTTCACCGACCTGCGCGACCGGGCCGGTTGGACCGCAGATACCGCCTCAACACTGCCCAAAATGACCGCCTTGATCGCCGAGGCGACGCTCGCTCCTGCTTCGGCCAAGACAATCGATATCCATTCCGAGGGGCTGTGCCTGATCCTCGGCGCGCCGGATGTGGCCTTTGCAGCGGCCGAACGCTTGCAGGACAGCCTTGCAGTCACGGTGCTGCTCGACACCCCGCATGATCCACCGCACAGCCGCGCCTATGACGTGATTTCCGGCCAGCTGCGCCATGCCAAGGGCGCATTGGGGCAATTCGCCGTCACCATCGATCAGCTGCAACAGCTGGATGTCACCGGGCGTAGCTGGACATGGGGCGAGGCCCGGAATGGCGGCCAGTCGATCTGCGATATCATTCTGGACCTGCGCGGCGGCCAACCCCTGTTTCCGGCCCCTGAAAAACGCGATGGCTACCTGCGGGCCGACCCAAAATCTGCCCCTGCCGTCGCTGAGGCTACCTTGGCCGCCAGTCAACTGGTCGGCATTTTTGAGAAGCCGCTTTATGTGCGGACCGAACCCCTGCTCTGCGCCCATTCGCGCGCAGGTCAGACCGGCTGCACCCGGTGCCTGGATATTTGCCCGACCGGCGCGATCAGCCCTGCTGGCGACCATGTCAGTATTGATCCGATGATCTGTGCCGGCTGCGGCTCTTGTGCCTCGCTCTGCCCCTCGGGGGCCATCACCTATGATGCGCCGCCGACAGATGCGCTGATGCGGCGCATTCAGACCCTGACCAAAACCTATCTTGACGCCGGGGGCCGCGCGCCTCGCTTGCTGGTGGTCGACAATCACGGCGGCGAGATGATCCAGCTGGCCGCACGTTGTGGCCGTGGTCTCCCCGCTGATGTGATCCCGCTGAATGTCGAAGCCCTCAACAGCTTTGGTCACGCAGAGACGTTGGCGGCGCTGGCCGCAGGGTGTGGCGAGGTTTCCATTCTCCTCTCACCACGCGCCGAGCGCGACGTCCAAGAGCATGAAATCGCCCTCGCTGCGGCCATTGCGGGACCGCATGTCCATCTGTTGGATGTGGCGGATCCCGATGCCCTAAGCGATCATCTGTTTGACGTCGCCGCGCCCCAGGTACAGGTCGAAACACTACAACGCCCGATGGGCACACGCCGCCAGATCACCCGCCAGGCCGCCAAAGCACTGGTACCAACGGCGGAAACGCTGCCGCTGCCCGAAGGCGCACCCTATGGTGCGGTGTTGGTGTCGTCCGATAACTGCACGCTGTGCCTCTCCTGTGTCTCGCTCTGCCCCTCTGGTGCGCTTGGCGACAATCCGGACCTGCCACAGCTGCGGTTTCAGGAGGATGCCTGCCTGCAATGCGGTCTCTGCGCCACGATCTGCCCTGAGGATGCCATCACCTATGAACCGCGCCTGAACCTCACCTCGGATGCGCTGTCACAAGCGGTTCTGCACGAGGAAGAACCCTTTGCCTGTGTCGAATGTGGATCACTGTTCGGGGTGAAATCAACCATCGACAAAATCACCGAGAAGCTGGCTGGGAAACATTCGATGTTTGCCAACCCGGATGCCGCACGGATGATCCAGATGTGCGACGACTGCCGCGTCAATGCGCAGTTCCACCAGCAGAATTCTCCGTTCGCGGGCGCGGATCGCCCCAAGGTCCGCACGACCGATGATTATCTCAGCAAGCGCAAGGACCATTGAGCCCAACGGACCAAGAGACAATGACGCCCCTATTTATGCTCCAGCGGCGCGCCCAGGTCCGCCGGGCTCAGTACCGCCACATAGGCCAGGATGTTCTCCAGCTCATCCAGAGTGATCTCCACCGGGACGATCGGCGAGGGTCGCGCCTCGTCGAAGGGCGGCGTGACCTCAGCGACCTGGGTAAAGGCGGGGTGCGGGTTCAAGGCATAGAACGCCTGAAACCGCTGCTCCCAATCCGCAAGGCTGCGCAGAACGTAAAACGACGGAGTCGAACCGATGCTGTTGATCCGTCCACCCTCATCCACCGCATGGCATCGCCCACAATGGATCTTGGACAAATCATACCCAAGCCCGGCGTCCCCTTCCCATGCGACCACCTCGACCTGCGCGGCGGCCTGTTCTGGTACTTGAAACATCTGTGTGCCGTCGGGGGCAAAGGCTGCAAGCGTGCGCCTGCCCACGTCAGAGGTCAGCCAATCCGCAAACCGCTGCGCCCCTGTGTGATCCGGGGTGATCAACTCCAGATGCCAAACAACGCCTTGCCCCGCCATGACCGGTTGACCAGTCTGCCCCAATGCGACCTCAGCCGTGGCAACCGTATCGACCAGTTCAACGCGTACCTGCGTTTTCAGGGAAAATCGGGGCAGCATGAACCCCAGCACCCCGGTGTCGATCAGCGCCTGCGGCGCAATCAGCCGGACCCTGCGCGGATCACTCTGTGCCATGGCAATCACCGGCTGCATCGAAACGGCAAATACCAGCAAGACCAGTATTCCCGCATATTTGCGCAAAAGAGTGCATACCCAGACCATATGAAATGCTAGGAAACCATCTACATCTTCGTCAAGAACTGTTGCAGTCGGGGCAAACGCCACCGCAGGTAACCAACCACAAACAAGACAGCTTGAAACAAGCTGGTAACAGGAAGGAGCAACCCCGGCGTGGCCCTCACTCGTGAAATCGTCCTCGAAGCGCTCAAGACCATCAAGGATCCCGTGTCCGGCAGCGATATCGTCGCCGCAGGCATTGTCCGCGCGCTCAATATTGAAGAGGACACGGTCCGCTTTGTTCTGGAAATTGATCCGGCAAAATCCGACATCTACACGCCCGTGCGCGATGAGGCCGACGCCAAGGTGACGGCGCTGCCCGGTGCAGGCAAAGTCTCAGCCATGCTGACCGCACATTCTGCCAAGGCGCCCCCGGATCTGAAGGGGAGCAAACCGGCTCAGCCCCAAGGTCCGCAGAAAATCCCAGGCGTGGATCGTATTATCGCAGTTGCCTCTGGCAAGGGCGGCGTTGGCAAATCCACTGTTTCGGCCAATATTGCCTGCGCTCTGGCGGCTCAGGGACGTCGTGTTGGACTGCTGGATGCCGATGTCTATGGCCCCTCGCAACCGCGGATGCTGGGTGTCTCTGGCCGCCCTGCCAGCCCCGATGGCAAGACCATTCTGCCGATGCGCAACCATGGCGTCACCATGATGTCTATCGGCCTGATGACCAACGAGGATCAGGCGGTTGTGTGGCGCGGTCCGATGCTGATGGGCGCTTTGCAGCAGATGATGATGCAGGTGCAATGGGGTGCGCTGGACGTGCTGATCGTCGACCTGCCGCCGGGCACTGGCGACGTGCAGATGACGCTGGCACAAAAGGCCCATGTGGACGGCGCCATCGTGGTTTCCACCCCACAGGACGTCGCCCTGATCGATGCCCGCAAGGGCATCGATATGTTCCAGAAACTCAACGTCCCGATCATTGGCATGGTGGAAAATATGTCCACCCATATCTGCTCCAACTGCGGGCATGAGGAACATGTCTTTGGCCATGGCGGCGTTGCGGCCGAAGCCGAAAAACTGAACGTGCCGCTGCTGGCAGAAATACCGCTGCATCTGGACGTACGTGTGGCCGCTGATGGCGGCGCGCCCATTGCGGTCAGCAAGCCCGACAGCGCGCAGGCCAAGGCGTTCCACGATCTGGCCGCCGATCTGATCGCCAAGGGTCAGGCCTGATCCGGTGGCGGACATGAGCGAACTGAGCTTTCCGCCTCTGATGGCAGGGTTGGCCCTCAGCGGCGCGGAGGATCCCTTTGCCTTTGCCTGTCAGAAGGCGGTGCTGGGCTGTGACGCCGGGTTGGTCGTGCATAACCTCGCGCATGACCGTTTGCAGGCGGCTCTCGTCTTTGCGCCAGAGGTGGCATTGCAGCACGCGATGACCATGCTGCCTGTCTGCGCTATCGCGTTGCAAAATGCCCTAGGCGCGCTGGCCCCGCCAGAAGTTGCCGTGCACCTGCAATGGGACGGCGGGTTGCGTATCAATGGCGGTCGTTGTGGCCGGTTGCGCGCCGCCGCCAGCACCACCACCCCGTCCGAGGTGCCAGACTGGCTGGTCATTGGCCTCGACCTGCCACTCTGGCCGCCGAGCGACGGGGAAACCGGCGATCGTCCCGAAGACACCGCGCTTTATGCCGAGGGCTGCGCTGATGTGGATGCCGGGCAATTGCTGGAAAGCTGGGCGCGCCACGCGCTGCACTGGATCAACCGTTGGGAAGACACCGGAGCAGAACCGGTTCACAGCACCTGGCGCGGGTTGGCGCAGGACATCGGCGAGACCATAACCCACGCGGGCCGGACCGGTACGTTTCTCGGGGTGGATGAGGACTTTGGCCTGCTTTTGCGGGACGAGACCACCACCCACATGATTCCCCTCACCACGCTACTGGAGACCCCATGATGCAGCTTGCCCGCGCCATTCACTTCGACGAAAGCGATCAGAACGTCTTTGCCAGCCCGGCCCGCACTGGCGAGTGGTGCATTTCCGGCGGGTTTGAGTTTTCCAACTGGGAAGAGGCGGATCTGACCGGCAAACAGCGCCAGGCCTTCGCAAATGGCTGGATGGGGCTG
Source organism: Phaeobacter inhibens DSM 16374 (assembly GCF_000473105.1). NCBI lineage: Bacteria > Pseudomonadati > Pseudomonadota > Alphaproteobacteria > Rhodobacterales > Roseobacteraceae > Phaeobacter > Phaeobacter inhibens. Next base: position 96,599 of record NZ_AXBB01000004.1, on the reverse strand, counting down.
GAAACCGGCGGGCGCGCCACCTTTGTCGCGGTGACCAAGATCGAAGAGGGAGAATTGGCCACGCTCACCGATTTGCTGGCACAGCATTTTGTCAGCTACTATGGGGCCCCGAATGCGGACACCGCCCGCCCCGTGGCGGAGGAAGAGCTGGCCCATATGGCCGACCTCTGCGCGGATCACGCGCCCAACACCCTGCTGACCGTCATGCGCGAGCTGACAGATGCCGGTGTCAAGGAAAGCTATCGCGCGATTGAGGCACAGGACGCAGGGCTGGAGCAGTTCGCCATTCACGTGACGGACGACTGAACGCGCACGGCACACAAGGAAAAACGCCGCGCAAACCCGCGCGGCGTCTTCTATTTCATACACCAATCAGGGCGTAAGATCACTGCTGGGCGTTGAACACAAACAGTGCTTCGCCGTTGATCTGATAGCTGTTGATCAGCTCTTTGGCTTTGTCCGACACCAGCCAGGCTTCCAGATCGGCCACCAGATCCGTCTTCACATGCGGGTGCTTGTCCGGGTTCACTGGCAGATAGGCATATTGATTGAACAGCACGGGATCGCCGGAATAGAGCAGTGCCAGATCGCCCTTGTTGGCAAAGTTGAGCCAGCTTGCCCGGTCTGACATGATGTAGCCCCCCATGCCGGAGGCTGTATTCAGCGCAGCGCCCATACCTGCCCCCACAGCATTGTACCAATCGCCAAACCCTTCCGGGGAGAGATCGGCAGAGTTCCACAGGCTCAGCTCTTTCTTGTGAGTGCCGCTGTCATCGCCACGGCTGACAAAGGCCGCTTCCGAGGCGGCAACCTTCTGCAAGGCGTCGGCCGCAGAGCCTGCCTTTGCAACGCCCGCCGGGTCCGCCTTAGGGCCAACAAAGACGAAATCATTATACATGATCTCCCGGCGATGGGTGCCATTGCCCCCGGCCAGAAACGCCTCTTCCGCCTTTTTGGAGTGCACAAGGATCGCATCCACATCACCCGCTTCGCCAAGGCGGATCGCCTGACCGGTGCCCACCACCAACAGCTGCACCTCCAGCCCCAGATCGGCCTTGATCTCAGGCAGTAGAACCTCGGCCAGACCGGAGTTGTGGAAGGAGGTGGTCACCGCCAGCTTCATCTCCTCCGCCAGCGCAGCTGTTCCCATCGCCAGCGCGGCCAAAGCCCCCAGCATAATCCGTTTCATTCGACAATATCTCCTCTTAGAAATGCGCGTCCCTGTTCGGTATGCGGCCGGGCAAAAAACGCCTCCGCCGCTGAAAATTCGGCAATCTGGCCATGCAGTACAAACAGCACCTCGTCTGCCAGCCGCTGCGCCTGTCCCATATTGTGGGTCGACATGATCAGCCGGGTGCCCGACGCTGCCGCTTCGGTCAGTATTTCTTCAATCTCGCGGGTGGCTCGCCCATCGAGCGAGGCACAGGGTTCATCCAGAAACAACAACTGCGGCTTACGAATGAGCGCGCGCGCCAGGGCCAGTTTCTGCCGTTCCCCGCCAGACAGCAGAACAGCAGGCCGTTGCAATGCATCCCCGCCAAGCCCGATCCGCTCGGCCCAGATCTCAGCCTCCGCCAGCGCGACCTTGCGCGACACGCGATTCAGCCGCAGCGGATATGCGATATTCTCCACCACCGAGCGGCGCATCATCACCGGTGTCTGGAAGACAAAGGCCTGGCGCCGCTGGGCTTCCGCCATAGGACAGCCCCAGCTGATCCGCCCCTGCCCAAGCCGCAGAATACCATGCAGCATCTTCAGCAACGACGTTTTGCCCGACCCATTCGGCCCGATCACGATGGTCGTCCCCTGCCCGTCCAGCCGCAAATCCACCGGGCCGATCAGCGTCTTGCCGCGACGACGCACCTGCGCGGTTTCGACCACCAGCGGGAAAAGAGTGTTCGCCCCAGTCACCAACGCCCCTCACTTTCGGTCTTGCCCAGCCAGTGAATGGTCAAATTCACCGCCACCGCCAGCGCGATCAGCACAAAGCCAAGGCCAAGCGCCATGGCAAAATCCCCCTTGCCGGTTTCCAGCGCAATCGCCGTCGTCAGCACCCGTGTGGCGTGGTCGATATTGCCGCCCACGATCATGATCGCGCCGACCTCGCCAATGGCACGCCCGAATCCTGCCAGCGCCGCCGTCAGCAAGGCCCGCCGCCCATCCCAGAGCAGCGTGCAGATCCGTTGGAATTGACTGGCGTTCAGGGAAATCAGCAGGTCGTGGTAATCGCTCCACAGATCCCGCAGCGACTGATGCGCAATGGAGGCCACCAGTGGCACAATAATGATCACCTGCGCGATGATCATCGCGGTCGGAGTGAACAACAGCCCCAGCACGCCAAACGGTCCGGCCCGCGACAGCATCACATAGACCACAAGCCCAACGACCACCGGCGGCAGCCCCATCAGTGCATTGAGCACTGCAATAGTTGCCCGCCGCAACCGGAACCGTCGAACCGCCAACAAGGCCGCCAAGGGCAGCGCAATGACTGAAGCCACCAGCAACGCGGTCAAAGTGACCCGAAGCGAGCGCAGCGTAATCTCCACCAGATCGCTATCCAGCGTGACCACCAGCCAAAAGGCCTGGACCAATCCTTCCCAGAGATCAGACATGGAAGCGGATTTTCTCCCCTATGGGACCGGTCTTACCGCTTCCCTCTACTGCGTGTTGGTTCTGTGCAAACCACAATATCGAGCCGCCCAATAGACAAAAACGTCACCCATCGCGAAATTTGGACAAATTGACCCTGCCCCGTTTGCGCTGACATCACCGGACGGACACAAGGTCTCTGGCAGAAGCATCCACGCGGGTTGCCGATCCTGCCGGATTGACGCCGATCAAAGGCAGGAATTCCGCCCTTGATCGCAATTAAGTCGGGACACTTGCTTGCGTGCTAAATGCGAACATGAAACAAGATTTTCCCAAAGTGCCATCTCTGGCGCAGCTTTGAGGAAATGCCATGTTCGATCTGCAAACCATGCGCGATCAGCTCGCCAACCACTATGACCTTGCGCCAAATCCGGCTCTGGCCGAAGAGATGTCCGGGATCTACGCCAATATGGACCGGGTGGTGAACCCGATCGATTGGGCCACCTACGCGCCTTATGTTGCGGCCATTCTGGCCCTCAAGAAAGAGCGCAACGCCGTCATTCTGGCACATAATTACATGACACCGGAAATCTACCACGGGGTTGCAGATGTGGTGGGCGACAGCCTGCAGCTCGCTATGGAGGCCACCAAAGTCGAGGCCGACGTGATTGTGCAATGTGGCGTACATTTCATGGCCGAAACCTCGAAAATCCTGAGCCCCGACAAGATCGTGCTGATCCCCGATATGGAGGCCGGCTGCTCGCTGGCGGAATCGATCACTGCCGACGGCATCGCCGAGATGCGCGCAAAATATCCCGGCGCGCCGGTCGTGACCTATGTGAACACCACAGCCGAGGTCAAAGCCGCCTCCGATATCTGCTGTACCTCCTCCAACGCGGCCCAGATTGTGGCGGCAATGGAGAGCGAGACTGTGATCATGACGCCGGATCAGTATCTGGCGCAGAACATCGCCCAGCAGGTCCCGCAGAAAAACGTCGTCTGGTGGGAGGGCTCCTGCATCGTGCACGAGCAATACACCGCCAAGGATCTGCGTGACTTCCGCGAATGGAACCCCGGCACCCGGCTGATCGCCCACCCTGAATGCCCGCCGGATGTGGTGAATGAGGCCGATTTCTCCGGCTCCACCAGCGGCATCATCAAATATGTCACCGACGAAAAACCCGAAAAGGCGATGCTGATTACCGAATGTTCGATGGCCTCGAACATCGCAGATCAGCTGCCCGAGGTGGATTTTGTCGGCCCCTGCAACATGTGCCCCTACATGAAGAAGATCACGCTGGAGAAGATCCTCTGGTCGCTGCACACCATGTCGGAACCCGTTGAGGTAGATCCAAAAGTGGCAGAGCAGGCCCGCGTGGCGGTGCAGCGGATGATTGATCTCAGCCAGAAACTGGGGATCTGATCCTTGGACACCCCCGGTGCCAAACTGACCGATACGGCCGCAAATCAAGCAGAAGCTCAGGTCAGGGTTCAGGCCCTGACCGAAGCCACCGCCAGCTGTGACACCGACCGTGTGATCATTGTAGGTGCCGGCATGGCCGCGCTCTATGCCGCGCTTGAACTGGCGCCGCGCCCTGTTCTGATGATCTCGCCCGAGACCCTCGGCGAAGGCGCGAGTTCCGCCTGGGCGCAGGGCGGCGTTGCCGCAGCGATGGATCAGGCCGACAGCCCTGCCGCCCATGCCACCGACACGGTGCGCGCCGGTGCCGGAACGGTTGATGCCGAGGTCGCCGCCATGGTCACCAAGGTGGCGCAAGATCACATTCTGGACCTGACCGACCTTGGCACGCCTTTTGATCGCACTGCTGATGGTGGCTTTGTCATGAGCCGCGAGGCCGCGCATTCCGTCGCCCGGGTCGTACGTGTCAAAGGGGATCAGGCCGGCAGGCAGATCATGGAAACCCTGATCGCCGCCGTGCGGGCCACCCCTTCGGTTCAGGTGCACGAGGGTACCCAGGCCGTGCGGCTGGAGGTGGCAGACGACCGCGTCACCGGTGTCTGGGTCAGTGACGCCAGCGGCACCTCCGTTCCCGTGCTGATCCGTGCGCCCGCGATCCTGCTGGCAGGCGGCGGTTCCGGGGGGCTGTTTGCGCACACCACCAACCCGCCCCGCATCCGGGGCCAGGTGATCGGCTTTGCCGCCCGCGCCGGTGCCCGCATTGCCGATCCTGAATTTGTCCAGTTCCACCCCACCGCTTTTGATATTGGTGAAGACCCGGCACCGCTTGCCACCGAGGCGCTGCGCGGGGATGGCGCCACGCTGATCAACAAGGACGGCATCCGCTTCATGCTGGCCGCGCACCCGGACGCCGAATTGGCCCCTCGTGACATCGTCGCCCGCGCGATTTTTGCCGAAACGCAGGCTGGCCGCCGCCCGATGCTCGACACGCGCGACGCCTTGGGCGCCGAGGTGTTGACCCGTTTTCCAACCGTCGCGGAAACCTGTGCGCGTGCCGGTATTGATCCCGTTGCGGACCCTATCCCCGTTGCGGTTGCGGCCCATTATCACATGGGCGGCATCGACACCGACATGCAGGGCCGCGCCAGTCTCGCCCATCTCTGGGTCTGTGGCGAAGCCTCTTCAACCGGGCTGCATGGTGCCAACCGCCTCGCCTCCAACGGTCTGCTGGAGGCGCTGGTCTATGCCCGCACCGCCGCCCAGGACATTGCCGAGGCACTGGGTCCTAACCCCACGGAGACGGCCACCCCGCCAGAAGTCTCGCTGAGTTTTGCTCCCGCCACCACGCCTGCCGCCCCCGCCAGCGCCGTCGCTCGCCTGCGCGAGACGATGACGGCCCATGTCGGTGTCCGGCGGGACGAAGCCGGGCTGAAAACCGCTCTTGTCACCATCGAACAGCTGCTGACAGAGCACGGTGACGACGAGAGCTTTGCCAATATGTGCGCCACCGCCACGCTGATCGCCGCCGCCGCATTGGCCCGCCGCGAAAGCCGTGGTGGCCATTTCCGCGACGACTACCCTGAGGCAGACCCTGCGCAGGCCCATCGCACCCACATCACCCTCACCGAGGCCCGCGCCATCCGTGCCGCCGCCGTTCAGGATCCGACATGACCCCGTCTTTCGCCACTCTCCCCGATCTGATCATCGAACCGCTTGTCCGCGCTGCCCTGCTGGAAGACCTTGGCCAAAGCGGTGATGTCACCACCCGTGCCGTGATCCCGGCAGAGACCACCTACGAGGCGCGGCTCAATGCGCGCGACACCGGCGTGGTGTCGGGTATGCAGATTGCCCGCATCGCCTTTCACCTTGTCGATCCGACGCTCAAGATCGAAACCTTGGTGCAGGATGGCCAGCCCTGCACTCCCGGCCAGACATTGATGACCATCGCAGGCTCGGCCGCGTCTATTCTGTCGGGTGAACGTGTGGCGCTGAATTTTGCGGGCCGCCTCTCTGGCATCGCCAGTCTGACGGCCTCCTTCGTAGCTGAAACCGCGGGCACCAAGACCCGGATCACCTGTACTCGCAAGACCACCCCCGGCCTGCGCATGGTAGAGAAACAGGCGGTTCTGCATGGCGGCGGCTACAATCACCGCTATGGGCTGTCCGATGCGATCCTGATCAAGGACAACCATATCGCCGCCGCTGGTGGCGTTGCAGCCGTTCTGCACGCCGCAAGGGCCAATGTCAGCCATATGATGAAGGTCGAAATCGAAGTCGATACCCTCGCCCAATTGCAGGAAGTTCTGGAAACCGGCGGTGCCGATGTGGTGCTGCTCGACAATATGGACACGCCAACCCTGACGAAGGCTGTGGCGATGGCTAAGGGCCACCTCGTGACCGAAGCCTCCGGCAATATGCGCCGCGACCGTATTGCTGAGGTCTCCGCCACGGGTGTTGACTACATCTCCTCTGGTGCGCTGACCCATTCCGCGCAGACGCTGGATCTTGGCCTCGACTTCTGAGCCGACACACCGGATCTGACGTGTAAACGGGGGCGCTGAGGCCCCCGTTTTTGTTTCGCCTGATGTATCTGCTCATCCCCCATCGGGAATGTTATATGCCGCCTCGCGGATTGGGGTGGCCGACAGCATGATCACGCTGCCCACGTCCAGATTGCGCACCTCATATTGCGCACCGCTGGCGCCCGCTTGCACATCTTCCGGCAGATGCGCGCAGGCCTCTGGTGTCATCGCGCAGATCACCACATCCCGCCCGGTCAGCTGCGTCAGACGGAAGGCCACCGACAGATCATGCTGCAGGCCCGACTTCTCCCCCGACGGCAGCGACAGATAGGTGCCACTGACATAGATCGGGCCATCCGCCGGTGTGATCTGCGCCACCATCCTGCGGCTGTCCGCCTGCCAGGCCGTCACATCGCGATGTTGCAGCACATTGAACGCCAGATAGATCAGCGCGACAAAGGCCAGAAGATTGCGCCCGATGCGGTCCCAGCCCGCGCCACGCGCCGCCAGCTCCTGCGACATGAGCCCCAGGAGCACCGCATAGTAGAGCCAAACAAACCCGGAGACACGCGGCGGCAGGGTGATACCGGTCTTGATCGTCTGCACAAAAATCAACCCCATCCCAAGGCAGATCCCCGCCAGCGGATAGATCGCGCGCCAGGGATCGGATTTGCCGACCAGCCAGACGGCCCAGCCAAACAGCGCCATCTGAAATACGGTCAGCGGCAGGAAGTGGAACGACACCAGCGACGCAGAGCTGGTCAGAAAGCTCCCGATCAGGCCCATATTCTCCATTAATGACGCCAGATCATGGGCCGGGTTCGGCGTCCGCCACTCCGCCATCGGGATGCCAAAGACACCGTGGAACAGATAGTTCAGCGTATAGATCGACGCCATCGCCAGTGCGAAACACAGGATGAATAATCCCAACAACGCCGCCAGATCCTTCGCTGAACGTTGCGTATCGGCGCGGGTCAGACACAGCGCCAGCAGGAAAAACGGATAGGTGGTATAGGCGGTCAGCGCCAGCGGCACAAAGGGCACCAGCAGCCAGCGACACGTCCGATCTGACAGATGCGTGGTCGCCAACGCATAGATGGCAAGGATCGCCATGCCGGGGATCAACGTATTGAACCACAGTGAAATCAGCAGTGCCGGCGCAGACAACCCGGCAATCAGCGCCACCGCGCCCTTGCGCCATAGCGCCGCCTCCCCCCCCAGCGCATTATGCGCAAGGCATCCCAGAACCACCGCCCAAAGCGCGTTGTAGATCAGGTAGTTGCCCCAGCTTGGCAGCAGTGTTTCGCGCAAATGCCACAGATAGTTGACCCAACGCCCCTCAGTCAGGGTTTTAACGTAGTAGGTTTCCGCATCGCCAAACAGCGCAGGGTAATCATCGTGACGGATCAACGGGTCCGGCAGTTGAAACGCTGCCGCAATCAGCAGCCCGACAAAGGCCACCGCGATCGTCGCTGCCAAGGGCCAGACACCCTGTCGTGGCGCCACTACCGGGCTGTCCATCACCAGTGTCATCAGATTGTCCCTTTTGCTGAACCGGCACTCACCAGACCCGCAGCCCGTGCCTGTCGCGCAATGACAGCCGCACGCGCCTGGGCGATCTTAGTCACCATCGCCTCGGGCATCGCAGAGACAACACCCCGGCGCAACCGCCAGCCAATACTGCCTGCAGGCTGCACCTTCTGGCCTGCCGGGATCTCGGTTGCCAGGACCTCCTCAGGCAGGTCCACGCGCCCGGCCTCATTCACATAGAGAACCGTATTGTAACGATACCAGGGCTCCACGCCCGCCGCCTCTTTCAGGGCCGGGCGCACGCAGTCAAACGCGCGATAGCCCCGCGCGGCAAAGAGGTCCTGCCAAAAGGACAGCGGCTGTTCATTGATATGAAACTCGCCGCCCTGCCCCGGAACAGCCGCCGAAAACAGCACCCGGTCGGCATGGCGTGTCAGCCCCGCAACCAAGGTTTCGGAGGCCGCCGTCGGCAGATGCTCACCAACCTCCAGACTCTGCGCCAGCTCGAACCGCCGCCCCAGATCAAAATCTCCGGTCAGATCCGCCGCATGGTAACACGCCGCCGGGATCGCCAGACGGGCACGATCCACATAATCACCGTCCACCCCGGCGATGTCCTCAACGCCGGAACTTGCCCATTCACTCAGCCAGACACCGCGCCCGCTGCCCAGATCCAGCACGCTCCGCGCGCCAAGCCAGGGCTGCACCGCCGCGATCAGCGCCTTCGCCGAGCTGCGCGCGCCTGCCTCGATGTAGTCGTAGAATTCATTCGAATACACATGCGACATTTCTTGCCACTCCTCTTTAAGCGCCGTGTCCGGCGTAGACCCAGATCTTGAAAAACAGGTAGTTCTGCACCGGCAGCCAGACTGCGGCGGTGGTCGCCGCCAGCCACTCCGGCCAGCCCAGCATCGGACCGATAACACCCGTCAGCAGCGCCGAGGTGACAAACCCCAGCCCAACGGTACACCCAAATCGCAACGCCTGATCCGGCTGGCCAAGCCTCTGGCGGAAGGTCCAGACCGTCTGGCCGACATATTGGACAAGAACCGCCAGGCCAAAGGCCAGCGCATTGGCAACCCCCGCCACCAGGCCGATCTGCAGGAACCCAAGGAACAGCAAGACGTAAATCGCCGCAACCGAGACACCAACGATGGCAAAGCGGATTAACTGGCCGATGTCCTTCTGAACGGCGGCGCGGATCATGATGCTTCTTTTTGGGCGGGTTCCGTGGCCCGTGACTCACCCACCCGGCCCTCGCCGGTGAAATCCACCGCATAGGCGGCCGGGTGGCCAGTTTCCTGAGACAGGAAGTAAAGCGGCCGCTGCTTACTCTCCATATAGAGCCGTCCGACATATTCGCCGAGGATCCCCAGCGTCAGCAGCTGGATCGCCGAGAAGAAGGAGATCGCCAACAGAACCGAAGCCCAACCTGCAACCGTGTTGAACAGGATCAGCGAGCCAAAGACATAGATCGCCATCAGCACGGTCACCAGCAAGCTGAAGAACGCCAGCCGTGTGGCCATTTTCAGCGGTTTGGTAGAAAACCCTGTCAGCGCATCGGTGGCAAAGCGCAGCATCGCCTTGAACGGGTATTTCGTCTCGCCTGCCACGCGCGCCTCGCGGACATATTCCAACCCGATCTGGTGAAATCCGGCCCAGGCGAACATGCCGCGAATAAACCGTGCCCGCTCCGGCATTTTCAGCACCGCATCCAGCGAACGACGGCTCACCAGGCGGAAATCGCCGGTATCCTTGGGGATATCCACATCGGACAGCGTATTGAGAAAGCGGTAAAACAGATAGGCCGTCGCCTTCTTGAACAGGGTTTCCCCCTGGCGTTCAGCACGGCGGCCATAGACCACGTCATAGCCGCGATCCATCATCATCATCATGTCGGGCAGAATTTCTGGCGGATCCTGAAGGTCAGCATCCAGCATGAAGATCCGCGCGCCTGTCGCGGCCTCAAGGCCGGCGGTCAGCGCAACCTGATGGCCGCGATTGGCCGACAGGCGAATGCCCCGCACCACCGGATGACGCTTATGCGCAGCCTCCATAGCAGCCCAGGTCTCATCGCTGGAGCCATCATCGACCAGAATGATCTCAGCCCGCTCCGCCCAGGGTTCGATTGCCTGCACCAACCGATCCACCAACAGGGGGATGGACTCTTCCTCATTATAGCAGGGTACAACAACGGATAGATGCACCTTCTCGCCCCAATTCTGTTTATCGTCTGCTCACAACCGGGGGACCATCCGCCCGGCATTCCAGCGCGATGAAAACATCTCAAGGGGGTATTCTCACCCGAAATGGTTAACGCGCAGTTCCGTTTTTGGTCACAGAACGTGGCCAAACCGTGGCGAACTGGGGGTCAATCCGGGGAAAAACAGCGATTTTTAACAGGATTTGATGCGAAATCACAAACAATCGCGCGGCAGGCTCTCGCTCCATTCCTTAACGCAGACCTCGGTTTGTTTGGCACCTTCAGTGGCCACAACCTTGCGCCAGAGGTGGAACTCATCCCGATCACCGCGCATCTCATTGTCGGTATCGACCTGCACCTGCCAGTCACCGCGCGCGAATGTAAACCGCCACTGGCTGGAGAATGTCGCACTTTCCGGATCATCTGGATGGATTGCATAGCGCATGGACACATGGCTGCCGACCTCCATCCCATGCACCGGGTCAATCGCCGCGCCATAGTCATCAAATGTTTCCAGCACCAGCGTGCCGTCGGCCTCCTGATGGGTGTTGGATGTGCCAGAGGGCGCGCGCGTCACCTCTGCCTCATACGTCGGATACTCCCGCGCAGCGCCTGGCGCCTGCGCCGCGACCTCTTCAGCGACCGACCGTTCCGGCAGGATCAGTGCACAGCCCTCCAGATGCAGCGTCAGCGACACCGGCTCGGGCGAGGGCCAGACAATCGGCCAGTAAGACGTCGACAGCGACAGCCGCAGCTTATGGCCCGCCCGCAGGTGATGGGCACATTCATTAAGCGCAAACTCCACCTCATAGCGCTTGCCGGGCACCAAAGCCTCCGTGCGCTCATGACTGTCGTCATGGCACAGGTTGCGCCCCCGGTAGGTGATGCGCTGCGACACGCCATCCGGTGCCACATCACACAGCCGCGCCATCACCTGCGCCACGGGCTTGTCGACAGAAAACGCCAGCCGCACCCGCGCCCGCCCCAGCAGCTCCAGCGGGGCATCCAGTGGCAGCGTCTCAAAACAGGTGGACTGCGCATCATCCCCCGCCTGATCGCCCGGCAGTTCATTGTCAATCCGCATGCCCGCGCAGAAATAGCCGCTGGCGGCACCAAGGGTTGCCGGATTGGCCACAACAGCCTCACCCTCCTCCGGGGTGGCCTGCAACAGGCCCTGCGGCCCAAGATGATGCGTCACCTCCTGCACATTTGGGGACGGCCAAGCGGCCTCGGCAACCCAGCGGCCCTGCCGGGGTTTGTTCTCCTTGGTCGGGTTGAAATGCTCCTGCATATAAGTGCGATAATCCGGCAGGGCCTCTGCCTCGCTGTCTTCGCCCTTCAGCCAGCGATCAAACCAGCGCAGCACCTCTCCGTGAAAATCATGCGCCTCCAGCTTGGAAATATGCGCATAACGGTGCTCCCAGGGACCGATCAGTGCCTTCGCCGGGGCCTGCATATTGGCCGCCAATGCAGGCGGTGCATTCACGTAGGCATCCGCCCAGCCAGTGATCGCAAGCACCGGTGCCTGGATCGCAGACCAATCCTCGCAGACCGACCCGTGTTTCCAGAAATCATCCCGCTGCGCGTGGGACAGCCAGTCAGCCGCCATAAACGGCAGCGTTTCGATCCGCTCCACCCAGGCCGCGCGCCAGTCGGGGCGCAGATCTGGATCCAGCGGACGGGTTTGGTAGGCATGCATCTGCGACGCCCAGTTGGCATTATCGCTGAGCAGGCAGCCCCCCATAAAATGGATATCATCGGCATAGCGATCCACGGTTGAAGCCACGCTGACCACCGCCTTCAACGCCTCTGGCTGGCGCGCGGCCAGCTGCAACCCGTTGAAGCCGCCCCAGGAGATCCCGATCATGCCGATATTCCCATCGCAACAGGCCTGCGCCGCAAGCCAGGCCAGCACCGCCTCGCCGTCGCTCAGCTCCTGTTCGGAATACTCATCGTCAAACAACCCCTCACTGTCGCCCGTGCCGGCAATATCCACCCGCAGACAGACATAGCCCTCAGCCGCAAAAACCGGATGCGTGGTGGCATCGCGCGGCGCGGTACCGTCGCGCTTGCGATAGGGCAGATATTCCAGGATCGCAGGATAACGCCCCTCGGCCGCTGGCCGCCACATCCGCGCCGCCAGACGACGCCCATCTGGCAGCGGGATCCACAGATGCTCAACTCCGGTGATCTCCATTGGCATGGCGCGCCCTCTTCCTGTCTGGTTCGATCTCAAGCTGTTGCCGCCCACCCAATCGGTCGGCGATCCGGAGGTCTAGTCTCCCTGCGACATATCCTGCGCCACCGGCAGGATCGGCGCCGATTTCTCCAATGCCAGCTCCGCATCGGAAAACACCCAAGGGCCACGCACGCCCGGCACATCTTCCGGCGCGATCTGCATCTGGCGGTGCTTGATCTGCGGGTCGTCAAAGGCCTGCCCGATGGTATTGATTGGTCCCGCAGGTACGGTTGCAGCCTCCAGCGCCGCCAAAAGATCCGCCTGCCCCCACTGCGCCAGCGCCGCCGCCAGCATCGGTGTCAACTCGCCCCGGTTGGCCACCCGCAACTGATTGGAGGCAAAGCGCGGATCAGCCGCCAGTCCCGCCATATTCAGCACCTCACAGAGCCGCGCGAACTGACCGTCATTGCCCACGGCAAGGATCACATGGCCGTCGCGCACCGCCATCACCTGATAAGGCGCAATATTGGGATGCTCATTGCCCATCCGGGTCGGGCTGGTGCCGGTGGCCAGATAGTTCATGTTCTGATTGGCCAGCACAGCCGTGGCACAGTCCAAGAGCGACATGTCGATGTGCTGGCCGCGCCCGGTGCTGTGGCGCTGTTCCACCGCTGCCAGAATGCCGATAGTGCCGTAAAGCCCGGTGACAATATCGGTGATCGCCACGCCCACCTTCTGCGGCGCGCCCTCCGGCGCGCCAGTGATCGACATCAGCCCGGACATCCCCTGCAACAGAAAATCATAGCCCGCCCGCGCCGCATAAGGGCCATCCTGCCCAAATCCGGTGACCGAACAATAAATCAGACGTGGATTGACCGCTTTCAAACTGTCATAGTCCAGCCCGTATTTCGCCAGCCCACCGACTTTGAAATTCTCGATCAGAATATCGGCACCCCGGATCAGCTCCAGCACCGTCTGTTTGCCATCCTCAGTGCGAAAATCCGCAGTGACGCAGGATTTGCCCCGGTTCGCCGCATAGTAATAAGCCGCCGTTTTGTCACCATCGCGCTCAATAAAGGGCGGTCCCCAGCGACGGGTATCATCGCCCTCGGGGCTCTCGACCTTGATGACCTCCGCCCCCAGATCGGCAAGCGACTGGCCAATCCATGGCCCTGCGAGAATACGGGCCAGCTCGACCACCTTCAGACCTGCAAGCGGTGTCATGGGCTCTCCTGTCAGTGCACCCGCAATGTGCGAGGCATCCCTCTGCCAAGGCACGGCAGAGTGTTCTGACAGAGACTTAGCCTATCCCTTCCCCTGCGGGCAAATAATTTGATCAAATAATGAGGGGGTTTACATTAGATTTCGGTCAGCCATGCGGGACTAAACTGCCGTTCGCCGGTTCAGCTAGTATGGCTTCCGTGCAATTGCTGTCGCGAAAGCTTGATATCCGTAGAGTGAACCCAGTTCTGCACGGCGATCATGTTCTGCTACTAGCGCATCCGCTAGGTCTTTTCCAATGTCGCCACGTTCAACCATTTGCTTTGTTGTAACTTCGACCCATGGTCGCATTTGTTCGCGCGATGTGACGACTCGGCTGGTCACATCAAAGCTGGCGATCTCCATGCCAGCGTTTGCAATCAAGGTCCTTAATTTGCCGACGATGAACGCGTCAGTGACAAATTCGCGGACAAATTCTTGGGCGCAAATATTTAGCGGGTCATTTGGAATGCTACTGAATGTGGATTTTGAAAAATCCGCGTCGCATATGACAAGCGATCCGCCAGCCTTTAGTACTCTAAATGCCTCAGCCAAAAGAGATTCTGGATGCGTCACGTGCGTCAAAACAGTGTGCATGACCACTGCATCAACAGTTTTATCTTCAATCGGTAGCGACGCCCCATCCGCAACCACGAACGATAAGTTGGAATGGCCGCTTGATCGTTCAATCGCTTCGTTTACAAAGCCCTTTGACGGCTCGTACCCTACGACTTTCGTCGGATGTGCCAATGTTGCGATGCGCCGTGTGACCGCACCGGCACCAGCCCCGACCTCGATGGTTAGACTGTCGGCGGCGAAAGGCAGGCGGTCCAAATAGGACGCAACAATTTGCTCCATTGTGGGGTCGGATTGACGCACGTCCATCGCATCAGCGAACATTTTGACGAATTCAGGTCCAGCGGAATCCACGTCTTGAAAAGGGTCAGCCATCATCGCGCTCCAAATAGCCTAAATTCCCACTTTACAAGGAAAACTACGAAACTCAAAATGCCTGCTGAGGGCTCGAAGCAGACCAACACAGCTTGCGGCCCTAACAAAATATTTGGCGCAAGTTTTCACCGTGGATGCTCTCTCCCCGTGAACCTTCGCAACAGCAACTACAGTGCCAGCCCGCCCTGCCAGACTTGCTGCAGCTCCAGCGCGTTGTTCAGATGCAGCACGTCAGCGCGCGCGCCGGGGTGCAGCCGTCCCAGATCGGACCGCCCAATCAGGTCCGCAGGCCGGGCAGAGGCCATTTCCAGCGCGGTCTCCAGCGCGACTTCACATCCCTCAACCAAGGTTTTCACAGCCGTTGCCAGCTCCAGATGGGCGCCCGCAAGGGTGCCATCAGCCAGCGTCAACCGGTTGTCATCACGGCGGATTTCGCGACCATTCAGGGTAAAATGGTCAATGTCGGAGCCTCCGGTGGCCATGGAATCGCTAACCAGAAACACCTGCCCCGGTCCGGTCTTTGCCGCCAGTGCCGCCCGTATCGACGCTGGGTGCACGTGCACACCGTCAGCGATCAACCCCGCTGACAACCCGCCAAGATCAAGCGCTGCGCCGACAACACCGGGTTCGCGATTGCCGAGCTGGCTCTGGGCATTGAACAGATGGGTGACGCAGCGCGCGCCCGCCGCAACCGCCGCCACGCAATCGGCATGACTTGCATCAGTATGGCCCAGCGACACCAGCACGCCGGCCTCGCTCAACTGCCGGATCTGCGCCGGGGTCGCCGCTTCGCAGGCCAGGGTCACCTTCAGCACCGGCAACCGGCTGGCCGCTGCGCATAACATCTCCAGATCGGTCTCGCTCATCGGGCGTATCAATGACGCATCATGTGCGCCCTTGCGGGAGACCGCCAGATGTGGCCCCTCCAGATGCAGCCCGATGATGCCCGGAACCCCGGCGGCAATCGCCTCGACAGTCGCCTCAATCGCGCGGGCGACGAAATTCGGCGTATCGGTAATCAGCGTTGGCAGGATCGAGGTTGCACCAATCTTTGCGTGTGCGGCGGCAATGACCTGCAATTGCTCCAGATCGGGGGCGTCATTGAACATGACCCCGCCGCCACCGTTGACCTGCAGATCAACAAACCCAGCAGTCAGGATACCACCGTCCAACTCGGTGAGCTCGGCCCCTTCGGGCAGTTTGCCCATCGGCAGAACCGCCGCGATCTGATCGCCGCGCAACACCAGCGCAAAATCATCCTCCCACCCCACCGGGGTCAGAATACGCGCACCAGTCAGCGCACGCAGCGGATGCACATCTTCGGTCATACCGTTTCCGTCACTTTTTTCAGGTGGCGCGGCGCATCCGGGTCGATCCCGCGCGAAGCCGCAAAGGCCTCCACCATCGCATAGAAGGACACGATCAGGCTGATCGGATCGGTCAGCGCATGATCCGTACGCACATGATCGACCCGGCGCGCCGCCGTAACCTTATCCGTGGTGGCAAAGACCTGCGCGCCCTTGGCGGCGATCTGATCGGCAATGCCCGCCAGCGCGCCCTCGGCCGCATCTGCCGCCGCAAAGCCAAGCACCGGGAACCCCTCTTCCACAATGGACACCGGCCCATGCAAGACCTCCGCCGAGGAATAGCTCTCCGCGTGCAGCTGGCAGGTTTCCTTGAACTTCAGCGCCGCCTCATTTGACACCGCCAACGCCTGCCCCCGGCCCAATGTGAACAGGGAGGACCGCGCACCAATCGCGTCGCGCACTTCGGGCCAGTCAATACGGCAGGCGCGGTCCAACTGCTCCGGCAACGCGTGTAGCGCCGCCAGAACCGCCTGATTGCGGTCCCATTGCGCCAGCAACCACAGCCCCGCCACAGCCGAGGTCACAAACGTCTTGGTCGCCGCCACGCTCAGCTCAGGCCCGGCGTGAATGTCCAGCGTGTGATCCGCCGCCGCCGCAAGAGGCGAGGCCGCATCATTGGTCAGCGCAACCGATAGCGCGCCATCCTTACGCGCGCTGCCCGCCATAGACACGATGTCCGGGCTTTTGCCGGACTGCGACACCGCAAGGCTCAATGCGCCCTTCAGGCGCAGCGGCGCTTTGTAGATTGAGGCCACCGACGGCCCGACTGAGGCAACAGGCACCCCCAACATGATCTCGCTGGCGTATTTCAGATAGGTGCAGACATGGTCGGAGGAACCGCGCGCAACGGTCACCATGACATTGGGATCAAGGGCGCGCGCCGCATCCGCGACGGCCTCAATCTCAACCCGGCCATGGCTCAGCAGCCGGTCCACAGCCGTCGGGATCTCGTCGATCTCGCGACGCATTTTGGTGATATCTGTCATGGTCCCCTCCTCAGGGTCGCCAGGTTAGGTCGTCCCGAGCCGCAGCTCAGCGACAAAATCATAGGCATCGCCGCGATAGATCGAACGGGTGAACTCCACCACGCGTCGGTTGCGCAAATACGATGTCCGCACAATGCTAAGGCCCGCCATCCCCGGCTCGACCCCCAACATCTGCGCCTCTTGTTCGGGCAGGTTGATCGCTGAAATCCGCTGCAAGGCCCGCACCGGACGACTGCCGGATTGTTCCAGAACCTCATAGAGAGAGCCTCGCACAGCCTGCGGATTGGGCAGGATATCCACCGGCAGAGACGCGCGTTCGATCGCCATCGGACGCCCATTGGCCCGGCGCAGACGCGCGATCCGGGCCACGGCCTCCCCGGAGGTCAGCGCCAGGGCCATCACCTCTTCCGGTGACGGCGTATGAATGCCGCGTTCCAGCCATTCGACACTGGTGTCATAACCGCGCCGCTCCATATCCTCGGTAAACGAGGTCAGCTGCGACAGCGATTGCTCCACCTTGGGCGTGCCATCCGCCACAAAACTGCCCGAGCCCTGCCGCTGCACGACAATGCCGCGATCAACCAGATCCTGCATCGCCCGGCGCACGGTGACCCGCGACAGACCGGTGAGTGTTGCAATCTCCCGCTCCGCAGGCAGCGGTGCGCTTTTGGGCAAGAGCCCGGTTTCAATGCCATCTTCAATGCGCTGGCGCAGCCGCACGTAGCGGGGACCCGCCGCATCGTCCAGCCAGGCGGCCGGCGTCAGGAATTCCTCGACCGTCATACCACCTCCTGCGCGATCTCGCGGGCAAATCGGCGTGCCAGCTCCAACGCACCGTCCAGCGGTGAACCTTCGGCCCCGCGCAGGTAATCCGCCACATCCGCAGGCAGATAGGCGGCGTATTGCGCGGCGACACCCCCAATATGATAAACAGGTTCCTCAGGCCGGCGCCCCAGCGCCTGCAGCCCGTTGCACAGATACTCTGCGCCCTCCGCCATCAGCCGCCGCCCTGCCGCATCCCCCTCAACCGCAGCCTTGGCCACACGTGGCGCATAGGCGCCAAAGGCCACCGGCCGCGCGGTCTGGGCGAAACGGACAATCTTTGCCGTCTCATTGGAAAAATCACGCAAACAACTGCGCAGAAGCGGCGTCATCGGCTCAATCCCTTCGGCAGCTTGCAACGTCAGCTGTAACGCACGGCGCCCCAGCCAGCCGCCCGACGCCTCATCCCCCAGCACCGTACCATGCCCCCCGATGAGCGTGACCTGACCCGCCACCTGACGTCCCAAAAACGACCCAGTACCAACCCCGATCAGACTGGCGGTATCCTCCCCCAATGCGCCAACCACTGCGGGCATGCGGTCATCCTCCACCCGGACATGCGCCTGTGGCAGCGCCTCCGCGACACGCGCGGCAGACTCACCATCAATGACACCGGCCAACCCGGCATAAACCGGAATCTGATGAAACACCTCATCGGTCAGACCTGACTGCCGCTGCAAATCCGCCAATCCGGCACTCAGGGTCTCAACCGCCTGATCGGGCGCCGTATATACATTGGCACTGCCGCCAGTCACCACCAATTGCTGCGGCGGTGTCGCTCCTGATTTCAGCAGGGCAAAGCGGCAGGAGGTTCCCCCTCCATCCACGGCGATCAGATATGGAAAGCGCGAGTCGGTCATGCAATACCTATAAGATACCTTTCATCCAAAATAAAGACCTCTCTAACAGCAAGATCACCATGCAGCAGAGTAATTAGCTGAATTTACTACAAAAAACTCTCTCATAAATTAAATGGTAGACAAGTGGTATTGTATAGGTATTAAATACTTCTCATTCACCTGAGGGGGAGGAATCACATGGGATCGAGGAGCGACCACTCGCCCAAGACCGGCATATCTGCACAGGCTGAGGCGCAGCCAACGGCGCAGACAGAGACATTACACCCCGATGCTCAGGGGCTGGATCTGCGTGCCGATGCGGAGATTCTCGACACCCTGCTGACCGGTCAATTGCGTGCACTCGAAGCCGTTGCCGACGCCCGCCCGGCCATCGCAGCCGGTGCGACCCTGCTCACCAACAGCCTGCACAATGGCGGCCATCTGCATTACGCGGCCGCCGGATCTTCTGCCCTGATGGCACTGGCTGACGGTGCGGAACTGCCGGGCACCTTCGGCATCAGCGCCGACCAGATTTCCATTCATATGGCTGGCGGCATCCCCGCCGACGGACGTATGCCCGGCCATACTGAAGATGACGATGAGGCAGGTGCCAAAGCCGCTGCGACTGTTGCCGCAAATGATGTGGTCATCGCCCTTTCCGCCAGCGGCAGCACCCCATTCCCGATGGGCTTTGCCCGGACTGCGCAGGCCGCCGGAGCCAAGGTCATCGCCATTGCCAACAACGCTAACACACCACTTCTGAACCTGGCTGATGTGGCGATCTGCCTGCCCACCCCACCAGAGGTTATCGCAGGATCGACCCGTATGGGGGCCGGCACCGCACAAAAGGCCGCTCTGAATATGATGTCCACCTTGGCCGGTATCCGGATGGGGCATGTGATGGACGGTATGATGGTCAACCTCATTGCCGACAATGCCAAGCTGCGCCAGCGCGCGATCCGCATTGTCAGCACCCTTACCCAGCAGGACGCCGAGGCCGCGGCCCGCGCGCTGGATCAAACCGGCGGTGCGGTGAAACCCGCTATTCTGCTCCTGCAAGGGGCGACCTCGCCGACTGCCGCAGACACATTGCTGCGCCACTACAAGGACAACCTGCGAGCCGCGCTCGCACAGGTGTAACGGTCGGCCATGCGCCACCCAAGAGGTCACCAAGACCCTGATTACAAATACCAAACATGCAAACTGGGAGATACTGAATGACACGGAAACTCTTTACCCTCGCACTGCTCGGCTCGACCATGATCGGCGGCGCCGCAGCTGCTGAAGACGTCACGCTGACCATTGAGAGCTGGCGCAACGATGACCTCGCCCTCTGGCAGGATAAGATCATCCCCGCCTTTGAAGCGGCCAACCCCGGCATCAAGCTGAAATTCACCCCCTCTGCCCCGGCAGAATACAATGCGGTGCTAAACTCCAAACTGGATGCGGGCAGCGCCGGTGACCTGATCACCTGCCGCCCCTTTGATGCCTCGCTTGGCCTTTATGACAAGGGTCAGCTGGCCGATCTCTCCGATCTTGACGCCATGGGCAGCTTCTCCAATGTGGCAAAATCCGCCTGGCAGACCGACGATGGCGCCGCGACTTTCTGCGTGCCGATTGCTTCGGTGATCCACGGCTTCATCTACAACAAAGACGCCTTTGCCGAGCTGGGTGTGAATGTGCCCGAAACCGAAGATGAGTTCTTTGCGGCGCTGGAAAAAATCAAGGAAGACGGCAATTACGTTCCTTTGGCCATGGGCACAAACGACCAGTGGGAAGCGGCCACCATGGGCTATAACAACATCGGCCCAAACTACTGGAAGGGTGAGGAAGGCCGTCTTGCCCTCATCGCAGGTGAGCAGAAACTGACCGACGATCAGTGGGTCGCCCCCTATGAGACCCTGTCGAAATGGGGCGCTTACATGGGCGACGGCTATGAGGCGCAGACCTATCCTGACAGCCAGAACATCTTCACTCTGGGCCGCGCTGCAATCTATCCGGCGGGCAGCTGGGAAATCTCCGGCTTCAACACTCAGGCTGATTTCGCCATGGGCGCCTTCAGACCGCCGGTTAAAGCGGCGGGCGACACCTGCTACATCTCGGACCACACCGATATCGCGGTTGGCCTGAATGCCGCCTCCCCCAATGCCGAAGCTGCCAAAACCTTCCTGAACTGGGTCGGATCGGCGGAATTCGCCAGCATCTACGCAAATGCGCTGCCGGGTTTCTTCTCGCTGTCGAACCATGAGGTCGCGATGGAAGATCCGCTGGCGCAGGAATTCGTGTCCTGGCGTGGCGAATGTGAGAGCACCATCCGCTCCACCTATCAGATCCTGTCGCGCGGCACGCCGAACCTCGAAAACGAAACCTGGGGGGCCTCCGTCGCCGCGATCAAGGGCACCAAGGCAGCCGCTGATCTGGGCGCAGACCTGCAAGAGGGTCTGGCCAGCTGGTACGAGCCGCAGAAATAAGCGCGCCACCACCTGACTGACCTGACACTCAGGCGTCCGGGCGGCCACATGCGGCCCGGACCCGCCGACAGATGGGACACATCATGCAAAACACCCCTCATAAACCGCGCAGACGTTGGCATATCGCCGTTTTTCTGGCGCCCGCTGTGCTGGTCTATACGGCCATCATGATTTTCCCGCTGTTCAATACCCTGCGGCTCGCGCTCTACAGCGAAAGCGACCAGATCCGCCAATTTGTGGGCCTTGCGAATTTCGAGACCCTGTTTGGCAACCCCAATTGGTCGGAACAGTTCTGGAATGCGCTTGGCAACAACTTCTGGTTCTTCTTTGTTCATATGCTAGTGCAGAACCCTATCGGGGTGGCTCTGGCGGCAATCCTCAGCCATCCCCGGCTCCGGTTTGCAGCACTCTATCGCACCGCCATCTTTGTGCCGACCATCCTCAGCTTTGTCATCGTCGGCTTCGCCTGGAAGCTGATCCTCTCGCCGATCTGGGGCATCACCCCCGATCTCTTGGACGCCATCGGCCTGAAGTGGCTGTTTGCGCCCTGGCTGGGCAAAGAAGACTACGCGCTGACCACGCTGGCGCTGATCTCTGTCTGGCAATTTGTCGGCATCCCGATGATGCTGATCTACGCAGCCCTGCTGTCGATCCCGGAAGAGGTGATCGAGGCGGGTGAGGTTGATGGTATCACCGGCATGTCCGCCTTCTGGAAAATCAAACTGCCACTGATCCTGCCGTCCATCGGGATCATCTCAATCCTGACATTTGTGGGCAACTTCAATGCGTTCGACCTGATCTACACCACCCAAGGCGCGCTCGCCGGGCCGGATTTCTCCACCGATATCCTTGGCACATTTATGTATCGCACCTTCTTCGGCTTTCAGCTCCAACTGGGCGATCCGCATATGGGGTCCGCCATTGCCACCGCCATGTTCGCGATCATCCTGATCGGTGTCTGCATCTATCTCTTCGGCATCCAGACCCGTCTGCGCCGCTACCAGTTCTGAGGATCCGATGATGCATAAATCCCGTTCAAACCCGTTCAACAGCATCCTCGCCCATGGCGCGCTGATCACCTACACGCTGATCGCCCTGTTTCCGGTGTTTGTGATCTTGGTGAACAGCTTCAAAACCCGCAAAGCGATCTTTCGTGATCCGCTCGCGCTGCCCACGTCCGACACATTCTCGCTGGTCGGCTATCAGACCGTCCTGAAGCAGGGGGATTTCTTTCTTTACTTCCAGAACTCAATGATTGTCACCGTAGTCTCCCTCGCACTGGTGCTGCTGTTTGGCGCCATGGCCGCCTTTGCCCTCGCGGAATACCGGTTCAAGGGCAATATGCTGCTCGGCCTGTACCTCGCGCTTGGCATCATGATCCCGATCCGCATCGGCACCGTCGCCATTCTGGAGCTGATGGTGGACACCGGGCTGGTCAATACGCTGACAGCACTGATCCTTGTCTATACCGCACAGGGTCTGCCGCTGGCCGTGTTTATCCTGTCGGAGTTCATGAAACAGGTGAGCGACGATCTGAAAAACGCCGGCCGCATCGACGGGTTGTCGGAATACACCATCTTCTTCCGGCTGGTCCTGCCGCTGGTGCGTCCAGCCATGGCGACGGTCGCGGTTTTCAACATGATCCCGATCTGGAACGACCTCTGGTTCCCGCTGATCCTGGCCCCGGCCGAGGAAACCAAGACGCTAACGCTCGGCAGCCAAGTCTTCATCGGCCAATTCGTGACCGACTGGAACGCGGTGCTCTCGGCGCTGTCCATGGCGATCCTGCCGGTGATGGTGCTCTATGTGATTTTCTCACGCCAGCTCATTCGCGGCATCACCTCCGGGGCGGTCAAATGATGCTGCCGCGCAAACCATCCCCCTGCCCGGTAGTGATGCCGGGCCGCGTCGGACCAGCCCCCCTAGATGGCAGGGTTCTGTCATCTCTTGGTCCGGCGCACCCAACCGCCCAGCAGCTCAGCCGTCATTCAGGAGGCCGCCAATGACCCGCGTTCTGATTGCAGGCCTCGGTAATATGGGGTTTTCCCACGCTCTGGCACACCATTACGACGAAACCGCGCACATTGTCGGCCTCGTCAACCGCACTGGCGCGCCTGCACAGGCCCCCTTGCAGGACTATCCGGTCTATAGCGATTTCCATCACGCGTTGGTGCAGACCAAACCCGATCTGGTGGTCATCGCCACCTACTCCGACAGCCACGCGCCCTACGCCATCGCCGCGATGGAGGCCGGTGCGGATGTTTTTGTTGAAAAGCCGCTGGCCACCACGGTTGCCGATGCCCGCGCCGTAACCGATGCCGCCCGCCATCTGGGGCGCAAGCTGATGGTGGGCTATATCCTGCGCCATCACCCCAGCTGGCAGCGTCTCATCGCCGAGGCCCGCGATCTCGGCCCGCCTTATGTGTTCCGCATGAACCTCAACCAGCAGTCTGACGGTCCCACATGGGACACCCATAAGGCGCTGATGCAGACCACCTCTCCGATCGTGGATTGCGGTGTGCATTACGTCGATGTGATGTGCCAGATCACCGATGCCACGCCACAGCGCGTCCATGGCATCGGCCTGCGCCTGTCGGATGAGATCGCCGAGAATATGTATAACTACGGCCAGTTTCAGGTGAGTTTCTCCGACGGCTCCGTTGGCTGGTACGAGGCCGGCTGGGGACCGATGATGTCCGAAACCGCCTATTTTGTAAAAGACGTGGTATCCCCGAATGGTTCCGTCTCGATCACCGAAACAGACAAGAGCGGCTCGGACGATGTGGACAGCCATACCGCCGTCGGCAGCCTGATCGTACATCACAGCACGCAAGGCACCCCGGACCGACGCATCGACCTGCCCGCAGAGCCCGATCACAATGCCCTCTGCGCCGCTGAACAGGCCCATATGCTGCGCGTCATTGCCGACGACCTAAACATGGATCGGCATATGCAGGACGCCGTTGCCTCGCTGGCGATCTGTCTGGCCGCCGACCAGAGCATCCGCAGCGGCGCGCCTGTCGATCTGACATCTGACCTGACAGAGGCCGAGGCCACAGCGCCCGCCTCACCATCTCTGACCCCGAAGACCTGAAGGATTTCCGCCATGACCGCCCTACAGCTTACCAATGTCTGCAAATCCTTCGGCCCGGTCGAGGTGCTGAAAGACATCAACCTCACCGTTGAGGATGGCGAATTCGTGGTCTTTGTCGGCCCGTCGGGATGTGGCAAATCCACCCTTCTGCGGGTCATCTCCGGGCTGGAGGATGCCACCGCAGGCGAAATCAGCATCGGTGGGCAGACCGTCACCACCACGCCTCCCGCCAAACGCGGCATCGCCATGGTGTTTCAATCCTACGCACTTTATCCCCATCTCTCCGTGCGCGAAAACATGGCGCTGGCTCTGAAACAGGAACGTCAGCCCAAGGAGGAAATCACCGCCCGTGTCGCCGAAGCCAGCCGTATGTTGTCGCTGGAGAACTACCTTGACCGCCGCCCCTCGGAACTTTCCGGCGGTCAGCGGCAACGCGTCGCCATTGGCCGCGCCGTGGTGCGCGAACCCAAGCTGTTCCTGTTTGACGAACCGCTCTCCAACCTCGATGCCGCCCTGCGCATGAACACCCGTCTGGAAATCGCCCGCCTCCACCGCCAGCTGTCGGCCAGCATGATCTACGTCACCCATGACCAGATCGAGGCGATGACACTTGCGGATAAAATCGTGGTGCTGCGTGATGGCCGCATTGAACAGGTCGGCACCCCGATGGAGCTCTACAACAATCCTGCCAATCGCTTTGTGGCGGAATTCATCGGCGCGCCTGCGATGAACTTTGTTCCGGCGCAACGCCTTGGTGGCAACCCCGGACAATTCATCGGCATTCGCCCGGAATACGCCCGCATCAGCTCTGATGGCCCACTCACCGGCGAGGTGATTCACGTGGAAAAACTGGGCGGCGACACCAATATCCTGGTCGATATGGGCCAGGATCTCACCTTCACCGCGCGGCTGTTCGGCCAGCATGACACCAATGTCGGTGAGACTCTGCAGTTTGATTTCGACCCCGCCAACTGCCTCAGCTTTGATGAGGCAGGCCAGCGGATCTGATCCCAAGCCCCGCCTATCCGCAGTCACCATCGGTCAAGACGGCACTATTTGGGCTAGACAGCGCAAACTGCTATATTAGGGCGTTACAAATGCACATGTTAGCGCTAACTAGACGTCAGCGGTGCCCTTGAGTGATTCGCAACAGGGCAGAGATACCCGAGGGAGACGGACGATGACGCAGACCCAGACGCAAACCTGGCAACTTCTGGCACAGCATCGCGCGCAGACTGCCGATGTGTCTCTTCTGTCCCGCTTTGACGCCCCGGATCGCTTTCAGGCCTTCTCGGCAGAAACCGACGGTCTGCTGTTGGACTATTCCAAAACCGCGCTCGACACCACCGCCCTCTCGCTTCTGGAGCGGATCACGGCCGAGGCCGGACTGGCGGATCGCATCAGCCAGATGTTCCGTGGCGACAAGATCAACACGACCGAAGACCGCGCCGTGCTGCACACTGCCCTGCGGGCACAGACCGATGAACCGATCAAAGTCGATGGTGACGATGTCTTGCCCGCCATCCGCCAGACCTTGCAACAGATGGAGAGCTTTGCCGAGGCGCTGCGCGATGGCAGCATCCGTTCCAGCACCGGCGCAAAATTCACCGATGTGATCAATATCGGCATTGGTGGCTCCGACCTTGGCCCCGCCATGGCCACGCTGGCGCTGGCGCCCTACCATGATGGCCCCCGCTGCCATTTTGTGTCCAACGTGGATGGCGCCCATATTGCCGACACGCTGAAGGGGCTGGATCCGCAGACCACATTGGTGATCATCGCCTCCAAGACCTTCACCACCATCGAGACCATGACCAATGCCCGCACCGCATTGGGCTGGCTGCGTGCCACACTGGGGGATGGCACCTCTGCGCATCTGGCCGCCGTTTCGACCGCGCGAGACAAAACCTCAGCCTTTGGCATTGCCCCCGAACGGGTCTTTGGCTTTGCCGATTGGGTGGGGGGGCGCTATTCGCTCTGGGGGCCGGTGGGTCTGCCGATCATGATCGCCATCGGGGCCGAGAATTTCCGCCAGTTCCTGTCCGGCGCCGCTGCGATGGACCGCCATTTCCGCACCGCGCCGTTTCGCGAAAACCTGCCAGTGATGCTTGCCATGACTGGCGTCTGGCACCACAATATCTGCGGCTACGACAGCCGCGCTATTCTGCCCTATGACCAGCGTCTGGCCCGTTTCCCGGCCTATCTCCAGCAGCTGGATATGGAAAGCAACGGCAAGAGCGTCGCACTGGATGGCAGCCCCCTACCGCACGACTCTGGCCCTATCGTCTGGGGCGAGCCCGGCACCAACGGCCAGCACGCCTTCTACCAGTTGCTGCATCAGGGCACCCGCGTGGTGCCTGCCGAATTCCTGATCGCCGCTGAGGCACATGAGGGGGATCTGACCGATCACCACCAGCTGCTGGTCTCCAACTGCCTCGCCCAATCCGAAGCCCTGATGCTGGGCCGTGCTCACAAGGAGGCCCGCGCCATCGCCGCCAAACGTGGCTTTACCGGCGATGCGCTGGAACAGATGGCAGGCCATCTCTCCTTCGCCGGCAATCGCCCCTCCGTCACCCTCGCCTATCCGAAACTCACCCCCTTTGTGCTGGGTCAGCTCATCGCGCTCTATGAACACCGTGTGTTTGTCGAAGGTGTGGTCTGGGGGTTGAACTCCTTTGACCAATGGGGGGTTGAACTGGGCAAGGAACTGGCCGTCAGCCTGTTGCCGCTGGTCGACGGCTCCGCCCCGGCTGAGGCTTACGAGGCCAAAGACGGCTCCACCCGGGGCCTGCTGTCGAAACTCACCCATCCGCACCCCTAGCCACCAACAAGACCGCCAATTTCCCCTTCGAGCTGTCAGAGAGAGAGCCATGGTTTCCCGCGTCATTCCCGTCCAGTCCTTTGACCTCGTGCTGTTTGGCGCGACCGGTGACCTTGCCCGTCGCAAGATCCTGCCCAGCCTGTTTCACCGCTTCCAGATCGGCCAGTTCGCCGACGATTGCCGCATTATCGGCACCTCGCGCAGCGAGATGGATCGCCACGGGTTTCAGGAGATGGTCGCCGACGCCATTCGCACCTATGGCCAGCCGGGCGAGACCAGCGACGACGAAATCGCCGCTTTTGTGGATCTGTTGCACTATACCGCCGTGGACGCGCGCGGCGACAACGGTTGGCAGGCGCTTGGCGGTCTGCTGCG
Source organism: Phaeobacter inhibens DSM 16374 (assembly GCF_000473105.1). Taxonomy (NCBI): domain Bacteria; kingdom Pseudomonadati; phylum Pseudomonadota; class Alphaproteobacteria; order Rhodobacterales; family Roseobacteraceae; genus Phaeobacter; species Phaeobacter inhibens. The sequence goes on along the minus strand of NZ_AXBB01000004.1, from coordinate 69,170 downwards.
CGACGATGCCATCCGCGCCTTCTATCTCTCGGTCGGGCCCAGCCTGTTCCCCGATATCGCGGGTCGCCTGCGCTCCACCAGGATCGCCACCCCCGACAGCCGTATCGTTCTGGAAAAACCCTTCGGCCATGATCTGGCCTCGGCCCAGGCGCTGAACGCCGCCCTGCGCGCCAATTTCGAAGAGCACCAGATCTACCGGATCGACCATTATCTGGGCAAAGAGACCGTCCAGAACCTGATGGCCCTGCGCTTTGCCAATTCGCTGTTTGAACCCCTGTGGAATTCCTCCCACATCGACCACGTGCAGATCACCGTCGCCGAAAGCATCGGCGTCAAGGGGCGCGGCGAATATTACGACAAATCCGGCGCCATGCGCGATATGGTCCAGAACCATCTGATGCAGCTACTGTGCCTCACCGCAATGGAACCCCCCGCCCGCTTCACCCCCAACGCCGTGCGCGACGAAAAGGTGAAGGTGATCGAGGCGCTGAACCCCGTCGCGCCGGATCAGATCGCCCGTGGCCAGTATCGCGGCCCGGAGGGGGAGGCCTACCGCGACCATGCAGGCAACCCCGCCAGCACCACCGAAAGCTTCATCGCGATGAAGGTGGAGGTTGCCAACTGGCGATGGGCCGGCACGCCGTTCTATCTGCGCACCGGCAAATGCCTGCGCGCCCGCGAATCCGAAATCGCCGTCTTCTTCCGCGACCCGCCGCATAACATCTTTGCCGAGGACACCGGCACCGGCGGCATCAAGGGCAATGTGCTGGTGATCCGCCTGCAACCGGACGAAGGCATCACCCTGCGCACCACCATCAAGGACCCCGGTCCCGGTGGCATGCGCCTGACCGGTGCCAATCTCGACATGACCTTCGCCGACAGCCTGCCAGAGGCTGGCCGACCGCAGGACGCCTACGAACGGCTGATCATGGATGTGATCCGCGGCAACCAGACCCTGTTCATGCGCGGCGATGAGGTCGAGGCCGCCTGGGCCTGGGCCGACCCGATCATCGCGGGCTGGGCTGACAACAGCAATGACACGCCGCAACCCTATGATCCCGGCAGCTCCGGACCAGAGGATGCGCTGCTGCTGATGCACCGCGACAATCGCCGTTGGCGCGGCATTGGCTCCTGAGCCTGCCCGCCTGCGCTCCCGACACGATCCGACCAACCGGCACCTGACGACTGAAAGAGGCACCCGATGCGTTTGAACCAAACAGTCCGCGACGTCACAGACCGAATTATCGCCCGCAGCGCCAAACCCCGCGCCGCCTATCTCGACCGGATGCGCGCCGCCAAGGGCAAAGGCCCCGCCCGCGCCCACCTATCGTGCAGCGGTCAGGCCCATGCCTATGCCGCCACCGGCGAGGATCAGATGCCCCTCGCCGAAGGCACCGCCGGGCATCTCGGCATCGTCACCGCCTATAACGACATGCTCTCGGCGCATCAGCCGTTTGAAACCTACCCGCAGCGGATCCGCGACGCCGTGCGCCGCGTCGGCGGCACCGCGCAGGTGGCCGGCGGCGTCCCCGCCATGTGCGACGGCGTCACCCAGGGCGAGGCGGGGATGGAGCTCAGCCTGTTCTCCCGCGACACCATCGCCATGGCCACCGGCATCGCCCTCAGCCACAACGTGTTTGATGCCACCGTCTATCTCGGCGTCTGCGACAAGATCGTGCCGGGTCTGGTCATTGGCGCGCAGGTCTTTGGCCATCTGCCCGCCGTGTTCCTGCCCGCAGGTCCGATGACCTCCGGCATCTCCAACGATGACAAGGCCAAGGTCCGCCAGAAATTCGCCGCCGGTGAAATCGGGCGCGACGAGCTGCTGAAATCCGAGATGGCCGCCTATCACGGCCCCGGCACCTGCACCTTCTACGGCACGGCCAATACCAACCAGATGCTGATGGAATTCATGGGCCTGCACCTGCCCGGTTCCTCCTTCGTCAATCCCGGCACCGACATGCGCGCCGCCCTGACCGAGGAAGGCGCCCGCCGCGCTCTGGCGCTCAGCGCGCTTGGCAATGATTACACGCCGGTCTGCGATATTCTGGATGAACGCGCCTATGTGAACGGCATCGTCGGGCTGATGACCACCGGCGGCTCCACCAATCTGCTGATCCACCTGATCGCCATGGCCCGCGCCGGTGGCATCATTCTGGATTGGCAGGACTTTTCCGAACTCTCTGACGTGGTGCCGCTGCTGGCGCGGGTCTATCCCAACGGTCTGGCCGATGTGAACCACTTCCATGCGGCCGGCGGTCTGGGCTATGTGATCGGCCAGTTGCTGAACTCTGGTCACCTCCACGCCGACACGCGCACGGTCGCAGGCAGCGGGCTGGAGAGCTACACCGCCGAACCCTTCCTCAGCGACGATGGTCTGGTGTGGAAACCCGGCGCCGCCGAGACCCTCAACGACAAGATCATTCGCCCCGCCAGCGACCCCTTCCAGTCCACCGGCGGGCTCTCCCGCCTCTCCGGCAACCTCGGCACCGGCGTGATGAAGATCTCCGCCGTGGCCGAAGAGCACCGCGTGGTCGAAGCCCCCGCCCGCGTCTTTCATGATCAGGAGGAGGCCAAGGCCGCCTTCAAGGCGGGTGAGCTGGACAAGGGCGACGTGGTGATCGTGGTCCGCTTCCAGGGACCAAAGGCCAACGGAATGCCGGAACTCCACTCCATGACGCCCTTCCTCGGCATCATGCAGGGCCGCGGCCAGAAGGTGGCTCTGGTCACCGATGGCCGCATGTCCGGCGCCTCGGGCAAGATCCCCTCCGCCATCCATGTGGTGCCGGAGGCCCTCGACGGTGGCCCGATTTCCAAACTGCGCGACGGTGACATGGTGCGGGTTGATGCCCTCACAGGTACGCTAGAGGTCAAGGCCGAGGGCTTTGACGACCGCGACCCGGTGGTGGCCGACCTCTCCGCCTATCAGCACGGCACCGGCCGCGAGATGTTCGCACTGTTCCGCAATGCCGTCACCTCTGCCGATACCGGCGCCACCGTATTCTCGACCCTGATCGGAGACTGACCCATGGCCATCACCCCACAAGACGCCAGCACCCGTGCGCGCGATATCTGCCAATTGGCCCCGATCGTGCCGGTGCTGGTTGTCCATGACGTTGCCCATGCCCGCCCGCTGGCCGAAGCCCTGGTCGCCGGTGGCCTGCCCGCGCTGGAGGTCACCCTGCGCACCCCCGCCGCGCTGGATGTGATTGCCGAAATGGCCAAGGTCAAAGGCGGCGTTGTTGGCGCTGGTACGCTGATCACGCCGGAGGATGTCACCCGCGCCGTCGCGGCCGGTGCGCAATTCGGCGTCTCCCCCGGCGCCACCAACACGCTGCTGGACGCGGCTGAGGCCGCCGGTCTTCCAATGCTGCCCGGTGCCGCCACCGCCTCCGAGGCGATGCGCCTTCTGGATCGCGGCTATGACATGCTGAAATTCTTCCCGGCTGAGGCCTCCGGCGGCGCCCCCGCACTCAAGGCCATCGGCGCCCCCCTGCCGCAGATCAGCTTCTGCCCGACCGGCGGCGTCAGCCCGGACAATGCAGACAGCTACCTGTCACTGCCCAACGTGGTCTGCGCCGGTGGCAGCTGGGTCGCCCCGACCAAACTGGTTGAGGCAGGCGATTGGGACGCCATCCGCGACCTCGCCCGCGCCGCAAGCCAACTGGCACGCTGACCGCGCAGACCTGATGGCCCCCCTTCCCCCGCAGCCCCGTGCAATACGGCGCTACGGGGCAGTCATGCCCCTATGGGTCTCGAACCAGATCGATCAGGCCGGATGGCCGCTGGATTTTGGCGCATCGTCGCAAATCTCGTACCAACCGGGCTTTTCCGACACGAATTCATGAAACCGGTTTCTCGTTGCAATCTCGCTATCCAGCGCATTTGCGGCAATCGGGAAACTGTCCTCGTCTGACAGGATTTCCCCAAGCGAACTGCCGCAGACCCTGCAGAAACATCTGCCGTATTTGTAAGGCGGGGCTGGCTGGTACAGGGCCACCTGATCTTTGCCCTCAACCCAGCTCAGATCCTCCCGCTTGACAAAAACGATGGTACTCGCCCCTGCCTTTCGGCAACGCGAACAATGGCAGGTCCCCATCATGGATGGTTCCGCCCTCAGTCGGAATTTGACCGTTCCACAGCAACAGCTCCCCTCAATCATCTCAACAACCCTCCACTAGATAATCCACGAGAACATTACATGAACATATAATATCCGACAATCCCCAACGCAAAGCGCCACACCGGCAGTTGTAACCGGGTGGCGCCTTTTAGGAGATCAAATGTTGGACCGGGCCCTAGCCCGCCAGCTCGTCACGCCAGGGCGGATTGGCACCCGGGCGGGAAACGGTGACGGCGGCGGCCCGTGCGCCGTAGCCCAGACAGACGCGCAGCTGCTCGGGATCCATCTCACCGCTGGCCGCATCCGCCAGCACGCCGGCCTCGGTCGCGGCGGCCATAAACCCTGCATTGAACGTATCACCAGCCCCGACAGTATCCGCGACCACCGCCACCTGTGCGGGCACCTCGACCGTGGGGCCGGACCGCAGGAACCCTTTCGCGCCCTTGCTGCCCAGCGTCAGGATCACCAGCCCAGGCCCCATCCCGGCCTCCCCGGCCAGGATCTGGCGGATCTTCTCCTCAATCGGTGCATCGCCGGGATAGATCCAGTGCAGATCCTCATCCGAGACTTTGACAATACCAGCCCCCGCCACCATCGCCGCCAAGCGGCTGCGATAGGCCGCCTCTTCCTTGGCAAACCCGGCGCGCACATTAGGATCGATCATAATGATCCGGCGCCCCCGTTCGCGCGCCGCCAGCGCTGCATAGGTCTCTGCCGCAGCCCCATTACACAGAGAGATTCCGCCAAAAAACAACGTGTCCACATCCTCGGACAACTCTGGCAACCGGTCAGGACGCAGGCTGGCCCCGGCGGAATTCTCGTCAAAGAAATGATACTCCGCATGACCGTCGCGCAGATGCACAAAGGCCAGCGTGGAGGGCTGATCAGATCGTTCTGCAAACCCGTGATCCACATGCGACGCCACCAGCGCCGCCGCCAGCTGCTGGCCAAACAGGTCGCGCGACAGGCCGGTGAACAGCCCGGTCGTCTGCCCCAGACGCCCCAGCGCGATCGCCGTATTGAACACCGCGCCGCCGCAATGGGGCACAAACCCGGTCTGCGCATCCGCGCCATCCACCACCGGCACAGCCCCGGCAACCGGCGCCGGGATCATGTCGATCAGCGCCTCTCCACAACACAGGATCATTCTGTCTCACCTTTCCAGATCACATCCGCAGGCAGGGCCGCAGCGGCCACACGATCCGCGTTGGCCATGTCATTGCCCTCCGCCCGTGCCTCTGCCTCGGCATCGCTCAAACCATAGACCTGCCAGCGCGCCACAAGTCGCTTCCGCAATAGGTCGCGCGGGACATGGATCCGCACCGACAGATCCCAAAGCGCCGCCAGATCGCGCCATCCCGGCGCGTCAAACATCAGATAATTGCCCTCAACCACGGCGACCTCAACACCAGCATCGACCCGCGCCGCACCCGCGATGGCAATGTCCCGCGCGCGGTCGAATTCGGGGTAGATCACCTCTTCTTCTACCGCCATGGCCGCAATCAACCGCTGAAACCCGGCCTGATCAAAGCTCTCCGGCGCGCCTTTCCTATCACGCAGGTCCATCTCCGACAGCAACCGATTGTCCAGATGGAAGCCGTCCATCGGCACCACCGCAGCCCCTGTGCCATTGGCACAGAGCCCCTGCACCAGCAGCTCTGCCAGGGTGGATTTGCCACTGCCCGGCGCGCCTGCAAGCGCCACCAGACGCCGCGCGCGCCCCTCGGCCACCGGCAACGCCTGCACCTGCGCCACCAGATCCGCCAGTGATGTCACCTCTCGTGTCATGCTGCGGTCAGATCCTCGGAGGGTACCTGCGCGCCGGTCATATAGCCGACGGCATCCGACATGCTGTGCTGTTTGGGATCAATCACACACAGCCGCTTGCCCAGCCGATGCACATGGATGCGATCCGCGACCTCAAACACATGGGGCATATTGTGACTGATCAGGATGATCGGAATACCGCGCGATTTCACATCCTGAATCAGCTCCAGCACCCGACGGCTCTCCTTGACGCCCAGCGCCGCCGTCGGCTCGTCCAGAATGATTACCTTGGAGCCAAAGGCCGCCGCCCGCGCCACAGCCACGCCCTGACGCTGACCACCCGACAGGGTTTCCACCGCCTGATTGATGTTCTGGATTGTCGCCAAGCCCAGCTCGTTCAGCTTGTCACGGGCGATCTGCTCCATGCGTGCGCGATCCAGCTGCCGCAGCACGGACCCCCGCCAGCCGGGTTTACGCAGCTCGCGCCCCATGAACATATTGTCAGCAATTGACAGCGCAGGTGACATCGCAAGCGTCTGATAAACCGTCTCGATCCCCTCTTTGCGCGCATCAATCGGCGTGTGAAACTGTACACGACGCCCCTCCAGCCAGACCTCTCCGGCATCTGGAACCACCGCGCCGGACACCGCCTTGATCAGCGAGGATTTCCCCGCCCCATTGTCGCCGATCACCGCCAGGATCTCTCCCGGCATCAGATCAAAATCGCAATGATCCAGCGCGGTCACACGTCCGTAGCGCTTCACCAGACCGCGAGCTTTCAAAATAGGTTCCATCAGACAGACACCTTTCTGATCCATTGATCCACGGCCACCGCCGCAATGATAAGCAGGCCAATCAGCAGGTAGGTCCACTGTGCATCCGCCCCCAGAAGGCGCAGGCCAAGGGTAAAGACCCCAACGATCAGCGCGCCAAAAAATGTGCCCAGGATCGACCCGCGCCCGCCAAACAGTGAAATCCCGCCAATCACCACCGCCGTGATGCTCTCAATATTGGCGAGCTGTCCTGAGGTGGGCGAGACTGACCCGATGCGCCCGATCATCGCCCAGCCGGCAAAGGCACAGATCAGCCCCGACAGCATATAGACCGAGATCAGCACCCGCGTGACCTTCACCCCCGACAGCTCTGCCGCCTCCGGATCGTCGCCGACCGCATAGACATGGCGCCCCCAGGCTGTGTGGCGCAGCACATAGGCCAGCAGAACCACCAGTATGACCATGAAGATCACGCCGTAGGTGAAGACCGCGCCGCCAATCTTGATTTTCTCGCCAAACAGCTGCAGCAGCGGCGCCTCGGCAGCGATGGTCTGGCTGCGGATGGTTTCATTGGCCGAATACAAGAAGTTGCTCGCCAGCACGATCTGCCACATGCCCAGCGTCACGATAAAGGGCGGCAGTTTCATCCGCGCCACCAGCCAGCCATTGATAAAGCCGCAGATGGTGCCGCAGATCAACCCACAGGCCACCGCCACCTCGGGTGGCAACCCATAGCGAAAGGTGAATTGCCCCATCACCACCGAGCTGAGCACCATGATAGCCCCTACCGACAGGTCGATGCCTGCGGTCAGGATAACCAACGACTGCGCGCAGGCCACAATGCCGACAATGCCCACCTGTTGCAGGATCAGCGTCAGCGCAAAGGGGGAAAAAAACTTGCTGCCCAGCAGCAGCCCAAACACGATCACCGACAGCACCAGCACGATCAGCGGCACCAGCGACGGGGTCACATGCAGCATATGTTGAAAGCGACTGATAAAGGAGGTCTCTCCCTGGTCGAAATCCGCAACGGCCTCGGGGCTGCCGCTGGCCGCCGCTTCATAGCTTTGGGGCGTGGTCATAACTCTCTCCGTAAAATCCGGCGTCCTGTGGGGCACAGGCACCCACGACCAGAACGCAGCAGCAAAACAGATCCGCAGCGGCGCAGAGGGGGCGATGTTTCCACCGCCCCCATGGCTCGCCTTGATGGTCAGCGTCTACTGACGCCGCTCAAGCTCTGTTCGGCCTGCCTCTATAAGGGGGTCTGATGGGATCAACCCCAGCAGAGATTGGTCCCTTCGGCAGTGTCGATGCTGTCAACACCTTCTGCGGGCTGATCGGTCACCAGGGCCACACCGGTGTCAAAGAACGCCTTGCCCGGTGTCGGTGCGGGTTTCTCTCCAGTGGTGGCCCAGGCGCTGATCGCCTCGATCCCCTTGGAGGCCATCAACAGCGGATACTGCTGCGACGTGGCCCCGATCACACCGTCCTTGATGTTCTGCACGCCGGGGCACCCACCGTCCACGGATACAATCAGCACATCATTTTCGCGGCCAATCGACTTCAGCGCCTCATAGGCACCTGCAGCCGCCGGCTCGTTGATGGTGTAGACCACATTGATCATAGGATCCTTGGCCAGCAGGTTCTCCATCGCGCGGCGACCGCCCTCTTCATTGCCGGCGGTGATATCATTGCCGACAATGCGCGGATCCGTCTCGTCGCCCCATTTGTTGGGATCGCCCAGATCAATGCCAAACCCCTGCAGGAAGCCCTGATCGCGCAGCACGCCCACGGTGGGCTGACTGACAGCCAGATCCAGCATCGCGATCTTGGCATTCGCCGCCTCATCACCCAGGCTCGCCGCCGCCCATTTGCCAATCAGCTCACCAGCCAGAAAATTGTCGGTAGCAAATGTGGCATCGGCGGAATCAATCGGCTCCAGCGGCGTATCCAGCGCAATCACCACCAGACCAGCGTCGCGCGCCTGCTGCACTGCCGGTACAATCGACGAGGTATCAGAGGCGGTCAGCAGGATGCCCTTTGCACCATCCGCAATGCAGGTCTCAATCGCCGCAACCTGGGTTTCATGGTCGCCATCCACCTTCCCGGCAAAGCTTTTGAGCGTCATGCCCAGCTCTGCCGCCTTGGCCTCGGCGCCCTCTTTCATCTTGACGAAAAACGGATTGGTGTCGGTCTTGGTAATCAAACAGGCGGTCACGCCCTCGGCCGCAAAGGCGCTGCCGGTCATGGCCGCAAATCCAATGGCGGTACCCAATAGTAGCTTCTTCATGATGTCCTCCCTCAGCATCACAATGAAAATAAACAAGACGGTCGGGCCGCCATGTCGCCCATAGAGGGCCGTGATTCTGGCCTTCCTGTCAATAAGTAAATCAACTTGACTTATTAAATCGATATCCGCACTTTCCTTAGACCTCGAAGCGTGATTAGGGTCCGCCGCATGGAACAAGAGCAAGCCAGATCCCTGAGCGGCGGCGTCAATCAGACCGGCGTCCGCGTGTTCAATGAACGGCTGATCCTGTCCCTCCTTCAACGCAACGGGGCGATGCCCGGCAGCGCGCTGGCCCGCGGCACCGGCCTGTCGCCACAAACCGTCTCCGTCATCCTGCGCAAGTTGGAGACCGACGGGCTGCTGCAACGCGGAGAGACCCAGCGTGGCCGGGTTGGCAAACCCTCGGTGCCCATGGGGCTCAACCCCGACGGCCTGTTTTCCTACGGGCTGAAGATCGGTCGCCGCAGCGTTGAGGTGCTCTTGATGGATGTCTGCGGTGCGGTGCGCCAGCAGCTGCGATTGCGCTACCCCTACCCCACGCCTGCGGTGGTCTTTGATTTCCTGCGCGACAGCATGCGCCAGATCGAGGCCGCATTGCCCGCAGATCTGCATCCGCGCATCTGCGGCATTGGCGTGGCCGCCCCGTTCCAGCTTTGGACCTGGCACGCCCAGATCAACGCCCCGGCAGAGGCACTTGCGGATTGGCAGACGGTTGATTTCACATCTGAAATTGCACGTTTCAGCGCCCTGCCCGTACATGTGGTCAATGACGCCACCGCCGCCTGCCGCGCCGAACATATGTATGGGCGCGGCAAGGCCTACCGCGACTACGCCTATTTCTTTGTCGGGGCCTTTATCGGCGGCGGCGTGGTGCTGAACCACCGGGTGCTGGAGGGCAATCAGGGCAACGCCGGCGCGCTCGGCTCCCTGTCGATGCTCGGCCCCGACGGACGGGAGGCAAAGCTCCTCGATCTTGCCTCCATCCACCTCCTCGAACAGCGCCTGCGGGACGCGGGCAAAGATCCCGGCCAGCTCTGGCAGCTGCCGATGCACTGGTCCGGATTTGACGCCGAGGTCACCCCCTGGCTGGATCAGGCCGCAGACGCCATCGCCCGCGCCAGCCTCGCCACCTGCGCAGTGATCGATTTCGAAGCGGTGCTGATCGACGGCGCCCTGCCCGACAGCATTCGCGCAGCTCTGGTCGAGCGCACCCGCACAGCCTTGTCCACTCTCGACGCCCGTGGCCTGATCCCGCCCCGCATTGAATGCGGCGCCATCGGCCCCAACGCCCGCGCCATCGGCGCTGCCAGCGGTCCGATCATCTCGCAATATCTACTCGACACCAACTCCGTCTTCAACGCCGCCCTCTAATGGGGTGGCTCACCCCAGACAGTCGCGCGCAAAGACATCGTTGAGGTAAGACTGATCGTCGATCACGAACTGCGTTTCACCAACACGGTCAAACCCCTGCGACAGGTAGAACGCTTTGGCTGGAGTATTTTCGGCATTGCTGGCCAGCCAGACCCGCGCCGCGCCCTCCTCCGCACAATGGGCCAACGCCGCGCGCAGCAAGGCAGTCCCAATGCCCCGCCCATGGTGGCGCGGCTGCACATAGAGCGTCGTGATCTCCACGTCCGAACAGCCCGGTGTCGGCCCCGGACGCCCGCGACTGATGCGGATATAGCCATCAATGCCAACCCGGTTCTGCGAGACGATGACATGCTCCTGCGGATCAGCAAGCGTCTCGGCAAACCGCGCCGCCGTCAGCTCCGCCAGCGCATAATCGGCAAAGAACCCGCTCACCCCCTCGCGCAGATAGGTGCCGATCCAGACCTCTAGCGACAGCGCCGCCAGGCTCGACGCATCCGCCATATCAGCAACCCGCAGAGTAAGGTCCCGGTGGTCGGTCACAGCAATGGGCCCTTCGTAAGGGGGTCATTCCGCAGGAATGATCAGTTCATCAGGGTTGTGAGGCCCTGGCACATGACCTGCTGGAACAACTGAAGAGGCGCCCAGCACGTGCTTTTCCTGATCATCAAAGAATATATGAGCGTCCATTGCTTGCAGGATAGGCGCTTTGCTATTCGTACCAACGAAATGTGCTTCGTCTGCAGGTGTTCCCCAAGCTCTTAGTGTATACACGACACGTTCATGAGCTGGGGCGTTCCGGGCTGTCACGATGCCAATACGCACTTTACTTGCTCCACCTCCAGTCATGTGAATTTCTCGGAGTTTAGAGAGCTTTTTCAGAAAATTCCCAAAGGGGCCAACGGCCATGGGCTTCTCAGCATTCTTTTTCTCGTGTTCAAAGAATGCACCAAGCCCTTTTTCTTTATATATCTGGTCAGATTCAGGGCTAAAAACTACCGCATCACCGTCAAAAGCGATGCGGACCTCATCATCATAGTAAGTCCCCAAATCAACTTCTGGAGGGTTTACTAATCGTGCTGCAGCAGTTCCGGATGTCACAGCAGCTTGAACATCGGCTGTGTCATTCGATAGAAACAAATCTATGCCCCAAGACGGAATAAAGGGGGCAAGTGTACGACCGCTCGTGAAGCTTCCATGTTTAATGTTCAACCCATATTCCTTGATTGAATTGAACGCTCTTAGCGACAAATCAGGTGAGTTTTTTGAAAGTAATATAACTTCGACGTAAGGTTCACCTTCTGCATCGTTCATGCCAAGCAGCTTCTCAACAACTTTGAATCCAGACCCTTTTCTGATTACAGTTTTTTCCTGATCTCTCTGCAACTTTGCATAAGCTTCGACGCCATCTCGTACAAAAACACTGTGCTCTGCCTCAAGGTCGAAAAGAGCGCGGGTCGATATCCCTATTCGTAGAGGTTTTTTCCTAAGTTGATCTCGAATATCCAATGCTACCTCTTTGCTTCAACATTAATTTTAACTCACAAAAATAAACCTCAAAGGAGTTATAGCAACAAAAAACTCTCTAAATAGAAATTTATGCCCTCTCAAATCTCCTCCACATCCATCACCCCGTCCAGTGACTTCAGCGCGCCTTTGATCTGGGGGTTGATGGGGAAGGGCTGGCCCAGATCCATCTCAACATCACCGGGCAGGCCGGGATCCTGCAGGTACATATAAACCTCCCCGCGCGCGGCGTTGCGGGCGGCGGATTTGGCATCCTCCAGCACCTGTGCCACCGTCGCCACCGCACTCGCCTGCGAGATATAGACCCGCAGCGAACTGCGTCCGGCATCGGCAATCGCCGCATCCACCGGCCCGACAGAGCGCACCAAGAGTTTCAGCTGATCGCTCTCCATCGTGGCCTCTGCGGTGATCACCACCTTGGCGCCGGTTTCCAGAAATTCGCGTGATTTCTCCAGCACTTCGGAAAACAGCGTGACCTCATAGCCGCCGCTGGTGTCCGACAGCTGGGCAAAGGCAAAGCGATTGCCACGCGCCGATTTTCGTTCCTGCCGACCGGCGACAACACCGGCCATCTTGGCCATGAACGGGCCGCGCTCTGCTTTGGCCGTGACCTCGTCCAGCGTCATCACATCCTTGCGTTTCAGCGCAGGCATATAGTCGTCCAGCGGATGACCCGAGAGGTAGAACCCAATCGCCTTGAACTCCTCCGACAGCCGCTCAGCAGGCAGCCAGTCCGGGGTGCCGGGCAGACGCGGCTCTGGCAGGTCCTCCCCCGCCTCACCAAACAGCGACACCTGACTGGAATTGCGCTGATCATGCACCGCGGACGAATAATCGACCAATGCACCAAGGCTGTCGAACACCCGGCGGCGGTTGGGGTCCAGCTGGTCAAAGCCCCCGGCCCGCGCCAGCATTTCCAGCGGGCGTTTGCCGACCTTTTTCAGATCCACCCGGCGGGCAAAATCAAACAGCGTGGCAAAGGGTTTGTCTTCACCGCTCTCACGCCGCGCCGCCGTCACAAGGCGCATTGCCTCGACGCCGACGTTTTTCAGCGCGCCCAGCGCATAGACCAGCTCCCCCTTGACCACGTTGAAGGTCGCCTCCGAGCGGTTCACGCAGGGCGGCACATAGGGCAGGCGCAGACCTTTTTTGACCTCTTCGAAGTAAATCGCCAGCTTATCCGTCAGATGGATATCGCAGTTCATGACGCCCGCCATGAACTCCACCGGGTGGTTCGCCTTCAGCCAGCCGGTCTGGTAGCTGACCACCGCATAGGCCGCCGCGTGGGATTTGTTGAAGCCGTAGTTGGCGAATTTCTCCAAAAGGTCGAACACCTCCGACGCCTTCTTGGCCGGCACGCCGTTTTCCGCCGCGCCTTTCTCAAACTTCGGGCGTTCGGCGTCCATCGCCTCTTTGATCTTCTTACCCATGGCGCGGCGCAGCAGGTCGGCGCCGCCCAGCGTGTAGTTCGCCATCACCTGGGCAATCTGCATCACCTGTTCCTGATAGACGATAATGCCCTGTGTTTCCTCAAGGATATGGTCGATCAGCGGATGCACCGACTGGATCTTTCGCAGGCCGTTCTTCACCTCGCAATAAACCGGGATGTTCTCCATCGGGCCAGGACGATACAGCGCCACCAGCGCCACGATGTCCTCGATACAGGTGGGTTTCATGCGCTTTAGCGCGTCCATCATGCCGGTGGATTCCACCTGGAACACCGCCACCGTCTTGGCCCTTGAGTAGAGGTCATAGGTGACCGTGTCGTCCAGCGGAATGGCGTTGATCTGGTTCGCTGCCCCCTCCGGCGGATCATAAAGCTGGGTGCCATCGGCGGCCACATGCAGATCGCGGCCCGACTGGAAAATCAGATCCATCGCGTTCTGGATCACGGTCAGTGTCTTCAGGCCGAGGAAGTCGAACTTCACCAGCCCCGCCTGCTCCACCCATTTCATGTTGAACTGGGTGGCGGGCATGTCCGAACGCGGATCGCGGTAAAGCGGCACCAGCGCATCCAGCGGCCGATCGCCAATCACCACACCCGCCGCGTGGGTACCCGCTGATCGCAACAGCCCCTCAACCTGCATGCCGTATTTCAGCAGCCGGTCGACAACCTCTTCGTTCTCCGCCTCCTCACGCAGCCGCGGCTCTTCACGCAGACTGTCCACGATGGACATCGGTTTTACGCCCTCGACCGGGATCAGCTTGGACAGCCGGTCCACCTGACCATAGGGCATCTGCAAGACCCGCCCCATGTCGCGCACCGCCGCCTTCGACAGCAGCGCGCCAAAGGTGATGATCTGCCCCACCTTGTCGCGGCCATATTTCTCCTGCACGTATTTGATCACCTCTTCCCGGCGGTCCATGCAGAAGTCGATGTCAAAGTCGGGCATCGACACCCGTTCCGGGTTGAGGAAGCGTTCAAACAGCAGTGAATAGCGCAGCGGATCAAGGTCGGTAATCGTCAACGCATAGGCTACCAAGGAACCCGCGCCGGAGCCCCGCCCTGGCCCCACCGGAATGTCATGATCCTTGGCCCATTGGATGAAATCGGCAACGATCAGGAAATAGCCGGGGAACCCCATCCCCTCGATAATGCCCAACTCGAAGTCGAGCCGCTCCTGATAGTCCTCGACGCTCGCCGCATGGGGGATCACCGCCAGACGCTGTTGCAGACCCTCATTGGCGATACGGCGCAACTCGGCGACCTCATCATCGGCAAACTTCGGCAGGATAGGATCGCGGCGGTACGCCATGAACGCACAGCGCCTGGCGATCTCCACCGTATTCTCAATCGCTTCGGGCAGGTCGGCAAACAGCGCGACCATCTCTTCCTGGCTCTTGAAGTAATGCTGCGCGGTCAGACGCCGCCGTGGTTCGGCCTGATCGACATAGGCCCCTTCGGCGATGCAGATCATCGCATCATGGGCCTCATACATTTCTGTATTCGGGAAATAGACGTCATTGGTGGCGACCAGCGGCAGGTCCATCGCATAGGCCATTTCCACATGGCCGCGCTCGGTCGCCTGCTCCGCGTCGGGCTGACCATGCTCACCAGGATGGCGCTGCAACTCCACATACAAACGATCCGGGAACATCGCCTTCAGTCGCTGCATCAACGCCTCTGCCGCCGGACGCTGCCCCATCTGCAAGAGCCGCCCCACCGGCCCATCCGGCCCGCCACTCAGGCAAATCACATCCTCAGAATGGGCCCCCAGCTCCTCCAGCGTCACATGCGCCAGCTCACTGCCTTCCCGCATGTAGAGACAGGAATTCAGCTTCATCAGATGCTCATAACCGGTCTCGCTCTGCGCCAGCAGCACCAGCGGCGCCGGGGGTTTTGGCCGCTCACCGGGGGTTGGTTCGGTAAACCGCAGATCCACCTGACAGCCCATGATCGGCTGCACCCCGGCCCCGCTGGCCGCAACGGAAAACTCCAGTGCGGCAAACAGGTTGTTGCTGTCGGTCACCGCAATCGCGGGCATCTCGTGTTTTTTGCAGAGATCCGGCAGCTTCTTCAGCCGCAGCGCGCCTTCCAGCAGCGAATATTCGGTATGGGTGCGCAGATGAATGAATCGGGGAGCGTTTGTCATGTCGCCAAGCTACCGCCAGCACCGCCAAGGTTAAAGCGCTTCCGGCCCCCGGCGATCAACTTCCGGCACACGGAAGGTTTTTCCAAATGCCAAAAAATTAACCGCTCATTATTCCGCTTTCTTTGAAAGTCTTATCAAGATCCGCCCGAAACCTGCGGCAATTCGGCATTAAACCCTTCAAAAAGAACAGCATACACCGGCACACCGCAAGGATCTTGCGCCGCCGACCCGCTCCATGGCAGAGTCACTTTTCCTTGCCAGAACAACAGCCTGCTTTCTAGGCTATCGGCAACAGAGCAACCAAGGCCCGCCATGTCTTCTACGTCGCATCGAAGGGATGGCACCAAGGGAAAACCAAAGTAACGCGACGGGTTTCTGACATGACAATCACCTTTCGGCTGAACGGTGAAGAGGTCGCGCTGACGGAGGTCTCTCCGACGGCGACATTGCTGGACTGGCTCCGCGAAGACCGCGGTCTCACCGGCACCAAGGAAGGCTGTAATGAGGGCGACTGTGGCGCCTGCACGGTGATGGTCACCGATGACCATGGCGCCAAGCCGCTCAATGCCTGCATCCTGTTCCTGCCCCAGTTGCATGGCAAATCCATTCGCACCGTCGAAGGTGCCGCAGGTCCCGATGGCCAGCTGCACCCGGTACAAGAGGCGATGATCACCCATCACGGCAGCCAATGCGGCTTCTGCACTCCGGGGTTCATCATGTCGATGGTCACCGCTCATAAGAATGGTGCGCAGGATCACGACGACCAGCTTGCAGGCAACCTCTGCCGCTGCACCGGCTATGCGCCGATCATCCGCGCCGCCGAAGCCGCTGCTGAGGCTCCAGTGCCCGACTGGATCCGCGCGGAGAACTCTGTCACCTTTCCCGAAATACTCCGGGGGGAGGCCGCAGGCCGGGGGGCAGAGCCCCCTAATCAAAACAGCGCTGAGCCCCCTGCGTCTCTGCGCCCCACCTCCGCCGACCAACTGGCAGCCGCCTATGCTGCCCGCCCGGACGCGACGCTGATTGCCGGCGCCACGGATGTGGGCCTCTGGGTGACCAAACAGCTGCGCGATCTGCGGGATGTGATTTTTCTGGATGGCTGCGAAGACCTGAAAGAGATCGCTGAACAGCCCGACGGCAGCCTGCGCATCGGCGCGATGGTGGATATGAACCGCCTGCGCAGCGCCCTCGCCGCGCGCCATCCGTCTTATGGCGAAATGCTGCGCCGCTTTGCCAGCCAGCAGGTGCGCGCCGCCGCCACCATTGGCGGCAATATCGCCAATGGCTCTCCCATCGGGGACAATCCGCCTGCGCTGATCGCGCTGGGGGCCATGCTGCACCTCCGCCACGGCGACAGCCGCCGCAGCCTGCCGTTGGAGGAGTTCTTCCTCGACTATGGCAAGCAGGACCGCCAGCCCGGCGAATTTGTTGAGGCCATCACCCTGCCCGCGCTGCCTGCCGAACAGGCCGATGCCCTGCGCGTCTACAAGCTCTCCAAACGGTTCGATCAGGATATCTCCGCCGTTCTGGGCGCCTTCAACCTGACGGTCGACGACGGCCGGATCACCGCCGCGCGCATCGCCTTTGGCGGCATGGCGGGCGTGCCCAAACGCGCCAGCCATGTGGAGGCCGCCCTGATTGGCCAAGACCTGTCGGCAGCAACACTCGCCACCGCGCGGGGCGAATTTGCCCGCGACTTCACCCCGATGAGCGATATGCGCGCCTCTGCCGACTACCGGCTGGAGGCTGCCGCCAATATGCTCGCACGCTATTTTGACGATCTGGGCCAGATAAGCGCGCCCACTCATGTGCTGGAGGTGAAGTGATGGCTGTTGCAAAACCCCTCCCCCATGATGCGGCACGTCTGCATGTGACCGGTCAGGCGCGCTATGTCGATGATATCCCGACCCCGCGCGACATGCTGCATCTGGCCTTTGGCCTCTCGACCGTGGCCCACGCGGACATCACCGCACTGGAGCTGGATGCCGTCCGTCAGAGCGATGGCGTGGTTGCGGTGTTGACGGCGGAAGATCTGCCCTTTGACAATGACGTCTCACCGTCTGCCCATGACGAGCCGCTCTTGGCCAAGGGGTCTGTCCACTACATCGGCCAACCGGTGTTTCTGGTGGTGGCAACCTCCCATCGTGCCGCGCGGGTGGCCGCGCGCAAAGCTAAGATCAGCTACGCCGAACGCCCGGCCCTCCTGACGCTGGAGGATGCGCTGGCCGCCAACAGCCGGTTTGAAGACGGTCCGCGCATCTACACCAAAGGTGACGCAGGCAGCGCCATCACGTCTGCCGCCCATGTGGTTGAAGACACCTTTGATCTCGGCGGGCAGGAGCATTTCTACCTCGAAGGTCAGGCGGCCCTCGCGCAGCCGCAGGAAGATGGCGGCATGCTGGTCAACTCCTCGACCCAGCACCCGACCGAAATCCAGCACAAGGTGGCAGAGGCCATTGGCCTGCCGATGCACGCCGTCCGGGTCGAGACCCGGCGCATGGGCGGTGGCTTTGGTGGCAAGGAAAGCCAGGGCAACGCGCTGGCCGTCGCCTGCGCCATCGCTGCGCGCGCAACCGGCCGGACCTGCAAGATGCGCTATGACCGCGACGACGACATGACCATCACAGGCAAGCGTCACGCCTTCCGCATTTCCTATCGCGCGGGCTTTGACGCCGAAGGGCGCATTCAGGGGGTTGAGTTCACCCATCTGGTGGATTGTGGCTGGGCGCAGGATCTGTCACTGCCGGTGGCCGACCGCGCCATGCTGCACAGCGACAACGCCTATGCGATCCCCGCGATCCGCATCGAAAGCCACCGGCTGAAAACCAACCGCCAGAGTGCCACCGCTTATCGTGGGTTTGGCGGCCCGCAGGGCATGGTGGGCATCGAACGGCTGATGGATCACGCGGCCCATGTGCTGGGGCTGGACCCGGTCGAGCTGCGCCAGCGCAACTATTACGCGCCAATGCAATCCCCCACCGCGCCCTCGGGCGATCCCCACGACAGCTCCGCCTCTGCACCGGATGCGACAGGCGATCTTGCCTCTCGCGGTGCCCCGGCTGAGCCTGCCGATGTCACCGCACCCGCCAAAGATGTGCAGACCACCCCCTATCATATGCCGGTGGAGGACTTCGTCCTGCACGAGCTGACGGCAGAGCTGTTGGACACATCGGATTATGCCGCGCGCAGGGCGGAAATCGCCAAATGGAACGCCGGTAGTGACCGTCTCAAGCGCGGCATTGGGTTTTCCCCAGTGAAATTCGGCATTTCCTTCACGCTGACCCATCTCAATCAGGCCGGTGCGCTGGTGCATGTCTATCAGGATGGCTCAGTCCATCTGAACCACGGCGGCACCGAGATGGGGCAAGGGCTGTTTCAGAAGGTGGCACAGGTGGCCGCCAGCCGTTTTGGCATCTCGCTGGAAAAGGTGAAGATCACCGCCACCGACACCGCCAAGGTTCCCAATACCTCGGCTACGGCAGCCTCCTCCGGGACCGATCTGAACGGCATGGCGGTGAAGGCCGCCTGTGACACCATTCGCGACCGTATGGCGGCCTATCTCGCGGAGCGCTATCAGCAGCCGGTCGCAGCCGTGCGGTTTGAGGGTGATCGCGTCACCATCGGCAGCGAAGAGCTGAGCTTTGAGGCCGCGGCGATGGAATGCTACACCGGCCGCATCAGCCTGTCGTCCACCGGATATTACAAAACGCCGAAACTGGAATGGGACCGTATTCAGGGCAAGGGGCGGCCGTTTTTCTACTTTGCCTATGGCGCGGCGATCACCGAGGTTGTTGTTGATCGCCTGACCGGCGAAAACCGCATTCTGCGCGCTGACGTGCTGCATGATGCCGGCGCCTCGCTGAACCCGGCGCTTGATATCGGCCAGGTCGAAGGTGCCTATGTGCAGGGCGCGGGCTGGCTCACGACAGAGGAACTGGTCTGGGATCAGACCGGCAATCTGCGCACCCATGCGCCCTCGACCTACAAGATCCCCGCCTGTTCGGACCGGCCCGATGTCTTCAATGTCGCGCTTTGGGATGGTGAGAACCGCGAGGACAGCATCTATCGCTCCAAAGCGGTGGGAGAGCCGCCCTTCATGCTGGGCATCTCGGCCTGGCTCGCGCTCAGCGACGCGGTTGGGGCTTATGGGGGCGGCTATCCAGCCCTCAATGCGCCCGCAACGGCGGAAGAGCTCTGGCGGGCGGTGCGCCGCATCGCGCCGGGGGCCTGAGCGATGGGGTTTGATCTTCAGGATCTGCGCCGCAGGATCGGTGCCCATGGGCCGGTGGTGCGGGTGGTGATTGCCGCCATCCGCGGCTCTTCTCCGCGTGAGGTGGGCGCCGCCATGCTGGTCTGGGACGACGGCCAGTCCGGCACCATCGGCGGGGGCGCGCTGGAGCATGAGGCGGCTGAGGCAGCACGCGCCCAGCTGGCGACGGGACGGATGCGACAGCAGACCATCCGCGCGCTCGGCCCCGATCTGGGGCAATGCTGTGGCGGCTCTGTCACGCTTTGGAGCGAGATTTACCGCGCTGAAGACCTCGACAGCCTCGACGATGAGGTGATCCTGCGGGCGCTCCGGACAGACACAGACGAGCCGCCGCTTGCCCTGCGCCGCAAACTGGCCCTGGCCCGCAGTCAGGGGCAGCGCCCGGACCCGCAGCTGGCCGACGGCTGGCTGCTGGAACCGGTCCATCACCCCGAAACTCCGCTGTGGATCTGGGGGGCGGGCCATGTGGGCCGCGCCTTGGTCGATGTGCTGTCGCCGATGCCGGATCTGGATATCACCTGGGTCGATACAGGGCCTGAACGCTTTCCCTCTGACATCCCCGCAACAGTCACCGCCGTCCCGGTCGCGGAGCCTGCGGCATTGGTGCCCCATGCCCCTGAAAATGCACAGCATTTGGTGCTTACCTATTCCCATGCGCTGGATCTGGCGCTATGCCACGCCTTGTTGCTGCGCGGCTTTGCCTTTGCCGGGGTGATCGGATCTGCCACCAAATGGGCGCGGTTCCGGTCGCGACTGGCGGATCTTGGCCACCGGCCCGAGCAGATCGCCCGGCTGACCTGCCCCATCGGCGATCCCGCTCTTGGCAAGCATCCGCAGATGATTGCGGTGGGGGTTGCGGCAGAGCTTTTGCGCCTGGGCGCCACAGACGAGTTGAAGAAGGACAGACGCGCGTGACCCAACCTCTCCTGAGCCTGCAAGGTTTGACAAAGGCCTATCCCGGTGTTGTTGCCAACGATACGGTCTCCTTTGATATCGGCGCGGGAGAGGTTCACGCCCTGCTCGGCGAGAACGGCGCTGGGAAATCGACGCTGGTCAAAATGATCTATGGCCTCGTGAAGCCTGATAGCGGCAAGATGCTACTGCGCGGGGAACCCTATACCCCCGGCGAGCCGCGCCAGGCCCGCGCTGATGGTATTGCCATGGTATTTCAGCATTTTTCGCTGTTTGACGCGCTGAACGTGGCCGAAAACATCGCTCTTGGTATGGAAACCCCACCTGCGCTGCGCGATCTGGCGACGCAGATCCGCAAAGTGTCCGAGACCTACGGCCTGCCGCTGGATCCCTACCGCACGGTGGGCGACCTCTCTGCCGGCGAACGGCAACGGGTCGAAATTATCCGCTGCCTGCTGCAGGATCCCAAGCTGTTGATCATGGACGAGCCGACCTCTGTTCTGACCCCGCAGGAGGTGGAGATCTTGTTTGAAACCCTGCAAAAGCTGCGCGCTGAGGGCACGTCGATCCTGTATATTTCGCACAAGCTGGAAGAGATCCGCACGCTCTGTGATCATGCAACCATTCTGCGGCTGGGCAAGAATGTCGGTGAATGTGTGCCCTCTGAGACCTCGGCCCGCGATATGGCAGAGCTGATGGTGGGCACAGCGCTGCAAACCCCGGAACGCTCCGGCCGCGCGCTTGGCGAGGTGGCGCTGGATATCACAGGTCTGTCGGTGTCGGCACCGTCGGCCTTTGGCACCACGCTGAAAAATGTGCATCTGACCGTGCGCAAAGGCGAGATCCTGGGCGTCGGTGGTGTGGCCGGGAACGGTCAGGATGAATTGCTGGCGGTGCTGTCGGGTGAAACCACAACTGCGGCAGATGCTGTCACCCTGCATGGGGCACCGGTTGGCAATCTGGGCCCCGTGGCGCGCCGCCGACTGGGTATTCTGGCCGCCCCGGAGGAGCGTCTGGGTCATGCGGCCGCACCGGATATGAGCCTGACGGAAAATGCCATGCTGACCGCCGCCACCCGCGAAGGCCTGTCCAATCGCGGGTTCCTGAAATGGGGGGCGGCAGCTGAGTTTGCCAAACGGGTGATCACGGAGTTTGACGTGCGCACACCGGGCCCCGAGAATGCAGCCCGGTCGCTGTCAGGCGGTAACCTGCAGAAATTTGTCATTGGCCGCGAGGTCCTGCAGCGCCCTGACGTATTGGTGGTGAACCAACCGACCTGGGGCGTCGACGCCGCCGCAGCTGCCTCGATCCGCCAGTCCCTGCTGGATCTGGCAGCGGGCGGCACCGCCATCATTTGCATCAGCCAGGATCTGGACGAGCTGATGGAGATCGCCGACAGCTTTGCCGCCCTGAATGAGGGCCGGTTGAGCGCGCCGCGCCCCACTGCGGGTCTCAGTGTCGATGAGATCGGCCTGATGATGGGCGGCGCCCATGGGATGGAAGTGGCGCATGTGTGACGCTTTGACCTCCCGCCGAAGCGGTCTGCTGCTCGGGGCGGATGCCTCCGGCGGGAGTATTTTTGGAAAGATGACAGGCACGCGGGCACAGATCTGCGACCGGGGGGGACAATAGGAATGATCCGGCTAGAAAAGAGACCACAGCCATCGCGCGTCTGGTCGATGGCAACGCCTCTGGTGGCGGTGCTGGCCACCATGATTGCAGGCGGGCTGCTGTTCGCGGCCCTCGGCAAAGATCCGGTGGCGGCAATCCGCACCATCTTCTGGGACCCGTTGTTTGGCGAATTTGCCTTTTACTATCGCCCGCAGCTGCTGGTGAAGGGCGCGCCTCTCGTGCTGATCGCCATCGGCCTGTCCTTGGGCTTTCGCGCGGGCATCTGGAACATCGGCGCCGAGGGCCAATACATCATGGGCGCCATCTGTGGCGCCGGCGCAGGCCTTGCCTTCTACCCTTCGGACTCGGTCCTGATCTTTCCGCTGATGGTGGTGGCAGGCGCGCTGGGGGGCTGGGCCTGGGCGATGATCCCCGCAGTGCTGAAGACCCGCTTTGGCACCAATGAAATCCTGGTCTCGCTGATGCTGGTCTACGTGGCCGAACAGTTTCTCGCCTCGGTTTCGCTGGGATTGCTGAAAAACCCCGAAGGCTTCGGGTTTCCCGGCTCGCGCAACCTGCAATCCTGGGACAGCGCCCATAATGCCGAGCTGATCACAGGCACCGGCATGCACTGGGGCGTTGTGGCGGCGCTGATTGCGGTGATCTTTGCCTATGTGCTGCTCAATCGGCATATGCTGGGCTATCACATCCGCCTGACCGGTGAGGCCCCGCGCGCGGCCCGTTTTGCAGGCGTGAACCCCACCCGTCTGGTGCTGTTCTGCCTTGGCACCTCCGGCGCGCTGGCAGGCCTTGCAGGCCTGTTTGAGGTCTCTGGCCCCTCCGGTCAGATCTCCATCGATTTCAACGTGGGCTACGGGTTTACCGCCATTATCGTCGCCTTTCTGGGCCGGTTGCATCCGGTGGGTATTCTGCTGGCCGGCGGGTTGATGGCGCTGACATATATCGGCGGCGATATCGCGCAGTCCAACATGGGACTGCCCTCCGCCGCGATCCAGGTGTTTCAGGGGATGCTGCTGTTCTTCCTGCTGGCGTTCGACCTGCTCACCAATTTCCGCCTCACCCTGCGCAAGCGGGAGGTGGCGTGATGCCAAGGCCTGCATTCTGGTGGACCCTCGCGGTATTGGGCACCGTCCTACCCTGGCTGTTCTTTGCGTCATTCTTTGCCCAGAACGGCCTGTCGCCGGTTTTGTTCATCATCGCGCTGTTTGAGAATGGGGCTGCTGCGGGGTTTTCGACGGATATCCTGCTGTCGATTCCGATGTTCTGGATCTGGTCTTTCTTTGACGCCAAACGCGAAGGCGTCGACCTGTGGTGGCTGACCCTGCCTGCGGCCTTCACGGTTGGCCTCTCCCTTGCACTGCCGCTCTATTTTGCCCTGCGTGAAACGAGGAACGCCTGATATGGATCTTTCTGCAATCAACCCGGTCCTGCTCATCGCCTCGCTGATGGTGGCGGCCACACCCATCCTGATCGCTGCCATTGGCGAATTGGTGGTGGAAAAATCAGGCGTTCTGAACCTTGGCGTCGAAGGCATGATGATCACCGGCGCCATCGCCGGTTTCGCCACCGCGGTTGAGACCGGCTCCCCCCTGCTGGGCTTCTTTGCTGCCGCCTTTGCCGGGGCAGCGCTGTCGGTGCTGTTCGGCTTCCTGACCCAGTTTGCAAAGGCCAATCAGGTCGCCTCAGGTCTGGCGCTGACACTGTTTGGTCTGGGGCTGTCGGCGCTGATGGGGCAATCCTATGTCGGGGTGAAGCCGCCGCAAATGGGCGACATCCATATCCCCGTCTTGAGCGATCTGCCGGTGGTGGGTCCGATCCTCTTTGGCCATGATATCATTCTCTATTTCGGTATCGCGCTCACCGCCGCTGTCTGGGCGCTGCTGAAGTTTTCCCGTGCCGGGCTGATCCTGCGGGCGGTGGGTGAAAACCACGACGCCGCCCATGCGCTGGGGTACAAGGTGATCCGCATCCGCCTGATGGCGATCCTGTTCGGCGGTGCCTGTGCGGGCGTTGGCGGCGCCTACATCAGCCTTATCCGGGTGCCGCAATGGACCGAGGGCATGACCGCCGGTGTCGGCTGGATTGCGCTGGCGCTGGTGGTCTTTGCCAGCTGGAAGCCGTGGCGCGCGCTGCTGGGTGCCTATCTTTTCGGCGGGGTCACTGTGGTGCAGCTCAATCTGCAGGCCGCAGGCGTTGCCATCCCGGTCGAGTATCTGGCAATGTCGCCCTACGTGATCACCATTGTCGTGCTTGTTATTCTTTCCGCGGACAAGAGCAGCGCACCTGCCGCCCTTGGCCGCAATTTCCACGCCTCCCGCTGATCTGGCGGGCGGCGGAACCTCTGTCCAGGGTCCTCTCCTGGGCACAACAACCAAAACGGGGAGTCCGTAAAGATGAAACTGAATAAACTGCTGACCAGCGCCGCAGTGGCGCTTGGCCTGGCAACCGGCGCCGTGGCCGCAGACGACAAGACCAAAGTGGGATTTGTCTATGTTGGCCCGGTGGGTGATGGTGGCTGGACCTATGAACATGATCAGGGCCGCAAGGCCGTGGTTGCGGAATTCGGCGACAAGGTCGAAACCGTCTACGTCGAAAACGTGGCAGAAGGCCCCGATGCCGAGCGCGTGATGACCCAGATGGCGCTGGAAGGCGCAGATCTGATCTTCACCACCTCCTTTGGCTACATGGATCCGACCATCAACGTCGCCAAGAAATTCCCGAACGTGAAGTTCGAGCACGCCACCGGCTACAAGCGCGCCGACAATGTCTCCACCTACTCGGCCCGTTTCTACGAAGGCCGCGCAGTGCAGGGCCACATCGCGGGCAATCTCACCGAAAGCAATATCGTCGGCTACATCGGCTCCTATCCGATCCCCGAAGTGATCCGCGGCATCAACTCGGCCTATCTTCATGCCAAGAAAGTGAACCCCGATGTGGAGTTCAAAATCGTCTGGGCTTTCACTTGGTTTGACCCGGCGAAGGAAGCCGACGCTGCCAAGGTTCTGATCGAACAGGGCGCCGATGTGATCCTGCAGCACACCGACTCCACCGCGCCGCAAGCCGCCGCGCAGGCCGCTGGCAATGTCTACACCTTTGGCCAGGCCTCGGATATGGCGGAATACGGCCCCAAGCCGCGCGTCTCCTCCATCATCGATGACTGGGCGCCTTACTACATTGCCCGCACCCAGGCCGTGATGGATGGCAGCTGGGCCAGCACCGACACCTGGCACGGTATCGGCGACGGCATGGTGAAAATCGGCGAGATCACCGATGCGGTTCCCGCAGCGGTGAAGGAAGAAGCCCTGGCGCTCAAGGCATCGCTGGCTGATGGCTCCTACCATGCGTTCACCGGTCCGATCAAAAAACAGGACGGCTCCGACTGGCTGGCAGAGGGTGAAACCGCTGATGACGGCACACTTGCGGGTATGAACTTCTTCGTCGAAGGCATTCAGGGCGACATCCCGCAATAAGCGGCGCTGCCTTCTCAACGATGGAATGACACGAAAGGCCCGCCTCATCCGGCGGGCCTTTTTTCACAATGACCTTCAGTGGCATCTGCGAGGGCAAGCCTCGCCGGGTCCCATGACCTTCGCCTGTCACCTTTCCAAAAATACTCAAAATCCCAGGACGCAATTCGGCACTTCAGCCGCGATGGAACACCCGCAGTGCCAGCAGCACCCGTGATCCAGCAGTCACCAGACAGAGCGCGCCAAACACCCAGGCCATCGGCGCAAACCATTGCGGCAGCAGGCACAGGAGAACAAAGAACCCGATGGTCTCCGCCCCCTCCAACAGGCCCCCGGTGAAATAAAGCGTCTTCACCCCGCGCGCATCGCTCTTCATCTTGTGCTTTTCCGCCAGAACCGCGTAGCCCAGAAAACTGGTGCCGTTCACATAGAACGTCATCAACAGGAACGCACCCGCCACCGCATTCTGCGGCGGGTCCGCCAGCACAAAGGCGAGCGGCACCGCGCCGTAGAACAGGAAATCGCAGGTGATATCGAGATAGCCACCAAAATCACTTGGCTCACTGGCGCGCGCCACCGCCCCGTCCAGACCATCGGCCAGCCGTGACAGCAACAGCGGCAACAGCGCCAGGGCAAACAGGCCGCAGGTGATCATCACGGCCGACAGCAGCCCCAGCGCCAGCCCCAGCAGCGTCACCTGATTGGCGCTGATGCCGGCGCGGGCGATCACCTGCCCCTGCGCGTTCAGCACCGGATCAATCAGCGGGCGGATTTTTGAATCAAACATACTCTCCCCTACCGCGCGCACCGAGGCTTTGCCACTCACGATTATGATAGGCGGGATGCGGGATTTCTCGCAGATATCTTTGCGCCAATATCCGACATTTTGCGCTTTTGGTTGCGGCGAACTCATGCCACGCTGCGGCCCATGAACACCGATTTGATCAGCCTCGACGGCACCCCCGCCAGCGCCCTTGCCTTTGGCACCATGCAGTTTGGCGGCCGCGCCAATGCCGCGCAATCGGCTGCGATGTATGACGCCTGCCGCACCGCAGGGATCACCCATTTTGATACCGCATGGGTTTATACCGATGGGGCCAGCGAGGAGATCCTCGGCCAGCTGATCCGGGATGAGCGCGACAGCCTGCTGATCGCCACCAAGGTTGCTTATACCGGCGGTGCGGGCCCTGAGAATATCCGCCGCCAGCTCGACCAGTCGCGCACGCGACTGGGGCAGGATATGGTCGATATCCTTTACCTGCACCGCTACGATGCGGAGACGGACCTGCGCGATACGCTTGCCTGTCTGGCCGAGCTGCGTGCGGCGGGACAGTTTCGCTATCTGGGCCTGTCGAACTTTGCCGCCTGGCAGGTGATGAAGGCGATCCAGATCGGACAGGAATTTGATCTGCGCCCGGCGATCCTGCAGCCGATGTATTCGCTCATCAAACGTCAGGCCGAGGTCGAGATCCTGCCGATGTGCGCCGATCAGGACATCGCCGTTGCCCCCTATTCGCCACTTGGCGGCGGAATGCTGACCGGGAAATATGCCGCCGATCCGACCGATGGTGGCAGCCGGGGCCGGCTGGATGAAGACCCCCGCTACCGCGAACGCTATGGCCAGCGCTGGATGCTGGACAGCGCCAGCGCCCTGTCCGGGCTTGCTGCCGAGCTTGGGGTGGCACCTGCCAGCCTCGCTGTGGCCTGGGCGGCGGGCTATGGCCAGCAGGTCACGCCGATTATTTCTGCCCGCACGCTTGCGCAACTGCGCCCATCGCTGGCGGCGCTGGATATCGAAATGACGCCCGCGCTCTATGATCGCATCTCTGCGCTGTCGCCGCGTCCGGCGCCAGCCACCGACCGACTGGAGGAACAGGCATGAGCGATCCGATCCCCGATGTGCTGATCATTGGCGGCGGGCTTGCGGGCCTTAGCACGGCTGCGGCCCTCGCCCCCCGGCGCAGCACGCTCGTTCTGGAGAGCGAAAGCGCACTTGGTTATCATTCCTCCGGTCGCTCTGCGGCAATGTTTGAGGCGCATTACGGCCCCGCCCCGGTGCAGGTGCTGACACAGGCCAGCGAAACCCATCATCGCGACAACGGCTATCTCAGCCCGCGTGGCATGATGCTGGTGGCGGGCCCTGATCAGGCTGAGGCCTTTGCCGCTGACTGCGCCACCCTGTCACTGACAGAGATTACCGTGGAACAGGCGCTGGAGATGGTGCCGGTTCTGAACCCCGCCACCCTGGGCTTTGCCGCCTATCACGACACCGCCGAAGATCTGGATGCCGACCGGCTGTTGCAGGATTTCGCCAAGGTCACACGCAGCCACGGTGGCAGGATCCGCACCGATGCGCAGGTGATCGCCATCCGCCACGGCGCCGCGGATGACCTTTGGGAGGTTGATGTCGCCACGGGCACGGGGACTGGCAGGACCACCGAAACCCTGCGCAGCCGCCATATCGTCAATGCCGCTGGCGCCTGGGCCGATGAGATCGCCGCATTGGCGGGCCTCCCCCCGATCGGCCTGCAGCCCAAACGCCGCTCCATGGCGCGGCTGCCCGCGCCCGGTGGCCACGAGGTCACCACCTGGCCAATGATCATGGGCGTGGGGGAATGCTGGTACGCAAAACCGGACGCGGGCAAGCTCCTCGTCTCTCCCGCCGATGCCGATCCGGTCGCGCCGCATGATGCCTATGCCGACGATATGGTGCTGGCCGAAGGGCTGGCCCGCTATGAGGACATGGTGACAACGCCCGTGACCCGCGTTGAGCACAACTGGGCGGGTCTGCGCAGCTTTGTCGCTGACGGTGTGCCCGTTCTTGGTCCCGATCCGGATCAGCCCAGCTTTGTCTGGTGTGCGGGACAGGGTGGCTACGGTGTGCAGTCCAGCCCCGCTGCCGGGCGGGTGATTGCCGATCTGATCACCGGTAAGACCCCGGAAATCGACGCAGCCACGCTGGCCGCTCTCAGCCCCGGACGGTTGCGCTGATGGCTGTTCGCACTGTCCCCGGAGAGGCCTCGGTCGCGTTGCCTGAGGCAGGCGAGAAGCTGTTTGCCCCCTCAGCCGCGCGCAATCTGGAGCCGATCGCAGATCTACTGGCCCAGATTGCCCCGCAACCCGACGGTGCGGGTGGCCCCCGCCCCCGCGCGCTGGAAATTGCCAGCGGCACCGGCCAGCATATTGTCGGCTTCGCCCGTCGCTGCCCTCAACTGGAGTGGCACCCCACTGACGTGGACCCGGCGCGATTGGCCAGCATCAACGCCTACAGCGCCGACAGCGGTTGTAATAATATCGCCCCGGCCCGCCAGCTGGATGCCACCGAAGGGCCCTGGCCCAAGGATCTGGCCGCGTTTGATCTGGTCATCCTGTGCAACCTGCTGCATCTGATCAGCACGCCGGAAGCCAAAGCGCTGATCCGGGGAGCTGCCGATCATCTGGCACCGGGCGGTCGTTTCGTAATCTACGGGCCGTTCATGCGCGCAGGTGAGTTGATCAGCGACGGCGACCGCGCCTTTCATGCCAAACTGAGCAGCCATGACCCGGAGGTGGGTTACAAGGATGATTTCGAGGTGATGGACTGGCTACAGGCCAGCGGTCTGGAGATGGCGGAGGTCATCGAGATGCCCGCCAACAATCTGGCGCTGGTGGCCAGACGTCAATCCGGGTGAGAGCTGGCGCATAAGTAACCGCATCGGCCCTGCGCCAAGTCAGGCACCGGTCAGATATTCAGCTGCATCGTCGACTTGGTGCGGTCCATAGTGACAAAGGTGCGGAACTTACGAATGTTGTCATTCGGAAAAAACAGCCGTTGCGTCAACGCTTCATACTCCGACATGTCTCCAACGATCACCACCAGGACGAAATCCACTTCGCCGGTGACATAGTAGCATTGCTGGATTTCCGGAGCGTCTTGGAAGCTGCGCTTGATATCGTCGATCCGGCCCGCTGTCTCGGCCCTCAGTTCGACCTCCACCAGAATGGTCAACGGCAGGCCGACCGTTTTCGGCTCGATCTGGGCAGCCTGGGTCGAAATCACCCCATCCGCCTCCATGCGCCGGATACGCCGCTGGACCGATGCGGTCGACAGATTGACGATCTCGCCGATCTGACGCTGTGGCTTGGTGCAGTCCTGTTGCAGGATCCGCAAGATCGCCAGGTCATAGGAATCCAGCCCCTGTGATAAATTTTCTTTTCCCATGCCATATCTGTGCGCAATTTTTGCACAGCGGTCCATCATTTCGAAGCCAAAACCCATGGTAAGCGACATATTTTTGCACGGCCACAAAATAGGATCGTGCTATGCTAGACATATTCAGAACCACCAAACCAGATGTCTTTACCACCCGGCCAAGGTTGGGGCCGAAGGTCCGGTACGCTCTGCCTCGTCGCGGGTTTGACGAGGCTGCCCGAGAAATCAGCACCTGGGACGGCTACCAGCCGACCCCGATGCCAAATTTGACCAGCCTTGCGGACAGGCTGGGCATTCAGGCGATCCACTACAAAAACGAAGGACCGAGGTTCGGTCTGGGTAGCTTCAAAGCTTTGGGTGGGGCCTATGCTGTTCTGCGCGTGCTTCAGCGCGAGCTGTCAGAGACCACGGGCCGGGCCATCACCATCGAAGACCTGCACAGCGGCAGTTTCGCAGATCAGATTTCGGAGATCACCGTGATTTCGGCAACCGATGGCAATCACGGCCGGTCGGTGGCCTGGGGCGCGCAGCGGTTTGGGGCGGCGTGCCGAATTTACATCCATGCCGAAGTGAGCCCCTTTCGCGCCGAAGCGATGCAGGCGCTGGGAGCCGAGGTTATTCGCGTCGATGGCGACTATGATGCAACGGTTGCGCAGACCCGTATTGATGCCGAGAAACACGGCTGGAAAATTGTGTCGGACACCTCTTGGCCCAGTTATAGGCAGCCACCGCTGGATGTCATGGCCGGCTACGGTGTGATGGCGCGGGAAATCGTGAGAGACCTGCCTGAACCGCCAACCCATGTGTTCCTTCAGGGCGGCGTTGGCGGGCTGGCTGCATCGGTGATTGCAGTTTTCCATCAGGAATGGGGTAATGCCGCTCCACGCAGCATCATTGTCGAGCCGGAACTGGCGCCCTGTCTGTTTGCCAGCGGCAAGGCCGATGCGGCGACCGCTGTTGCGATCACCTCGGAAACGCTGATGGCAGGATTGTCCTGCGGCGAGCCTTCGCAGATTGCCTGGGATGTTCTGGGCGAGGCCGTCCATAGTTTCATGACCATTCCCGAAAGCCTGGTCGCCCCAGCCGTCCGATTGCTCGCAGGCGGAGAATGCGGCGATCCTGGCATCAACGCCGGCGAAAGCGCGGTTGCCGGCCTTATCGGGTTGATGTGCGCTGCGCTGGATCAAGACCTGCGCGATGAGCTGAAGCTGGATGCTGCCTCACGTGTTGTGATCATAGGCTCCGAAGGGGTCACCGATCCAACTGTGGTCAAGGCCATCATGGAGAGGCGTATCTGACGAGGTTTGTCAGCCCTGTCAGGATCGCGCTGTTGGGTCCGCTAGACGCGAAGAAAGCCCCGGCACTATGGCCGGGGCTTTCTTCATTTCTGATCCGGTGGGTTTTCTGGAAAACCCACGCTCCGTCAGACCTTAGCCGTTTTGACGGATGGTTTCGTTTTTCGGGTCATAGGGGCTGTCGCAGGTGACGACCGCCTCCCAGAGCTTGTCCTGCATCTTGACCTTCAGCTTGGTACCTTCCACCGCGACGTCGGGCTGCACATAGCCCATGCCGATGGATTTCTCGAAGGCTACCGAATAGCCACCGGAGGTCAGGCGGCCAACGCGGGTGACGCCGTCCTCAGCATAGAGCGCCTCATGGCCCCAAGGATCGGAATCTTCCGGCCCGTCGATCAGCAGGGTGCAGCATTTCACGCGCACGCCGGTCTCAACCAGCTTGTCTTTGCCGTGGAAGTCTTTCTCCAGATCAACAAAGCGCGGCAGGTCGGCCTCAAGCGGGGTCGCGTCGCGGCCCAGCTCGTTGCCGAAGGCGCGGTAGGATTTCTCCTGACGAAGCCAGTTCTGGGCGCGCGCACCGACCAGCTTCATGCCGTGCTTCTCGCCCGCTTTCTCCAGCAGGTCGAACAGGTAGTTCTGCATCTCGATCGGGTGATGCAGCTCCCAGCCCAGCTCGCCTGTATAGGCCACGCGGATCGCATTGACCGGGCACATGCCCAGTTCGATCTGACGGGCCGACAGCCAGGGGAACCGCTTGTTGGACAGCGCGGTTTCGGGGTCGGCGTCCACGATCACCTCTTTCAGCACATCGCGGGATTTCGGGCCTGCGATGGCAAAGACGCCCCATTGGGTGGTCACATCCTGGATCTCGATGTAGCCGAATTCTTCCATCTTGTCCTCGGCGGCCTTGCGCAGGAAGTCGGCGTCATACTCGGACCATGCACCGGCGGAGACGAGATAGTAGTTGTTCTCGCCATTGCGGACGATGGTGTATTCGGTGCGGGTGGTGCCAAATGCGGTCAGCGCATAGGTCAGGTTGATGCGGCCAACCTTCGGCAGCTTGTTGCAGGTGAACCAGTCGAGGAACTGGGTCGCACCGGGGCCCTTGACGACATGTTTGGTGAAGGCGGTGGCATCCACCAGACCAACACCTTCGCGGATGGCCTTGGCCTCATCCACGGCATGCTGCCACCAGCCGCCGCGGCGGAAGGAGCGAGCGTCGTGGTCAAAGTTGTCGGGGGCATCGACAGGGCCGAAATAGTTCGGGCGTTCCCAGCCGTTGACCCAGCCAAACTGTGCGCCGCGGGCCTTCTGGCGGTCAAACGCGGGTGCTGTACGCAGCGGGCGGGCTGCCGGGCGCTCTTCGTCCGGGTGGTGCAGAATGTAGACGTGCTCATAGCACTCTTCGTTCTTGCGCGCCGCGAACTCGGTGGTCATCCAGTTGGAGGAGTAGCGTTTCGGGTCGAGCGACGCCATGTCGATCTCGGCTTCGCCATCCACCATCATCTGCGCCAGGTAGTAGCCGGTGCCGCCAGCCGCGGTGATGCCGAAGGAGAAGCCTTCTGCCAGCCACATATTGCGCAGGCCCGGTGCCGGGCCGACCAGCGGGTTGCCGTCGGGGGTGTAGCAGATCGGGCCGTTGAAATCGTCCTTGAGGCCAGATTCGGCGCAGGAGGGCACGCGTTCTGCCATCGCCATATACTGGTCGGCAATCCGGTCCAGATCCAGTGGGAACAGGTCCGCCCGGAAGCTGTCGGGCACGCCATGCTCAAAGCGCGCAGGCGCGCCGTGCTCATAGATGCCAAGGATCCAGCCACCACGCTCCTCGCGGGCATAGGATTCATTGTCGGCGTCGCGGATCACCGGGTGCTCAGGGTTGCCTGCTTCGCGCCATTTGACCAGCTCGGGGTCCTTGTCCATGACAATGAAGGTGTGCTCGACCGGGATCGCCGGCATCTTGATGCCCAGCATCTTGGCGGTGCGCTGCGCGTGGTTGCCGGAGGCGGTGACAACATGTTCGGCGGTGATCACGACTTTCTCGTCGCTCTCGATCAGGTTGCCGCCCTTCTCGATCATCTTGGTGCAGGTGACTTCCCAGTGGGTGCCGTTCCAGTGGAAATCGTCGGCCTGCAGCTTACGGTGGATCTCAACGCCGCGCTGACGGGCCCCCTTGGCCATCGCCTGGGTCACGTCTGCCGGGTTAATATAGCCGTCTTCGGTATGGTAGATCGCGCCCTTCAGATCGCCGGTCTCGATCAGCGGCCAGCGTTCCTTGATCTGATCCGGGGTCAGCCATTCATAGTCCACGTCGCAGGTTTCTGCGGTGGAGGCATAGAGCATGTATTCGTCCATGCGATCCTGAGTCTGGGCCATACGCAGGTTGCCCACCACGGCGAACCCAGCGTTCAGGCCGGTTTCTTCCTCAAGGGTCTTGTAGAAATCGACCGAGTATTTGTGGATATGGGTGGTCGCATAGGACATGTTGAACAGCGGCAGGAGACCCGCCGCGTGCCAGGTCGAACCGGAGGTCAGCTCGTCACGCTCAATCAGCATGACGTCGTCCCAGCCTGCTTTGGCAAGGTGATAGGCGATCGAGGTGCCGACAGCGCCACCGCCGACGACCAATGCTTTGACTTGGGTTTTCATGGGCCCGCTCTCCGGAAAATGATGACTCGTTTGCAGGGAGTTATGCCCCGCCTGCAGATTTTGCGCCAAATCCATCCGACCCAAAACATGACAAAACCGACCTAGCGTCGCCCTGAATGCAGGTTTCTGTCCGCCCTCTGTCGGTTTTCGTGGTCATGGCCCCGATTTACCGCTTGGGTTTGCACAGGCCGCGATGCGCATGGCTTTGGTCCGGTCGGGGCACTGCCCTGCCGGAGTGTCGTTCTCTTATACTCTGCTGCGGCCGTTTGGTCGGTGCTGCAATACGGCCAGAATAACGAACAATAAGAAGTGGCGGCGCCGCCAGATGCGGAGGCGGGACGGGGCCATCTGCCCCGCACGCTGAACGTCGGTTGTGCGTGCCCCTGCCAAGGGCCCTGTTCCAAAGTGCCGGGGATGTCAGTCCCGGCAGTGATCGCGATCAGCTCAGATCATGACAGCTTCAGATTGGGCAAACGTAAGCCCAGCGTGCGGCAGCTTCGCAACGGGCCGCCTTCTGCACCTGCAAGGGCAGCGCCGTGAGTATTTCAGGAAAGGTGACAGAGCGAGGTCCGTCCTGTCACCTTTCTCTAAATACTCAAATTCCGACGTCAGACTGGCGCGCTGTGCTGTCGGCAGGCAGACCTCAAATCTCCAGAATCTTGCCGGGGTTGAGGATATTCTCAGGGTCCAATGCCGCCTTGATCGCAGCCATATAGCGGGTGGTCTCGCCCAGTTCCTGCTGCAGATAGGGGCGTTTGCCCTGACCGATACCATGTTCCCCGGTGCAGGTGCCCTCCATGGAGATCGCCAACTCATTCAGCCAGCCGACATAAACATCTGCGGCTTCCCGTTCCGCGTCGCTGTCCATGTCGATCAGCAACAGCGCGTGGAAATTGCCATCGCCCACATGGCCGACCATCGGCGCAAGAAGGCCCATCTCTTCGGCTTTCGCGCGCGCGGCGCTGACACATTCGGCCAGTTTGGAGATCGGCACGCAGACATCGGTGGAGATCCCCCTGGCGCCGGGGCGCAGCTGCAGGCTGGCCCAATACATATCGTGGCGCGCCTGCCAAAGCTTGCTGCGCTCCTCAGCGGTGGAGGTCGCCGCGATATCAAAACCGCCGAATTCCTCAGCGATCTGGGCGAAGGTATCCGCCTGTTCCACCACGCCCGCCTCTGAGCCGTGGAACTCCAGCAGCAACAGCGGCATTTCCGGCAGGTCGAGGCCGGAATAGGCATTGGCGGCGCGCACGCTCATCTCGTCCAGCAATTCGATCCGGGACACCGGGATGCCGTATTGGATGGTCATCATCACCGCGCGGCAGGCGTCATCCACACTGCGGAAGGCACAGCGCGCTGAGCGGATCGCCTCCGGGATGCCCTGCAGCCGCAGGGTCAGTTCGGTGATCAGACCAAGCGTGCCTTCGCTGCCGACCAGAAGGCGGGTCATGTCATAGCCAGCCGAGGATTTTTTCGCCCGCTGGGCGGTGCGGATCACCCCGCCATCTGCCATCACCGCCTCAAGCGCCAGTACATTGTCCTTCATCGTGCCATAGCGCACCGCATTGGTGCCTGAGGCGCGGGTCGCGGCCATACCGCCGAGCGAGGCATTGGCGCCGGGATCAATCGGGAAGAACAGGCCCTGATCGCGCAGATAGGTGTTGAGCTGCTCGCGGGTCACCCCCGGTTGCACCACCACATCCAGGTCTTCGGCATGGACGGCAAGGATCTTGTCCATCCGCATCATATCCACGCAGATGCCGCCCGCGGGGGCGTTGACATGGCCTTCAAGCGAGGTACCAGTGCCATAGGGGATCACCGGGACGCCGTAGTCGGCGCAGGTCCTGACGATCTCTGCGACCTCATCGGTGGAGGTCGGAAAGACCACCGCATCCGGTGGCTGATTGGTGATCCATGTGGTGGTGTGGCCATGCTGCTCGCGGATCGCCTGCCCGGTCTGCAGCTGCTCACCAAAGCGTTGTTTCAACACGTCAATCACCGCGTTGATACCGGTCTCATTGCGCGGCAATGCTGTGGCCTGCACCATGGTCTTATCCCCCAAATAGGCGTGTGCCGGACGATTGCCCGGCACTTCACCTGTTAACTTACACAGCGGTGCAAAGGTCCAGCAATACCCAGTAGTCGGTAGGGTATCGGACGCCCGGCCGGATGTGGCCGGGCGGCGATGTCACTCGCCAAGTGCGATGCCTTCGCGGCGCGGATCTGCGCCACCTTTCAGCCCGTCACCGATTTCGATCACATGCAGACCAGAGGTCAGGTCGCGGGCATTGACCTCAAACCCCATATCGATGAGCGGCTGAGCCATCTCCTCGGCACGGGTGCCCGCCTCCACATCATAGGTGCCAAAGCGGTTGACTGCGTGGGGCAGCGCCACCGCCTGCTGCACATCCATGCCCCAATCGGCCCAGGCGATGATCGTCTTGGCGACATAGCCGATGATGCGGCTGCCACCGGGGGAGCCTACGGCAAGCACCGGCTCGCCATCCTTCAGCACAATGGTGGGCGCCATGGAGGAGCGGGGGCGTTTGCCCGGCTCCAGCCGGTTGGCAATCGGCACCCCGTCGCGATGAGTGCGGAAGGAGAAATCCGTGAGCTCGTTGTTGAGCAGAAACCCGGCCGCCATCAGCCGCGAGCCAAAACCGTTTTCGATGGTGGTCGTCATCGACAGCACATTGCCATATTGATCGACGACGGAGATATGCGAGGTTGAGGGCAGTTCAATCGACTCGTCATCGGCCAGCAGCAGCGCATGGTCAAATTCCGGCGCGCCTGCGTTCACCTCCGGCAGGGCATCATCGCCGCTGAGCAGTGTGGCGCGCGTTTCGAGGTAGTCCTGCGCCACCAGCCCCTGTGTCGGCATCGGCACGAAATCGCTATCGGCCATGTACCGCCCCCGGTCGGCAAAGGCGAGCCGCGAGGCATCGCCGATCAACCGCCAGGCATCGGGGTTATCTGCGCCCAGTTCCGCCAGATCGTAATTGCCGAGCATGCCGAGGATCTGCCCCACGGTCAGCGCCCCGGACGAAGGTGGCCCCATGCCGCAGGCTTCGAACGCGCGGTAGGTGACGCAGACGGCGGGACGTTCCTTCACCTGATAAAGCGCCAGATCCATCGCTGAGAGAACGCCGGGATTGCCCTCGGCGCCGCGCACCGCGCTGGTGATCGCCTCGGCCACGGGGCCGGAATAGAACCCGCGCGCGCCCTCCGCTGCGAGACGGCGCAGGGTATCGGCATAGGCGGGGTTCTTCAGCATGCTGCCCACCGCCAGCGGCGTGCCACCGGGCAGGAAGTAATCGGCGGTATCCGACCAGCGCGACAGGCGGTCGGCGTCTTTCTCGATCAGACCGGCCAGCCGGGGTGAGACGGCAAAGCCATCTTCGGCCAGATCAATGGCTGCGGTGAACAGGCCGGGCCAGGCGGCGCGACCCCAGCGCCGATGCGCAGCTTCTAGCAAGGCAGGTGTTCCGGGGGTGCCGACAGAGCGGCCACCAACCACGGCATCGTAGAATTTCAACGGCTCACCTGCGTAGTCCTGAAACAGCGTCGGCGTGGCTGCCAGCGGCGCGGTCTCGCGGCCATCCAGTGTGGTCACTTCGCCCGTGGCCGCATCATACCAGACCAGAAATGCCCCGCCGCCAAGGCCTGAGGACTGCGGCTCCACCAGTCCCAGAACGGTCTGCACGGCCACCATGGCATCCGCAGCGGTCCCGCCTGCGCGCAGCACCTCTGCCCCCGCTGCCACCGCATGAGGGTTGGCGGCGGCCACCATCCAGTTGTCAGCCGTGACCGGGGTGCCTTCTTCCTTGGCCCCGATGGCGGCAGCGACCTCAGCGCTGATGGCCGAGAACCCGGCATCTGCGGTTTCGGCGGCACCTTCTGGCGCGACGGCATCTGCCGCTTCCTGCGCCATAAGCGGCAGGGCAGCGCCCAACGTCGTGATCCAAACCCCTGCAATCAGTGTTCGTTTCATCGTCCCTCTCCTCTCGTCTATGGTGATCTTCTGCGCATGCTGGCATTTCACAGAGCAACCCGGCAATGGTGAGATATCGCCACCGGCGCACAGATGCCTGTGCGTCCGCGACGTATTGACATAAGGATAACATTCCGAACAGAAAGGTTAAATTGGAACAACGATCCAATAATCTGACTAAAATCAGGGCATAATTCCAGATAAATCTCCCCAGATGGACAAATCTCCTTGTAGAAATTCCTACAACATGGAGGGGACAACCTGATCCGGTGGCCGGTGGCCGTCCTCGAATGTCTTGATATTCAAAAGAACTTTTTCACCCATCTCGAGACGCCCTTCGAGGGTGGCGGAGCCCATATGCGGCAGCAGCACGACGTTTTCCAACTCGCGCAGGCGCGGGTTGATGTCGGTGCCATGCTCGTAAACATCAAGACCCGCCCCGGCAATCTCACTGGCGCGCAGCATCCGTGTCAGCGCGTGCTCGTCGATCACTTCCCCGCGCGAGGTGTTCACGATAACCGCATCCGGTTTCATCAATTTCAGGCGCCGTGCGTTCATCAGATGGAAGGTCGACGGCGTGGAAGGGCAATTGATGGACAGCACATCCATCCGCGCCACCATCTGATCAAGACTTTCCCAATAGGTGGCCTCAAACCGCTGCTCGATCTCCGGGCGCAGGCGGCGGCGGTTGTGATAATGGACCTGCATGCCAAAGGCCGCTGCGCGTTTGGCCAACGCCTGACCGATACTGCCCATGCCCAGAATGCCCAGACGCCGCCCCGCAAGCCGCCCGCCCAAGAGCGCCGTCGGTGACCAGCCCTGCCAGTCACCTTTTTGCATGACGGCGAGGCCTTCTGGGATGCGGCGCACCACCGCCATGATCAGCGCCATCGCCATATCGGCGGTGTCATCGGTCAGCACGCCCGGTGTGTTGGACACCAGAATGCCGCGCTGGCGCGCCGTTGCCACATCAATATGATCAACCCCGGCGCCATAGTTGGCGATCAGTTTCAGCCGGTCTCCGGCCTGTGCCAGCAATGCGGCATCAATGGTGTCGGTCACCGTCGGCACCAGCACGTCGGCATCCTTCAGCGCGGTCGCCAGTTCGGCCCGGCTCATCGGCGTGTCGTCCTCGCGCAAGCGCACATCGAACAATTCGCTCAACCGGGTTTCAACCGGCTCCGGCAACCGTCGCGTTACGACAACACTCAGACGTTCTCTTGCCACTGCTGCTCTCCCTCGGCTTTGCAATCTCTCTGGCCTCATGGCATCGTGGCGCAGGACGCGGGCAGGCACAAGAACCATCCCGCGCCTCGGCCCATCTGACGCGGCTTTCTTTTTTCAGACCTCATCGCACCCGGACATCAGATCAGGGGCAGGTCGGCAAAAAAACGCAGCGCTTTCGGATTGGTCAGGCAGGTAACAGGCAGCAAAAAAGAAGCGAGCAGGCAGTGAACATTTCGGCATCTTATCTGCGGTCCCGGCTGGCCGTGGTCGCCATGATCATGATTGCAATGACCGGGGCGCTCATCCCGGTCGAGGGTGCCGCGCGCGATGAGCGTGGTCCGGTGACCAATCTGCCCCTGCCCCGCTTTGTGTCGATGAAAGCCGCAGAGGGAAATGTGCGCCGTGGCCCCTCCCTCACCCATAAGATCGACTGGGTGTTCAAACGGCGCGGCATGCCGCTGGAGATCACCGCTGAATATGGCCATTGGCGCCGCGTCCGTGACCGCGATGGTGCGGGCGGCTGGGTGCATTATGCGCTGCTGTCCGGTGCCCGAACCGTGCTGATCGAGGAAGACATGCTGA
Organism: Phaeobacter inhibens DSM 16374; assembly: GCF_000473105.1. Taxonomy (NCBI): domain Bacteria; kingdom Pseudomonadati; phylum Pseudomonadota; class Alphaproteobacteria; order Rhodobacterales; family Roseobacteraceae; genus Phaeobacter; species Phaeobacter inhibens. Next base: position 29,515 of record NZ_AXBB01000004.1, on the reverse strand, counting down.
CGGTTCACGCCCGCCCCGATAGCGGCGCGCCGGTCACGGCCGCCTTTGAGCTGGGCGTGGTGGCCCGATTGGGCAAATGCGAGGTCAGCTGGTGTTCAATATCGGCCGGCGGCTATCGCGGCTGGGCGCCGAAGGAAAAACTCTGGGGCGTGGCCCCGGACGAGCTGCGCGACTAACGCCCTCGCCGCATCAGGCAATCGCCTGCACCGGCCGGATCGCCAGACTGGTGCCACCAAGATCGCGAAAGCTCTTCTGTCGGCAGGAAAACACCAGAATTTGCAGATCATTGGCCTGTAGCGTCAGTGCATCAAACAGCGCCTCGATGCGCGCATCATCAGTATAGACCAGCGCATCATCCAGTATGACTGGAATGCCCTTGCCGGATTTGGCCAGCAACCGGGCAAAGGCCAGCCGCACCATCAGCGCCAATTGCTCCTGCGTGCCGCCTGACAGCTGGGTCAGCTGTTCCTCTGCCGCGCCGCGCGCCAGCTGACTGGGCAGCACGCTGTCGGCATCGACCTGCACCTGCGCCTCAGGCCAGAGCCTGCGCAACAGCGGCGTCAACTCTGCCATCAGAGGCCCAAGATATTGCGCCTGAGCGCCCGCCTGCGCGGCCTCCAGCGCCTGATCAAGACGGCGCAGGGTGGCCACTTCGAAATGCAGGGCCTGCTGCCGGGCCTCCGCGACGGCCAGCTGGTCTGTTACCTCCGCCAGCTCCTCCTCAACCGCGTGACTGGCATGGGCGCTGATGCGCGCATCCAAGACGGCCAGATCGCGCGCCAAATCCTGCAATCGGCTCTGTGCGGTCTCCACCACTGAGCGGGCCCGCTGACAGGCGGCGCGGGCCTGTTCCAGATCCGGGGCGGCAGCGGTCAGCCGGGCATCTTCGGCGCGGGCGTCAGTGACGGTCTGCTCCAAGGCAGGCATCTCGGCCCTGAGGGCGGCCAGCTCTGTTGTGGCGATCTCCGTCTCGCCAAGGGCCTGCGTGGCGCGGTCAAGATCGGCCTCCGCCGCTTTTGCCTCGGCAAGGGCGCCATGTGCGGATTGCTGGACGGCGCCCTCCTCGGTGCGCGCTTTGGCGAGATTGGCCTCCGCGCGCGTCTGAACGGCCTCCGCCTCCGCCAGTGCCGCCTCCAGGGTGGTGCGATCCGGCAGCGGGTCGCAGGTGGCGGTGATCTCCGGCTCCTGCTGCGGGTCAGCGCCACCGGGCAGGGCCGCGATCGCTGACACCAGAGCCTCGCGCCCCTCGGGGGCAAGTGCGCGCTGGGTGGCTTCGCCTTCCTTCAGCCGGGCGGTGGCGGCAAGGCGCGCCTGATGGGCGGCACGGGCCTGTGCCAAGGTCTCAAAATCCAGCTGTCCAAGGGCCGTTGCCAGCGCGGTTTCGGCCTCGGATACAGCCCCGGCGGCATCACTGCGCGCAGGATGCAGCGTGACCGTGGCAAGGCCCGGAACCTCAAGCTCACCGCCATCCGGCAACGCAATCTCGTCCCCCTCCTCGAAATTCTCACCGTTGAGGCGCAGCGTTGCGGTGCGGCCCGGCAGATACCGGACGCTGAGGGCCGCCGCAGAGGCGGCGCGGGCGTGCTGCGCCAGAGTGACGGCCTGCGCCAGATCCTCCAATTGGGCGAGCGCATCCGCATCGACGCCCTGCCCGGCCTGCTGGCGATCTTTGGCCAGTTCGGTCTGGCGCGCATCAAACTGTGCCAGACGCTCGCCCAGCTCCGTGCGACGCAGCTGCGCCTGTTCTGCGGCTTGCGCATGCAGGGCCGCCGCCACGGATTTCCGTGCCCGGGCGACGCTGTCGCGGGCCTGCGCAGCCGTCGCTTCGGCCTGTTTCAGCTGCTGGGCCGCCTCCGCGGCCTGATCTGCGGCCCCGTCACGCCGCTCTGCTGCCTGCATCAGGGCTGTGGTGGCGCGGGCGTGATCGGCAAGGCGGGCGGTCTGTGTTTCGATCCGGGCTGCCTGCCCGTCACGCTGCAACACGGCGAGATCAAGCGCGCGACGGGCCTGCTCGCATTTCTCGCGGTGACGTTCGGCGGCGGCCAGCGCGGTTTCGGCATGCCTTAACCGGGACTGGCGGGCGGCAGTTTCCTGCGGCGCGGCAAGCTCCGCCTGTTCGCGGCGCAAGAGTTGCCGCTGGTCCAGCAGTTGGCGCAGGTCGGCGACCTGCCCGGTCAGCGCATCGCGCCGCTCAGAGAGCGCGGCCACGCGGGCTTCTACCTCGGCGAGCGGGCCGCCCTTGCGGGCGCCACGGCTGGTGACCAAGCGGTCGAGATCGCTGCGCAGGCGGCGGCGCAGGCGTTCCATCTGCTGCCCGCCGGTCACAGCCTCCACCTCGCCACTGAGGGACGACATCAGGTCGCGCCGCGCCTCCAGCGTGTCCTTGGCATCGGCGAAATCGGTCAGCCCCTGCCGCAGCCAGAGCATCCCCACCGGACCATCCTTTGGCGGGGCGATAAGATCGCGCAGCCAGGCCTCGGCGGCATCGGCCTGATGCAGGAGCGTCCCCTCGCGCCAAATGCGCGCGGTGCCTTTGCCTGCTGATTTGGTAAAGCTTTTGGCGATGCGAAAATGGCTGTCCTGATGGGTCAGCTCGACCTCGACCTCAGGGTCGCCACCCGCATGAGGTGCCAGCGCGCGCACCTCTTTGTCCCAGGATTTCGCGTCCTTGAAGAACAGCGCGTGCAGAGCGTCAAAGATGGTGGATTTACCCTGCTCATTTGGCGCGCTCAGCAGGTTAAGACCGGGGCCGATACCGGTGATTTCCACCGGGTCGACAAAGCGGCGTACATTGGTCAGGCGAATGGAGGTGAGCTTCATTCCGCGCCCTCCCGCACGGCAGCATAGAGCCGATTCAGCGCAGCAGCGGCTACATCGCGGGCCTCCTCGGCGAGGGCGCTGTTCTGACTCTCGGCCATCAACGCCTCAGCAGCGACACGCAGCGCGCCAGAGGTGGAAATCTGGTCCAGATCCTCGGTCCGATGTTCGATCCGCACCCCCTCCTCATCAAGGCTGAGATGGCAAAACGCCGGAGCCTGCTCTTCAATAAAGCGCAACAGCTGCATGTGCTGATCTGCGGTGACCCAGCCCCGTGCGCGGATGCGGATCAGACAGTTGGGCCAGTCCTGCGGATCACCCGGCAGCGCCTCCCTGATGAGGGCACCGATATCCTGCCCCGGCGCCAGATCAAGCGCGAGATCCTGCCAGTGGTACTGTCCCACCTCAATCTGGCGCAGCTGTGGTGGCTGGCCCACTCCCGGCAGATCCACCAGAAGACAACTGCCGCGCCCCGGATGTTTGAAGCGATCCCGCTCCGGCGTGCCGGGGTAGCGGCTGTGGGCGTTCAGGGTGAAATCGCCATGCCAGTCGCCCAGTGCCAGATAATCCAGCCGGGCACTGCTGGCGCGGGTGGTGGCGATGGTCTCTGCCCCGTTTTGATCGCGGTCGAAATCCAGCACGGCACCATGGGCCAGGCCGATGCGCAGATGCCCTTCCGGCGTCTCGACGCTGTCCATCCAGGTGGTGCGATCCTGCCCGGCAAAACGGCGTTCACAGGGGGTGGGCAGCAGCGTGGCACCGGGGGCGATCTCAACCGGCGTGGGCTGCATCAGCAGGTGCACATTCTCCGGCGCGTGGCGCTCCATTTCTGCCCAGAGCGGCTCTGCTGCACCGCTGTCGTGGTTGCCGGGGATGATCCACCATTGCACCGGATCCGCTGCCGCCATCGCGGCCAGCGCCTGCCGGATTACCCGCGCCGATGGAGTTTCGGTGTCAAAGAGATCTCCCGCAATCAGCACATGCGCCGCCCCTTCTGCCGTGGCGGTTGCAGTCAATCGGGGCAGGATCCCCTGCCGGGCCTGTTGCAGCGCGGCGCGGGTTTCCTCATCGAATTGGCCAAACCGCTTGCCCAGATGCAGATCAGAGGTGTGCAGCAGGCGCAGACTGGTCATGCGGGGCAAGGTCCTTTGAAGCGGTAGAGAGAGCTGGGTGGAATGCAGAAGTGACAGAGCCGCGCCGGGGCGTCAACGCCGTCTCCGCGCAAGCATCGCAGCTACGCGTATGAGGGGCGGGGTGAAACCATTGACAGAGTGTGACTGACGCGGCAAAAATATTGGATATTTTTCAAAATAGGGATCAAAGCATGTTTGGTCGGCGCGCACGCTCGGAGGAAGATACGGTTGTCGCTGTGCTGGCCGCAGCGCTGCGGCGAGACATCTCCTTTGGTGTGCTGCGCCCTGATCAGAAGCTGAAAATCGAGGCACTGCGCCAGACCTATGGCGGCTCCAACCACTCCATGCGCGAAACCCTGCGGATGCTCAGCGCCGAAGGGTTAGTGGAGGCCACCGCCCAGCGCGGCTTTCGCGTGACCTCCGCAACTGAGGACGATCTGCGGGACATTCTGTTCATGCGGCTGGAGGTGGAGCGGCTGGGCCTGCGGCTGGGGCTGCAGCGCAGCGATGTACAGTGGGAGGGCCGGGTTCTGGCCGCCCATCATGCGCTGCGCCGCACAGAAGAGGCACTGCTGAAAGAGGCCAATGATGCGCTGGCGCTGGACTGGGACATGGCCTGTCGGAGCTTTGCTGCGGTGCTGGTGGAGGCCGCGCAATCGCCCCGGCTGTCGGATATGCAGCTGAAATTCTATGACCAATCGCGCCGGTTCCGGCTGGCACTTCTGCGGGAGGGGCGGCTGGATTTTACCGCCCGCGCACAGCAACAACAGGCGCTGGTGGAGGCGGTTCTGGCGCGCAACACAAATGCCGCCGTGGCGGCGCTGGAGACCTATGTGACGGGTGACATGATGACCGGCACGAGGGGCGTCTGACCCTGCCCGCGCCACGTGGGAACAGCAAACATTGGTGCCCGGATTGGTCCGGCACGACAATCACGAAGAGGGAGGAATAAGACATGACCCATTGGACACGCCGCCGCGCGCTTGCGGCTCTTGGCAGTGCGGGCGCCGTTGCGGGGCTGGCAACACCGGCACTGGCGAGCAAGCGCAAGATCGTGCTGGGGGCGCTGCGCTTTACCAGCCATTCGGCGAGCTTCATTGCGCAGGAGCGTGGCTATTTCGCCGATGCAGGGCTGGATGTGGAACTGCGGTTTTTCCAGGCGGCGGCGCCGATGTCGGTGGCGATTGCGTCGGGCGACGTCGACTATGCCGTCACCGCAATGTCGGGCGGGCTGATCTCGCTCGCGGACAAGGGCGCGATCAAGGTAATCGGCGGTGCCTTGTCGGAGGAGCCGGGCATTGACGGACAGAAGATCCTGGTCTCAGACGCGGCCTATCAGGCGGGCATCACCAGCCCTGCGGCGCTGGACGGTAAGAGCTTTGGCATGACCACGGCGGGATCGTCGTTCCACTACATGGGCTCGCGGATAGCGCAGAAGGAAGGTGTGTCACTGTCCTTCAAGCCGCTGCAAAAGGTCGGTGCGATCATCGGCGCGCTGAAATCAGGGCAGATTGATGCTTGGTCGATCGTGCCCCATATCGCCAAGCCGCTGGCGGGATCGGGCGCCGTGCATATCATTGGCGATGTGGCGGACTATCTGCCCGACTATCAGGTGACGACGGTGTTCACCTCGGCCAGCAACGCCAGCGGGGAACAGCAGATGACCAGCGATTTCCTGAGCGCCTACAGCCGCGGTGTAGCGGATTACAACGCCACCATGATCGACCGGGCCAGCGGTGATGCAGGCGTCGATCAGATGGTCGATCTGATCCACAAATATGTCTACGCAGATCGCCCCCGCGAGAAAGCCGCCAAGTCGATCATCAATGGCACCATGCGGCTGAACGAAGGGGCGGCGCTGAATACCGCCTCGCTGGCGGACCAGCTGGCCTGGTTCCAGTCCGAGGGTTTGGTTGGCAGCGATATCACGCTCGATACCGTGGTGGATCCCAGCTACGTCGACACCATCGGCTGACCTTTGTGCCGGGGCGCCCTGCCCCGGCACATCCTCTTGCGGAGCAACATCATGGATATTCGCCTGTCTGAGGTGGGTCATGCCTATGACAATGTCGCCGTACTACGCGACATCACACTGGATATACCCAGCGGCAAGATTGTCTGTATCGTCGGTCCCTCGGGGTGTGGCAAATCCACCCTCTTGCGGTTCATCGGCGGGTTGGAACGCCCCACCCAAGGCGAGGTCCTGCAGGTGGGGCAGCCGCCCGAGAGCAGCCTTAATCCGCTGACTTATGTGTTTCAGGATTTTGCTTTGCTGCCCTGGCGCACGGTCCGGGGCAATATCAGTCTCGTGCTGGAGGACCACGGCATTCGCGGCGCGGCCGCCGCACGGATCATCGACGATGTTCTGGCGCGCACCAAGTTGAGCGATTTTGCCGGGGCGCTGCCCAAACAACTGTCCGGCGGCATGAAGCAGCGGGTGGCGATTGCGCGGGCATTGGCGGTGAACCCGGCAGTGATGCTGATGGATGAGCCGCTGTCGGCGCTGGACAGCCAGACGCGTGAATTGCTGATGGATGATCTGGTGGCGCTGTGGACACGCACGCCCTTCACCGCCGTCTATGTGACCCATAATCTGGCCGAAGCGGTGCGTCTGGGCCATGCCATCGTGGTACTGTCCCGCCGCCCCGGTCAGATCCGCGAGATCGTGCATCTGGACACACCGCTGGCCGAACGTGCGTTCGGCGATGCCGATCTGGAACAGAAACAGAAATACCTGTGGCAGCTGATGCGTGACGAGGCGCGGGCGGCAGATGCGGAGCTGATGAATGTCTGACACCCGAATGGCCACAGTGCAGCCTGCCCCCAGCACGCAGACGCCCCAGCCACATGCGCCCGTACGCCCGGTCCAGTTTCGCGGCGGCGGCTTTGCACCACGCGGGGCCCGCTGGGTTGGGGCGCTGGTGTTTGTCCTGTTGCTGGCGTTGGCAGAACTGGGCACCCGTCAGGGCTGGATTTCCAATCTGACCCTGCCGCGCCCCAGCGATGTGCTGGCGACGTTGCGGGAGCTTTATGCATCGGGCCTGCTGTGGACCCATGTCAGCGTCTCGCTGTCGCGATTGGTTGTGGGCGCGGCCTTGGGGGCCAGCGTCGGCATTGGCGTCGGGCTGATGATCGGGCTGTTTTCCTATGTGCGTGCCGGGCTGGTGCCCTTGGTGGCGGCACTGTTTCCGATCCCGAAAATCGCGCTGTTGCCTTTGTTTGTGATCTGGTTCGGCATCGACGAAGCCTCGAAATACGCTCTAATCGCCTTTGGCACCTTTACCCCCACGGTGGTCGCCACCTATGGCGCGGTGGACAATGTGGACCGGACCCTGATCCGCATGGGGCAGAGTTTTAATCTGTCGTGGCTGTCGATTGTGCGCAAGATCGTGCTGCCGGGGGCGATGCCCGGTATCCTGTCGGGGCTGCGCATCAGTCTGGCCATTGCCATTATCCTGCTGGTGGCGGCTGAAATGCTGGGGGCAGAGCATGGGATTGGTGCGTATATTCTGGAGGCCGGGTCGCTCTATGATCTGGAACGGCTGTTTGCTGGTGTCGCCGTCCTGTCGGTGCTGGGCGTGCTCGTCAGCAGCCTGATCGGGCTGGTAGAACGCCGCCTGCTGCGCTGGCGCGGCTAGCGATGTGCGAGTCGCCAATACGGGACAAATTGCCCATATTGGCGGCATATCACCCCAATAATCTCAAAAGCGCGGCAATCTGCGCCCTACAAAGCCCATGCCGGCAATTGCACCTGCGCGCGACCTGATTTACACGGGGAGCCATATGAATGGCTGTTGTCCGTGCGGGCTGCCGGTCTGTCAGAGCAGATCTGACACAGAATGACCGCCCCCGCGTCCAAGCTGGACCGCAGCACCCCGTCCATCCGGTGCAGCGTCAATCGCTCACCCAAGTTTCCGATATCGCTGAAAAAAGGTTGTGGAATATGGCAGAAAATTCGACCCCCGACATTTTGTATACCATCGTAGACGAAGCCCCCGAGCTGGCCAGCGCCTCTCTGTTGCCGATCATCCGCAGCTTTGCCGCGGCGGCAGGTGTCTCCGTTGGAACCAAAGACATCTCGCTGGCGGGCCGCATCCTTGCGACCTTCCCCGAAGCGTTGAGCGACGCTCAGCGTCAGAGCAACGATCTGGCCGAATTGGGCCAACTGGTGAAGACCCCCGAGGCCAATGTCATCAAGCTGCCGAATATCTCGGCCTCGGTACCGCAGCTGACCGCCGCGATTGCCGAATTGCAGGCGCAGGGGTTTGGCATTCCTGACTACCCGGCAGATCCTGCAACGGATGCGGAAAAAGAGATCCGCGCGCGCTATGACACCATCAAGGGCTCTGCCGTGAACCCGGTGCTGCGCGAAGGCAACTCGGATCGTCGCGCCGCCCGTGCGGTGAAGAACTTTGCCCAGAGCAACCCGCATTCGATGGGCAAATGGTCTGCTGACAGCAAGACCAAAGTGTCGTCGATGCCCGGCAATGATTTCTATGCCAACGAAGTCTCCGCCACCATTTCTGCGGCGCAGGCCGGGACCGCGAAGATCGAATTCGTCGGCAAGGACGGCGCGGTTACCGTGCTGAAAGACAGCTGGCCGCTGGAAGAGGGCACCGTTGCCGATGCAACCTTCATGTCGGCCAAGGCGTTGTCGTCCTTCCTGAAGGATGCCATCGAAGACACCAAAGCCGACGGCACGATGTTCTCGCTGCACATGAAGGCCACCATGATGAAGGTCTCCGACCCGATCATCTTTGGCCACGCGGTGAAGGCATGGCTCGGCCCGGTCTGGGACAAATTCGGCGCCGAAATCGAAGCGGCTGGCGGCTCTGCCAATTCCGGCCTTGGCGCGGTTCTGGCAACCATCGACGGCCTGCCCAATGGCGATGCGATCAAGGCAGAGATCGCCGCGCTGGACCGTCCGTCCATGTATATGGTGGACAGCGACAAGGGCATCACCAACCTGCATGTGCCGTCCGATGTGATCATCGACGCCTCCATGCCTGCGGTGATCCGGGCCGGCGGCAAGGGCTGGGACGAAGCGGGCAACAAGGGCGACACCAACTGCGTGATCCCTGACCGCTGCTATTCCACCGTCTATGATGAAAGCATCAATTTCTTCAAAGCCAATGGTGCGCTGGACGTGACCACCGCCGGTTCCGTCGCCAACGTCGGCCTGATGGCGCAGAAGGCTGAGGAATACGGCTCTCATCCGACCACGTTTGAGGCACCTGCGGATGGCACCATCCGTATCGTGCTGGCAAATGGCGAGACGCTGCATGCGCATGAGGTCGAGGCAGGCGATATCTGGCGTTCCTGCACCGTGAAAAAGGCCCCGATCGAGAACTGGATCGAACTGGCGATGGACCGTCAGCGTCTGACCGGCTCCGAGGCAATTTTCTGGCTGGACGAGAACCGCGCCCATGACGCAGAGCTGATCAAATACGTGACGCCCGCGCTGGAAGCGGCAGGCAAATCCGACCTGTTCCAGATCATGGCCCCGCGTGAGGCGACCGCCCAGTCGCTGAAAACCATCACCGCAGGCAAGGACAGCATCGCCATCACCGGCAACGTGCTGCGCGACTACCTGACCGACCTGTTCCCGATCCTGGAACTGGGCACCTCGGCCAAGATGCTGTCGATTGTGAAGCTGATGAACGGTGGCGGGCTGTTTGAAACCGGGGCCGGTGGCTCTGCGCCCAAGCACGTGCAGCAGCTGGTTGAAGAAAACCACCTGCGCTGGGACTCGATGGGTGAGTTCTGTGCCCTGGGTGAATCGCTGAACTTCCTCGCCGACAGCAAAGGCAACGCCAAGGCTGGCGTGCTGGGCGCTGCTGCCGAGGCGGCGACGCAGGGCATTCTGGATCACAACCGCTCGCCCTCGCGCAAGGTGGGTGAGCCGGACAACCGCGCCAGCCACTACTGGTTTGCCCGCTACTGGGCCGAGGCGCTGGCCGCGCAGGGTGACGACGCCGCGCTGGCCGCGCACTTCGCGCCCATCGCGGCTGAACTGGCCGCCAAGGAAGAGGCGATCCTCGCCGAGCTGGCAGAGGTTCAGGGCAAGGCTGTGGATCTGGGCGGCTATTTCCACGCTGATCCGGTGAAAACCGCCGCCGTGATGCGCCCCAGCGCGACGCTGAACGGCATCATCGGCTGATCACGCATTGGCGTGATTAGGGCGACATACTGCCCTGAAACCATAAAAAACGCCCGGAGCGATCCGGGCGTTTTTTTCGTTCAGACTGCAAACCCTCGGGTGGAGGTGTCAGGGCGAGCGGCCCCCACGGGCGGGCGCCGCGGCCAGCGCGGATCAGCCGACCATGTCCAGCGCTTCGACCGGGTCGTCGCGTTTGGATCTCGCCGCCTCGACCAGCGCGCGGAAGAGGTTCAGATGGGCGGGCTGGTAGAACAGATGCTCAGGATGCCACTGCACCCCGACTGCAAACCGACGGCCCGGATCCTCGATCGCCTGAACCATGCCGGACTGATCGCGCCCGGTGACACGCAGCCCCTGCCCCAGGCTGCTGACCGACTGGCTGTGCAGCGCGTTGACCTTCAGCTCAGGCACCCCGAGGATACGCCGCAGCGTGCTGTTGTTGGTGATCGTGACCTTCTTGCGGGGGAGCACTGTCTTGTAGTTTTCCAACCCATAGAAGGCATAGGCATCCTGATAGAGCGCGCCCCCGCGGGCCACATTCAGCATCTGCGCCCCGCGACAGATCCCTAGAAGGGGCACATCCTGTTGGGTTGCCTGCCGCACGATATCAGCCTCAAGCGCGTCGCGGTCGGGGTCCAGACGGACCTCCGGCATGATCTGCCCCTTGTAGAGCGTTGGCGCGATGTCGTCTCCGCCACCAATGACCACACCATCCACCTGCGCCAGATCGGCGGCGCGGCCGCTTTGCCAGCGCACGGCGCGACCACCGGCCAGCCAGATGTTCAGGGCCATCAGGGGAAAGATCCGCCAGCCGCTGCGGCGCGAGACGGTGACTGCAATGATCGGTTTCATGCGGCGTCTCCTCGTGCTGCGGTGTTCAGAACCTCGGCCGCGTGTTTGGCCCATTCGCGGTTCAGCAGCTGTTCGCTGCGCGGGCGGCCCTGCCAGGCCTTGATCAGTTGGTCCAGCCGAGTGTCGCGGGCGATCTGTTCCAGCTCTGCCCAGCGGTTCCATTCCTGGCTGATCGACCACCCCGGTTGCCCCAGACGGCAATCCGGCAGACGGTAGTGATAGGCCGGACGGGCGGCGGTTTTGTCATCTTCGCCCAGCGCTTCGCGTACACAATCCGGCGCGTAATCGGCCAGCAGTGGCAGCAGATCCAGCGCGTGGTTTCTATCCGCTGCATGGTCGAGATAAAGAGTGCAGAGCGCCTCCATCGTCTGTGGCGGGTGCTCACAGAGGGCATCGATCAGCGCCGCCGGATAGGGCGCGATAAAGGGCTGCACCCGGCGCGACACGTCGATGCCCGGACTGCGGCGCAGCACCGGATCCAGCAGAGCAAAGGCGGTAAGCACCGGTACGATGTGATCCGCCGTCATATCCGCAACTTCGACGTTCAGATGTACGCCAAAGCCGTTCAGCATACCGTCTTGCGTGCCCGTGGCCCCCGCCTCTGCCAGTTTTGAACACAGACGATCCAGCTGCGGCAGCTGCGATTGCGCCAGCGGTGGCGTCACGATTTCGACAGGGATCAGCGGCTCCGCGAGGGAGAACAGCGCCTTGCCCAGCCCGTGGACTTCGGTCCGGTACCGGCTGTCCAGATAGACCTCGACATCGCCCAGCCGGGTGTTCTTGACATGGGGCTTGGGGCCGTCGATGTCATCCTGCGCGTGGATATCGCCGCCAAGTTCGCGCTGGACGATGTCCTGCGCCTCGGCGGCAGAGAGGCCGCCGAACTCGATCTCGACCCCGACCTTGCGATTATCGGCGGGGGTGCGGGCCCCAGACATCTGCGGCAGCGATTTGACAGCGCCCCGCGCATCCGCGCGTTCAGCCAACCGGCCGTCAAGGGGAGAGGCAAAACCCGCCTCGGTACTCAGATCACTTTCCAACATCATGGGCTCCGTGCTCGCTCACAGACCCAACGTCACCGATGCAAAAATGTTCCACCTCTGCGGGCGCGGGCGCGATCCTGTCGCGTTTTTTACGCTGGTTTGCTGATGGGTGCGGCCGGTCGAAATCCGCTGCGGTGTAAGATAGGCCCCGTCAGATCGACAGTCAGATCAACAGCATCCAGAGGCCGACAACCACCAGCAGCAGGGCAAACCCCCGGTTCATCTGGCGCGCCCGATCATCGCGGAAGATCTGTCGCGCAAGACCCTCGCCGATCCATGTCCAGATCGAAAACGCCACCAGATTGTTCAGCGTGAAGATCAGCGTGATAATCGTGACCAGCCCCAGCTGTCCCGAAGAAAGATGGGCCGCTGCGTCATCGGCTATGCGCGCGGGATCGGCAGGCACCAGAAACTGGCTGAACATCACCGCAATGATCACATAGGCCTTAGGGTTCAGCAGCAGCAACAGCACACCATCGCGAAACCGGGCCGGTCGGGCCTGAAGCTCTGCCTGCAGTCCACCGGCGCGCCACATGCCCCATGCGATCCATAGCACATAACCCGCGCCTGCCATCTTCAACCAAATAAACGCTTCCTGCGCCACCGCCTGAGCCGCCAGCGCCCCTGACCCGATCAGCAGCGTCACCGCAGCCGTAGCAGTATGATAGCCCGTTGTCGCAGGCAGGGTCGCGCGAAAACCAAACCGCGCACCATTGGCCGCAAAAAAGAGATTGCCCGGCCCGGGACTATAGGCCAGCGGAAACAATAACAGCACAAGCGCCAATACCATATCCAGAGTCATTTCCGTGGATCCTCTGCCAGCCTGCCGTCTCAAAATAGGCTGGACCGTGCAGCACGCGCGACCCGGATCCTGCGCAATCCTGCGGAGCGATTGACCGATCTAGGAACACTCTGCCTGATCGCGGCGTTTGTCTGTCAGAGAACCGCGGCACCCTGTCCCGGCAAGGCAGCCGCGCCGTTCAACCGACCCCGCCAGACTGGAGCTTCCAATGCCAACAATTTATGATGCAATCAAGGACGATCACGATACCCACCGCAAATTGCTGACCTCCATTCAGGACAGCAAGGTCGAGGCGCGCGGCGCCCTTTGGAAACGGTTTTACGAAGACGTCAAAAGCCACGCTGCCGCGGAGGAAGAGACCTTCTATTCCAAACTGATCAGCCAGACCTGGGGCCAGGATGCGGCCCGGCATTCCGTGCACGAGCACCAGCAGCTTGATGATCTAATGGAAGAGCTGAATGTGATGAAAATGTCTTCGGATTTGTGGATGACCAAGTTCGAACAGCTGAAGCATGAATATGAGCATCACATGGATGAGGAGGAGAACGAGGTCTTTACCCGCGCCAAAGAGGTGATTTCCGACGAGGAACTCGAAGGCTATGGTACCCGCTTCCAAAAACGCAAGGATGAGGAACGCGGATTGATCGACGAGAAACGCGAGGACAGTCTGGAAGACTGATCCGCCGACCGGAAACCCGCTTTCCGCCTCCCTCGCTCCTGACGCTGGCCTCTCGGCGCCGCGCGCATGGGACCGCAGATCACAGAGAGGCCGCCGACGCGCGGCCTCTTTCTTCGCCTAACGCGCAGGCCAGAGACTACAGCTGCCGGGCGAAGGCCAGCGTCGCCATTGCAGGCAGGGTCAGCAGGGCTTTTGCCGCATCGACGCGCGCCTCTGTATAGTACCCCGGCTCATGCAGAATATTGATGGTCGCAGCAAGCTCGCCGTCGATCAGTACCGGCAGGTTGATCACCGACCCGCAGCCCAACGCCCCAATCAGCTCCGCATCGGGGAAGACCTGATCGATCTCTTCCAGCGTATTCGCAACGAAACTGCGGTGCTGACCATGGACGATCTCAAACCAGTCATTCATTTCAATCGGCTTGGTGCCGGAGGTCGGGTAGTTCTCGGGATCATCGGTATAGGTGCGACAGGCCAGCATGGCGGTCATATCCACCGTCATCACGGTGAACAGCTTTGCCCCGACGGTGGCCTTAGTCAGTACGCAGAGGGCATCATACGCAGCCTCGGCAGTTGTGGCGGCGGCCAGTGCGTCGGTGAAATGGCGCAGCGCCTCTGTCGACAGGGGTACAGACACGGTCTCTGAGATATCTTCCGGCAGTCTATCGTCGGGCATTCGGTGGGATCCATCTTCTCTGGTAAATTGTCACGCGGTCGGCTCCGCGCCACCGCTGGCGGCATAGAGCTGCTGCGTATAAGCATCACTGAAGCCGCCGTCATGCAGCGCCTCAGCTGGGGCGATCTCAACAATGCGCCCCTTGTTCATCACCGCCATGCGGTCACACATGAAGCTGACAACAGGCAGGTTATGGGTGACCATCAGATAGGTCAGCCCCTGCGCGCGGCGCAGCGCCTTCAGCAGGTTCAGGATCTCGGCTTGCACGGACACATCCAGCGCCGATGTCGGCTCATCCAGCAGCATCACCTTGGGTTCCAGCATCAAGGCCCGCGCAATGGCGACCCGCTGGCGCTGCCCACCGGACAGCTGATGCGGATAGCGGAACCGGAATCGCTGGTCGAGGCCGACTGCGGCCAGCACCTCTGCGACGCGGGCGTCACGCGCGCCGATGCCATGCACCCGCAGGGGCTCCCGCAGCACCCAGTCGACCGGTTTGCGCGGGTGCAATGATCCGTAGGGATCCTGAAACACCATCTGGCAGGTTCGGGAAAACGCGCGATCAATCCCGTGGCTGCGCGGCTGACCTAGAACGGAGATCTCACCAGTCCAGTCAGGCGCAAGCCCGGCAATCGCCTTCAGCACGGTGGATTTCCCCGACCCGCTTTCGCCGACCAGCGCAAAGCTCTCCCCCTCAGCCACATCAAAGCTGACGCCCTGCACCACCCTCGTGTCGCCGTAGGAAATATCGAGGTTTCTCAGAGAAATCGCTGTCATGTGCCACTCCAGCTTGATCGGTCCAGCACAGGCAGCGTGTCGCGGGTTTCCTTCATCCGCGGCACCGCTGCCAGCAGACCTTGGGTATAGGGGTGGCTGGCCTTGTGCAGATCAGCGGCGGCGCAGCTTTCGACCACGCGGCCGGCATTCATCACCATGATCCGGTCACAGTAGCGCGCCACCAGATTGAGATCATGGCTGATCAGGATCAGGCCCATGCCCTTGTCCCGCACCAGATCATCAATCAAATCCAGCACCTGCGCCTGTACCGAGACATCCAGCGCCGAGGTCGGCTCATCTGCGATCAACAGATCCGGGCGCGGGATCAGCATCATCGCGATCATCACCCGCTGCCCCATGCCGCCGGAGACCTGATGGGGATACATCTGCGCCACCAGTTCGGGGTCGTTGATGCGCACCGCCTCCAACATCTCCAGCACACGGGCACGGGTGTCGCGGCGGCTGAGACGTTCGTGGACATCCAGCGCCTCGGCGATCTGTGCGCCGATGGTCATCACCGGATTGAGCGAGAATTTCGGATCCTGCATGATCATCGAAATCCGCGCCCCACGGATATTGCGCATCTGGCGCTCGCTGAGGGTTTGCAGGTCCTGCCCCTCCAGCGCCAGCCGGTCCGCCGTCATCTGGCCCGGGCGGCGGATCAGCCGCAGGATGGCGCGGCCGGTCATGGATTTGCCCGATCCGCTCTCGCCCACGATACCTAGGCGTTCGCGGCCCAGGGTTAGGTTCAGCCCCTTGACCACCTCAACCCGTCCTTTGGGCGTCGGAAAGCTGACGCGGAGGTTTTCAACCTCCAGCAAGGGGGCAGATGTGGATTGGCTCATGACTTGCCCCCCTGTTTGGGGTCCAGCACATCGCGCAAGCCATCGCCAAGGAAACAAAAGCCAAGGCTGACCACGATGATGGCAATGCCGGGCATGGTCGCAACCCACCATTGGTCCAGAATGAACACCCGCCCGCGCGAGATCATCGCGCCCCATTCGGGCAGCGGCGGCTGCGCGCCCAGACCCAGAAACCCAAGACCCGCTGCCGTCAGAATGATCCCCGCCATATCCAGTGTCACCCGCACGATCATCGAGGAGGTACAGAGCGGCAGCACATGGTGCAGGATAACGCGGCTGTGCGAGGCCCCCAGCAGGCGCGTCGCGGCGATGAATTCGGCGTTGCGGAAGGTCAGCGTTTCGGCCCGCGCAATACGGGCATAGGCAGGCCATGCGGTGATGGCGATGGCGATGATGGCGTTTTCGATCCCCGGCCCCAAGGCGGCGACAAAGGCCAGCGCCAAGATCAGCTTGGGCATCGACAGAAAAACATCGGTGATCCCCATCAGGATGCGGTCGATCCAGCCGCCGAAGTAGCCCGAAATCGCCCCGATGATCAGCCCCAGCGGTGCCGATATCACCGCCACCAGCCCCACGATCATCAGCGTGATGCGCGCGCCGTAAACCACGCGGGAGAAGATATCCCGCCCCAGCTCATCCGTGCCCATCCAATTGGCCCAGGAGGGCGGCAACAGGCGCGAAGATAGGTCCTGCCCCACTGGGCTTTGCGGTGCGATCCAGGGCGCAAAAGCCGCCGCAAGAATGAGGATCGTAATGATCACCGCCCCCAGCACCGCCAGCGGATTGCGCATCAGTGCGAGGATCATGCGATAGGCGCGCCCTGCGGTGGCCTGTGTCCGTGTGGCGGGCGAGTCGTCCAGCAACCAGTCGCGGCTCAGCATCACAGGCTCCTTGGGTCGAGAACCCGGTACAGCACATCCGAGATCTTGTTGATGAAGATGAAGACCGCGCCGATCACCAGCGTCGAGCCAAGCACGGCGTTCATATCCGCATTGAGCAGCGCCACGGTGAGGTAATTGCCGATGCCGGGCCAGCTGAATACGGTCTCAATCATCACAGACCCTTCCAGCAGAGCAGCATAAGAGAGGCCAATCACCGTGATCAGCGGCACCCGGATCGGTTTGAACCCATGCACCCAGATCACTTTCCATTCCGGCACGCCTTTGACGCGGGCGGTGGTGATGAACTCCTGACTGAGCTGGTCCAGCATGAAGCTGCGGGTCATACGCGCGATATAGGCAAGGCTGAAAAACCCGAGGATGGCCGCAGGCAGCACCAGATGCGAGAGCGCGTTCCAGAACACCTCGGTGTCGCCGACCAGCAGGCTATCGACCAACAACAGGCCGGTGACCGGATCAATCAATCCATCATAGAAGATGTCGACCCGCCCCGGTCCCGCGACCCAGCCCAGACCTGCATAAAACACCGCCAGTCCAACCAGCCCGAGCCAGAACGCAGGCACCGAATAGCCCAGCAGCGCAAAGACCCGGATGATCTGATCGACCCAAGTGCCCTGCCGCGCGGCGGCCCAGACGCCCATGGGCACGCCCAGTATCACGCCAATCAGAATGCCAAGCGTGGCCATCTCCAGCGTGGCCGGGAACACCCGTGCAAGATCGGAGACAACAGGTCGGTTGGTGGAAACCGAACGCCCCAAATCGCCCTGAAACACATCCCCCACGTAGGAGAAAAACTGCATCACCAGCGGCCGGTCCAGCCCCATGGCAACCCGCGCCACGTCATATTGTTCCTGTGTCGCACGATCCCCGACCACCGACAGCACCGGATCAATCGGCACCACACGGCCAATGAAAAACGTAATCGCCAGAAGCCCGAGAAAGGTCAGCGTCGACACGATGGCAAAACCCGCAAGCCCTTGCCCCCAGCGCAAAATTGCGCGCCCCGATCTTGCTGTGCTGGTCAAGATATCCTGCCCTCCACCTGGCCGTAGTGCACGGCGCGCTGCCGGCAGAGTACCGGCAAATCCATCTCCGGCATAAATATTATTTTTCGCAAAAGCAAAAAATTTTTTGCTTCACAATAATTATTTTCCTAAGCTGGGCAAAAGAGGATTAGACCGAAAGCCGCCAATGCCCCAGACCAGCGCCACCCCCAAACCCGCCAAGACCCGCAGCAGCGCAGGCCCTATGCTGGGCGCGCTGATCCGCAAGCGGCGCAAGCAGATGGGGCTGACGCTTCAGGCGTTGTGCGACACAGCCGGGGTGTCGGTCGGCTATCTCAGCCAGGTGGAACGCGACAATGCTACCCCCACGTTGGGTACGCTGGCACAGATTGCGTCAGCGCTGGAGGTGGGGCTGGAGTATTTCATCGCCACGCCCAAACCTTCGGATGCGCTGACGCGGGCGACAACGCGCACACAGTTTTCGCTGGCGGGATCGTCGATCACCTACGAGGCCCTTGGCGCGCAGTTTCCGGGCGCAGAGCTGTCCAGCTACATCCTGCATGTACCACCCGGATATGTGTCTGAGGAGGTCAGCCATGAGGGTGAAGAGATGCTCTATGTGCTGGAGGGCGAGATTGATCAATCACTGGATGGGCAGGTGTTCCGTCTGCGGGTTGGGGACAGCCTGCATTACAGCGGTCTTACCTCACATTCCTGGAGCAATCCCACCGAAGAGACCGCGCGGCTGCTGTGGACCGGTACGCTGAGCGTTTTGCACAGCAAGAACACCCCGAACCTGCCGTGACCGGGACCGCTCCCCAGTGGGCAGAGCCAATGCGGCAGACAACAAGACATTAAAACAGGGAGACACTGACATGAACCTCGTGAAATCCGCCTTGCTGGCCAGCGTGATGGCGCTGCCTCTGGCGAGCGGCGCTGTTGCTGACACGCCTGCCAATGCGCTGATTGTGGCGCAGAACATCGACGATATCGTCGCCATTGACCCCGCACAGGCCTATGAGTTCACCTCGGGCGAGCTGGTGACAAACCTCTACGACCGGCTGGTGCAATATGACGCCGAGGACCCCACAGTTCTGGCGCCGGGTCTTGCCAGCGACTGGGAGGTTAACGCGGAAGCCAAGACCATCCGCTTCACCCTGCGCGATGATGCGGTGTTCCACTCTGGCAATCCGGTGCGCAGCGAAGATGTCGTGTTCTCGTTGGCGCGAGTGATCAAGCTGAACCTGACCCCCGCCTTTATTCTGGCGCAGCTGGGCTGGACGGCGGAGAACGTCGATCAGATGGTCACGGCAGATGGCAATAGCATTACCATCAAATACGAAGGGGATTTCTCCCCCGCCTTTGTCATGAACGTGCTGGCCGCCCGCCCCGCCTCGGTGGTGGACAAAGAGGTGGTGATGGCCAATGCCGTGGACGGCGACATGGGCAATAACTGGCTGAATGAAAACGCCGCAGGCTCCGGCCCGTTCAAGCTGCAGGGCTACCGCCCGGCGCAAATGGTGCGGCTGGCGGCCAATGCGGATTACTTCAAGGGCGCGCCCAAGATGGAGAGCGTCATCATCCGCCATGTGGCCGAAGCCGCCACGCAGGAACTGCTGCTGGAATCCGGCGATATCGACATGGCCCGCAACCTGACCCCGGACCAGATCCGCGGCTTTGACAGCGACGCCATCAAGGTGGAGACCTACCCGCAGGCGGCGGTGCATTTCCTGTCCTTCAACCAGAAAACCGACAGTCTGACCGACCCTGCCGTCTGGGAGGCCGCGCGGTATCTGGTGAACTACAAGGGGATGACCGACACCATCATCAACGGGCAGATGGAGGTTCATCAGGCGTTCTGGCCAAAGGGCTTTCCCGGTTCCTACGATGAGACCCCGTTCGGCTATGACCCGGAGCGGGCCAAATCCATCCTCAGCGACGCCGGGATCGAGACCCCGATCACCGTCTCGCTGGATGTGATTAATGCAGCCCCCTTTACCGATATGGCGCAGTCCTTGCAGGCCAGTTTTGCTGACGCGGGGATCAACTTTGAAATCCTGCCTGGCACCGGCAGCCAGGTGATCACCAAATACCGTGAACGCAGCCATGAGGCGATGCTGCTCTACTGGGGTCCGGATTTCATGGACCCGCATTCCAACGCCAAGGCCTTTGCCTATAATTCCGACAACTCGGACGACAATTATGCGGCCACCACCACCTGGCGCAACGCCTGGGCCGTGCCGGAGGAGATGAACGCCAAGACCAAGGCTGCCCTCACCGAGGCGGACCCGGAGAAACGGCTGGAGATGTACCGCGAATTGCAGGCCGACGTGCAGCAAAGCTCCCCCATCGTGATCATGTTCCAGGCCGCCTATCAGGTGGCGATGGACGCGGATGTCTCGGGCTATGTGAACGGTGCTACCTCTGATTTTGTCTTCTACCGTCTGGTGGAAAAGAACTAATCCCCGGCGCCGATTGGCGCCTTGACCTGCCCCCTATCTGACGGGGGCAGGCTGCTCGGGCCGGTGCTGACATGAGCCGCCCCCTTTTTTTCATCTTCGGGCCCGATCTCCCGCCGCTGATGGGGCCGCCCGCGCTACAGGACATATGACCATGACCACGCCCCCCTATGCAGACCGGTTGACCCGGCTGCGCCACCGCATGACAGAGACCGCCACCGATCTGGTGGTGCTTGGCCCTTCCAGCCATATGATGTGGCTGTCGGGTGTGAACCCCCATGGCGACGAACGGCCCGTGGTGCTGATGGTCAGCCAGAGCCACGCGGGCTTTCTGATGCCGGGACTAAACGCCGATGCCGCGCGCAAATCCACCGATCTGCCGTTCCGCTGCTGGTCGGATGATGATGGGCCGGGTGCCGCGCTTACCGCGCTGCTCAATGACTGCGGTGCCACGGCTACTGGTCTGTCGGTGGTGCTGGATGAAACCATGCGCGCGGATTTTGCCCTACGGGTTTTGGATGCGATGGACGCGCCCAAACGGCGTTTCACCGATGATACCGTTGGCCTGTTGCGCGCGATGAAGGACGACGCCGAATATGACGCGCTGAAGGCTGCGCATCTGTTGAATGATGCCGCCGTGACCGAGGCGTTTTCTCGCCTTGAAGAGGGCATGAGCGAGCTGGATGTGCAAGCGGTCCTGCATGCCCATTACAAGGCCCATGGCGCAACCCCTGAGTTCACCATTGTCGGCTTTGGCGTCAATGGCGCCTTCCCGCATCACCACACTGGCGATACCAGGCTGACCCGCGATATGGCCGTGTTGGTCGACACGGGATGCCGGTTGAACGGCTACCCTTCAGACATGACCCGCTGCGGCTGGTTCGGCACACCGGAAGCGGAGTATGAGCAGGTGTTCGGAGTGGTCGAAGCCGCAGTTCAGGCCGCAGTTCAGGCCGCGACACCCGGCGTGCGCGCCAGCGAGGTCGACCGTGCCGCCCGCGACACCATTGCTGCCGCCGGATATGGCCCACAGTTCCTGCACCGCACCGGCCATGGGCTAGGCATCGACGTGCATGAACCCCCTTATATCACCGCCACCTCTGATGTTGAGCTGCGCGCAGGCAATGTGTTCTCGATCGAACCGGGGATTTACCTCAAGGACCGGTTTGGCGTGCGTCTGGAAGAGATCGTGATCCTGCGCGAAGACGGCGCCGAGATCCTGTCGGAGATGCCCCGCACCATGCAACGGCGCTGATACCAGATCATCTACCGAAAAAATCAGGCGCATCCCGCATTCGGGCTGCGCCTTTTCTATCCCCCGGCATCCAGATTGCCCCCTAAAGCGGCCGCTGGGCATTGATCAGGTCGGGCGCTCTAGCAGCTGATTGATAAGGATCAGCAGTTCTGCTGGCTCAAACGGCTTCGTCAATGTCGCCGTTGCGCCAAGATCCTTGGATGTGACCAGTAACTGCTCTAGTCCCGGACGCTGCGTGGCCCCGGACATCGCAATAATCGGCGGGATTTCGTACCCGTCGCGGGCAAGCCCTTGCAGGAAGGAAATAACCATCACGCCCCCATCCGGTATGGCGCGGTTGTTTTTCTTCACGATCAGATCGGTGATGACCAGATCAAAGTCATATTCCTTGTACTGGGCAATCGTCTCGGTCGCGTCCTCGCAGATGATGGGAAAGTGACCGGCCTGCTCCAAGGAGACCTGCAAAAGGCTGGCAAAGATCTCATCATCTTCCAGAACCAGTATGTTGGCCATATCCGTCGCTCCTCCGCAGCGTGGCGATACTGCCCCGAACGAGACATCGATGCACTGCCGTTTTTCCCGCAAACCTTTTACCCGGCGTCCGGGGCTTGATCAATTGCCGAGCTGCCATAACGGTTACAGAACCGGAGCTGAGGTCGGTTTTGCCTGACATTCCCGGCTGGTCACCTATAACATGGCGGCAATCCGCGATCCCAATCTGAGCCAGCGCGTTACGGAGCCTTCTACATGGCGAGACCAATCCGGTTCCTGTTTTCCTTTCTTGTGCTGGTGACTATGGCCTTGCCGGGCTGGTCGCAGGACGGCCCGAACCCGTTGCGCATCGGCTTCCTGTCGGTTCCTCCCTTTGCGCAGCGCGACAGCCAGGGCCAGGAAACCGGATTTCTGGTAGAGTTAGCGCAGGACCTCGCAACCGAGTTGGGGACCAGCATCACACTGGTGCCAGTGACTTCGAGCCGTGATTTCGTACAGGCGCAGGCCGAAGGGCGCACCGATCTGATTGCCGGTATCGCCCAACTGCCCGCACTGCGGAACAGCAATCTGTTCTCAACACCGATTTCCAGCGAAACACTCCGCCCCATGATGCGGACGGACACGGTGCAGGGCCGCTCCACCGCAACGCTGAGCGGAGTACGCGTGGGGATCGTGCCACCGGCGGTCGGCTCTGAACAGGAGGCGTTTCTTGCCCGCAATACCACGGTGAATTTCACGACACCCGAAGCCGCCGTCATGGCGCTGCTATCTCACCGGGTTGACGCCGTGCTAATCCCGGAACCTGTCGCATTCAATATCGCGAAGCTGGCCTCCGTCGATGGGCGGGTCAGCTTTCTCAACCCGCCCTTGCGCCAATTTGACCGGCTCGTCGCCCTCCATGAAAGCCGTGCTGATCTGATGCCAGACATCGAAGCCGCGCTTGACCGGATGAAGCAGGACCGGCGCCTCGACGCGCTGCTGCTGAAGTATTTTCTGGATATCCCGCTGCCTGCTCCGGATGTGCTGCGGGTGGGTGTCTACCCTTCTCCTCCCTATCAGGTGATCAATGCCGATGGACAGGTTTCCGGCTTCGCGGTTGACGTGCTGCGCGGCCTCGCCCGGCGCACCGGGTTGCAGCTGGAGTTTCAGACCATCAGCGAAGAGGCCTGGCTGCGCGGGCCACAATCGGACACCTACGACATCCTCCCCGCAGCCCAGATCACCGCCACCCGACAGGCACAGATGGATTTCGCGCATCCGATTTTGGCGGCGGAGCAATCCCTCTTTACCCAGGTGGATTTGGCCGATCGCATCACGCGACCGGAGGACCTTAGCGCGCGCCGGGTCGGGGTGCGTGCTGACAACGCCACTGCGCAGGCGATGGGGGCTGCACTAGACTGGCAGGTCGTCCCGATGGGCTCTGTGCCAGCCCTGCTGACCGCGCTGCAAACGGGACAGGTCGATGCGGTGGTCGATCACCCGGATAAGCTGCTGGTGGCCGCCGAAAACCTCCGGATGCGCGACGCTCTGACTGAGGTGCTGCCTGCACTGCTGAGTTATGAACGCGCACCGGCATTGCGTTTTGGCCTGGGTGACGTTCGTGACAAGCTGGATCTCGCTCTGCCGCAATATCTGGTCTCCGCCGAATATGCCGAGCTGCGCCGCAAGTATTTCGAGCCCCCCGTACTCTGGAATGCAGCGCGGCTGCGCCTGCTCGGCTATGCTATCGGTGGCGGGTTGCTGACGCTGTTGGGTGTGCTCGGTCTGAACAAACTGCGCACGCGCCGCCGCATCGCCGCAGACAAGGCCAGACGCGCCGCAGAGATTGCGGAGATCCGGGATGAACTGGAAGTGGTGCTGAACGCAGCCACCAGCGGAATTGTCGCCTTTGACCGTGCGGGGCAGATCATCCGGATCAACCACCCCGCCCGCCATATGCTGGGGGACATATCCGCCGAGACCCCGTTTGCCTGGCCCGAGGCGATCCGCTTTCTCGATAAGGACACCCTCTCCCCGTTGATTGCCAGCGCCGATCCGCTGCAGCGCGCCCGTTCGGGCCATGTCCTGTCAGGAGAAACCCATCTGCTGCGGCGCAGCGCCAACAGCGATGACCATCGATATGTCCGGGTCCGAAGCGCAGTTCCGAAAAACGAACACCAAGGTGTGGCCTTGGTGTTGGTGCTGGACGATGTCACCAACGAGGAACTAAACCGGCAGGTCAACGACCGCAGGAACAGGCTGGATGCGCTGGGTGAGCTGACGGGTGGTATTGCCCATGATATCAACAATCTGCTGGCATCGCTGCTCTATGCGGTGGATCTCGCAGGAACCGCAACCACCTCCGAGCACCGGGCGCGGTTCCTTGGCATTGCAACAACCACCATCAACCGGGGCCGACAGCTGACAACGCGGCTGCTGGCCTTTGCCAAACGTCAGCCCGGTTTTGCCATGGCCAAACCGGTTCAGGAAACTCTGACAGAGTTTCACGACCTGATCCGCCCGATGCTCGAGACGCGGATTGAGATACAGGTGCAGGAGGCCGATCCCGACTTGCTGGTCTATTGCGATCCTGCACAGCTGGAAACCGCGCTGATGAATCTGGTTCTCAACAGCCGCGATGCCATCATGAGCAGCGGTCACGGCACCCGCATCACCCTGAAGGCCCGGCCAGTAGCTGCCCCGCAAGACCGCCCGGGGGCCAAAAGCAGAAACGACGACAAAGGTCTGGGCACCTCTGCTGCCAATGCAAACCACCGCTATGTTGAACTCTCTGTCACGGATGATGGTCCGGGCATGAACAACGCCACGCTGATCCGCTGTACCGACCCGTTCTTTACCACCAAAGACGCCAATTCGGGCACCGGGCTAGGGCTGTCAATGGTGTATGGCTTTGCCCGCCACTCAAACGGCGATCTGCGGGTCTACTCCCAACCGGGCGGCGGCACCACTGTGCAATTGACCCTGCCGCGCGGCTCCGATCTGAGCCTGCCCAAAGCTGCCGCCCCTGACACCCCCCTTGAGAAAGGCGCCGGTGAGACCATTCTTCTGGCGGAGGATGAACCGGATCTTCGCCAGATGACCCGCGACATGCTCGTGACGCTTGGCTACCAGGTGCTGTCGGTCGGCTCAGCACAACAGGCGCTGGAGCTGTTACAGGACAGCAACCCGTTCGATCTGCTGCTGACCGATGTGGTGATGCCAGGCTCCATCGGCGGCTTTGAACTGGCCAACCGTATCCGCCAGGTCCATCCGGGAATGCCCGTGATCTACACCTCCGGCTTCACCGGATACACGCCGGATGAGATGGGCCCGGTCACGGCCCCGCTGCTGCAAAAACCCGTCCACCCGAGAGATCTGGCTGCGGCACTTGCTGCGGTATTGCGGGACTGATTGCCCGCTTAGATCAATGACACGAGACGCAGCCATCCAAAAGACATCGGTGCGTTAACTCTGAGCAGGCCGATGGGTTGTCCCGCATGGTAGCGACGGCCAGAGTGTTATGATGACACAGGAAGCTGGTTGAGTGCCAGCTCTGCCACTTTTCCCAAATCAGGCGCTGTAGCCCCGTCGCGCGCCTGCGCTGCAAGCCCCTGGATCAGAACCGCGACGTATTTCGCCAGTAGATCGGGCTCGGTGCAAGCAGGCATGTCCCCCTCTGTGATACCGCGTCGGATGCGATCTGCGATCATCGTCTCGCTGGCTTGCCTGTATCCTGTCAACAGCTCCTGAGCGCCTGCGCTGCCTTTTCCGCAATTGGTTGCAGCACTGACGAGCAGACAGCCTCTGGGTCTTTCTTCGGCGCAGAATGCCTCAATGGCCTCTGCCACGTAGCGGCGCAATGCCTTGGCGGTGGTTGTTTCCTCGTCAAGGGCACGCGGGGCGTAGGCTGCAATGCTTTGCGCGTAGTGGGCAGCGCACTGTTCAAACAACGCCTGTTTGTTGCCGAAGGCCGCGTAGATGCTGGGAGGGTTCACCCCCATGACGGCGCTGAGGTCGGCCATGGATGCCGCCTCATACCCCCGCTCCCAGAACAGCAGCATCGCCTGCTCAATCGCGTGTTCGGTATCAAAACTCCGCTGCCGTCCCAAGGTCACCTCCATTTAATTTATCGATCACTACACAAAAATACTTGACCAGACAAGCGGCTCATTATTTAACGATCACTACAAATAAAGGAGGCACAAATGAAGGCTGCAATTATCGAGACCTTTGGCGATGTTAACGTCTTTCGAATGACGGAACTGCCGCGCCCGGATCCCAAGTCCGGGGAGCTGCTGATCAGGATCCACGCATCCAGTGTGAACCCGGTGGATGCTGGTGTCCGCTCAGGGCAGATCCTGCCTGATGACACGGCCCATTTTCCGATGGTCCTGGGCTGGGATGCCGCTGGTACGGTCGAGGCGCTTGGGTCAGAAACTGATGGCTTCGCGCCCGGCGATCGGGTGATGGCCATTTCGCCTCAGCCGGGTTCATTGGTCGGCACCCATGCGCAATTTGCCGCGCTGCCAGCCAGCCAGGTTGTAAAAATCGCGGATGCGGTCCCCATCACAACTGCCGCAGCGGTACCGCTGATCGGCAGCACCGCCTTGGCGGCGCTTCAGGCGCTGGATCTGGCACCGGGTGCCCTTATCCTGATCAACAATCCCAAGGGGGCGGTCGGCGCAATAGCTGCGAAAATTGCACCCTTGCTGGGGTTCAAACTGGCGCCCCCGGATGCGCTCGGTGTCGATGGGGCCATTGATGTACGCGGTTGCCAGCACGCGCAAAAGGCGTTTGCAGCTGTCAAGGATGGCGGCGCCTATGTGACCATCGTTCCAGAATGGTGGAAGCCGGGAGGGGTCTTCACCCCCGCGCGCGGCATCACGCCTGTGACAGTTCAGAACCCGGCCAATCAAGACCTTCTGGCGCCCTTGGCAGACTGGCTGGCACAAGGCGACCTGATCCCCGAGGTCGAAGAGATACTGCCGCTTGATCAGATATCAGAGGCACACCGCAGGCTGGAAACCCCTGGACTTACCGGCAAACTCGTCCTGGATCATGCCATTTTCTGATACCAGCGGCGACGGGCACAGGCGGAGTTCTCCGCCTGTGCCCGTGATTATTCTGCCCGAGGAAAGCGGTACATCGCCCGGATTACCAGCGGATCTCCAACGCCTCTTTCAGTCCTTTCTTCATTGCACCTGCCTCCGGTACTCCTGCACCGGCAGGCCGCCAATGCCCCAATCCTCCAGCGGCACCTCACTGATCACCACAAATGTGGTCGCCGGGGACTTGCCCAGAACGTCCTGTAATAGACCGGTGACGCCGCTGATCAGCTGTGCTTTCTGCTCAGCGCTGGGACCAGTGCCATCGGGACCACCCTCGCGGGTCACCTTGATATTCACATAAGGCATCATTCAGTCCTTTCCTGGTACATAGGAGAACACTTTCGCAACGATACGCCATTCGGCACCGTGACGAACAAGAGTAAGAAGGTCATGGAAATCACGTCCCATCATGGTCATACGGGCGCTCACGCAGGCCAGCCGATCGCTGGCAAAGGCCACCTCCAGAACCTCCTCCTCGCGCTGCTCGCCGCGCCTGGCCGGCGGCTCTCTTCCATCCACGCGGGCCATGTAGGTCTCAAGATCAAGGTACAGCTCATCTCCTTCGGTAGCGCAGACATATGCCAGCTGCGGGTGAAAGACGTCGCGCAGCATGGCGCTATCGGCTTGATGGAGGCCCTCGAAATAGGTTTCCATCAACTTACCGACCTCTTTGTGATCAACAGGCGTCATTGGATCAGCCCCTCTGCACGCATCGCCGCCTGAGCAGATTGGCGGGCGGCTGTTCGGCTCACAAAGGCCGCGAGGTAGGGCCAACGCGCCAAGTCGATACCGGTGAAATTGGCCCAGTTCGAGACTACGAACAAATAGGCATCCGCAACAGAGAACTGATCCGCAACCAACCATTCGCGGCCATCTTCCAGCTGCGTCTCGATCAGATCGAATTTGCCCGCAACAGCAACGCGCGCTTCGTCCTGACCAGCCTCACTGGTGCCTTCGCGAAACAGCGGGCCGAACGCTTTGTGCAGTTCGGTCCCGATCCAGTTCAGCTGTTCCTGCATCCGGGCGCGCGCAAAGGTCCCCGCCGCTGGCACCAGGCCAGCCTCCGGGTGGCTGTCGGCGATATACTGCAAAATGGCCGGTCCTTCGGTAAGAATGCTGCCGTCCTCCAGACGCAACGCCGGAACGTAACCTTTTGGATTGATTGCGAGGTAATCTGCACCACCTTCGGTCCGACCCGCGGCAGTATCGACAGCCTCGATTTCAAAGGGGCGGCCGGTCTCCTGCAGGGCAATATGGCTGGCCAGTGGGCAGGCTCCGGGTTTGTAGTAGAGTTTCATGACGATCTCCTATGATGATGCCCACTGGTTACCGTCTCGTATGATCGATTGATAATATTGTGTTCTCATAGTAACGATTAGAAAAATGGATCATGTTGCACCGCCATGAAACACGACCAGCTCATCGCTCTCGACGCAATTGTTTCAACCGGCACCTTCCGCGGCGCCGCTGAGCGTCTGCACAAATCACAATCCGCCATCAGCCACACAATCCGCCAGTTAGAAGAACAACTGGAGCTGGAGCTGTTCAACCGCGAGGCCTACCGCCCGGTCCTCACCCCGGCAGGGGAAATTTTCTACCGCGAAGCGTCTAGAGTGCTACGCCAGATGCAAGGGCTGCGCACCACTGCGGCCCGGCTGCGCGCTCGTGAAGAGCCGGAGTTGACCATCGCCGTCAGCGCCACAATGGATCTGGACCTTCTTTTGCCGCCCCTTGCAGACACCGGGCAACGCCACCCGGCGACCCACCTGCGGCTGCGGATGGAAATGATGGGTGGTCCGATTGCCCGCCTGCTGGAGGGCACGGCCGATATCGCGCTTGCCTCGCTGGCCGGGGTGCCGCTCGATACTGTGGAGGCGGAACCAGTCGGAGAGGTCACGATCCGACCGGTCGCCAGCCCAGATCTGGGCCTGCCCGCCACCTCCCGCGCCTTGGCAGCCAACGAAATGCAGGGTCATGTGCAAGTGGTCGCCGCGGACTCCGGCACAGCGGTCCATGAGCAAAGCCGCGACCTGTTGGCAGGCGGGCTGAAATGGACCGTATCCGATCTTGCCGCCAAGAAAAAAGTGATCCTCGCAGGCTTTGGCTGGGGCGGCTTGCCCGACCACATGACGGTTGAGGAACGGCGATCCGGGGACCTGCTCTCCCTCAACCTAGAGGGTTTCCCCCTGCGCCGGACCACACTCTTCAAGATGAGGCGCAGGGACCAGGCGATCGGTGTTGTTGCTGATGAGCTTTGGAATAGGATCGGGAGCCTTACCCCGACCTAACGCGCCTTATATTTCTGTAGTGTTTCCGGGCATCTCTGGCTACAAACGCGAGAAGCGCCCCTTGGGGCGCTGTTGCGTTATTGCTTGGTATATTTGGTTGCGGGAGTAGGGTTTGAACCTACGACCTTCAGGTTATGAGAGCGCTTAGGGCGATCTGCACGGTCTGCCACGACTTGCGCCCACCTACCCTATCTTATTGGTATCACTCGTTTTTCATTGACGCCAAACT